>OMZX01000121.1 GCA_900315665.1 uncultured Eubacteriales bacterium
CGATATTTCTCCTGTTTCAATGCTTATTTCAGTGGCGGTTTCTTCGAATCTGCAGGGTGCGGCAACGCTGGTTGGCGATACGACATCCATCATGCTTGGTGACTATGCGGATATGAACTTTATGGAGTTCTTCTGGATGAACGGCCGTGCAGGTATTTTCTGGTCGGTAGAGCTTGGCGCGTTGATGACGGTGCCGGTGATGATGCTTCTTTTCCATAAGTTCAATCAGCCGGTAGAAGCGAATGAAAAGACAGTAGTCGAAGATTATGTGCCGACCTGGACGCTCTGCATGGTTGTGGTTGCCCTCATCATCGCTTCGTTTATTCCGAACACACCGTCCATCACGAACGGCTGTATCTGCATGGTTCTTGCGGTATTCTCCTGTGTATATGATTTTGTGAAGCATCATGATGATAAGAACATCAAGCATGCGATTGCATCCGTGGATGCGGATACGCTTCTCGTGCTCGCTGGTCTTTTCATCGTCATCAAGGGTGTGACCGACGTCGGCCTCATCGATGATGCTGCGAATATCATCGTAAACGCCGGTGGTGACAATATCTTCCTTCTCTATACGATCATCGTATGGGGCTCGGTACTGTTCTCCGCCTTTATCGATAACATCCCGTATGTTGCGACGATGCTGCCGATCATTACCGGCATCGCAGGGATTCTCGGCATTGAGCCGTATCTCCTGTATTTCGGCCTCCTGACCGGTGCGACGCTTGGCGGAAACATTACGCCGATCGGCGCGAGTGCGAATATCACAGCGGTTGGTATGCTGAAGCATGCGGGCTATGAGGTTTCCTTCGGCGATTTCATGAAGATCGGTGTGCCGTTCACGCTGGTTGCGGTGACGACGGGCTATCTCTTCATCTGGTGATGATCTGACGGGGGCGCTGGACTCGGGCGTGCAGCTTGCGCATCGGGGACAGCGGGTCGTGATCCTGACGGCGCCGGATGTGCCGTTTCCTGACAGCTCTGTGTATGACGTGCTTGTGATCGATACAGAAACACGCCATATCGGGGCAGAGGAGGCGGGGAAGCTGGTCTTCTCACTTGTCCGGCAGGCGAAGGCATCGGGCATCCGGTGCTTCTATAAAAAGACGGATTCGGGCCTCCGCGGCAAGGTCGGTGCGGAGCTGCAGGCTGTGCTTCTCGCGAGCGGTGCGGAGCGGCTGCATTTCATCCCGGCGTATCCGGCGACCGACCGTAAGACGATCGGCGGTATCCAGTATGTGAACGGAAAGCCGCTCGCTGAAAGCATTTTTTCGAAGGACCCGATCGACCCGATTCATGTGAGCGGTGTGGACGAAGTGATCCACCTGAGCGCGGATGTGCCGGTGAAGCTGTGCGGCGCGGCCACTGTAAAACAAGATAATGACGCATGCGAATTCTCCGGCATCATCGTGCATGACGCATCGACGATGGAGGATCTTGCGGCCATCGCGGAGAGGCTGGAAAAGGCGGATGAACTGTATGTGACCGGCGGGTGCGCGGGCTTCCTTGAGGTTTATCCGATGGAAGCGTCCCGAGACACGAAGGAGGCATTGCCGGCGCTTAAGGAGAGGCTTTTCGTGCTAAGCGGCTCGGTCAATGATGTGACGCGGAAGCAGCTTTTGTACGGCGAAGGGCATGGCGCCTATCGGTGTCATGTGCCGATGGCGAAGATTCTGACCGGCACCTGGAGCGATGACGAGAAAAAGGAATGTCTTGCGAAGGTGCAGCGGGAAGCGGAAGGGAGGTCGTGACGAGAAATATCGCGGATCACATGGGACGGCTTTCATCGTTTATTAAGGACGGCGCCAGGGATTTTACGTTTATGATCATTGGCGGCGATACACTGCAGGGCTTCATCCGGGACCAGGGCATCACGGCGCTCAAGCCGGTTGCCGAGGTTGCGCCGGGTGTGGTGCTCGCCTCGTATAAAAAGGATGGCATAAAGCAGTATTTCATCACGAAGTCGGGCGCGTTTGGCGACGAAGGGCTGCTCGAGACAGTACTGACGTGGCTTAGAAAGGATTAAATTTGGAACAGGATGCATACATCTATATCTCGACGAAAACCTGCGCGGATCCGGTGAAGACGATCTTCCTTTACGCGCCGGATTTTGCGGAATCCGGTATCGAGCTTCCGATGGCGCTTTTCTCCGGCGACCAGGATAACAAGGTCCCATGGGACAAATCAGACGAAGTCGCACACTGGTGCCGCTTTAATCACTTAGACGCGGTACATTCCGTCGAGCTCAACAGTGCTGATGAGTACAATGCCTCCGCCGGGTACATTTCCGGCGATCGCTTCCATACTATCGGCTACCGACAGGAAAGCGGACGCATGCTCCTCACGATGACCGTCATGCGGGTATTACTTCATCACCGTAGCCCGCATGGCCCATGCCGTTGATCCGCGGGAAATCCGCATCGGCTGGGAGTTTTGCCAGGCCAATGTTCATCTTTTTTGCTGTATGAATTTCAACTGTTCCAATATCAAACATCAATTTTTTTGATAAACCAGTAAACTTTTGCAAGATGTCTCAAATATGAACAGATCAATAAACACTTGACCCGTGAAGCCAGATGTATTATCGTATCAATAAACACTTGACCCGTGAAGCCAAGATTTGAGACGGTGCAGATGAAAAAGGAATTTATGAAAACTGTCTGCAGCCATCGATAAGCAGATTTTGAATCGATGCAGATAAATAAACGGATGACATGAATCATCTGTAGCCACTTGCAAGTTTTCATTTTCCGGATGCAGATGAATAAAGAATTTGCGAAAGCTGTCTGCAGTCATCGCAAAAGCTATACGTTGGATGGTACAGACAGATTGTGGGTTGTCACGGATT
>OMZX01000116.1 GCA_900315665.1 uncultured Eubacteriales bacterium
AGATGCTTCTGCAAAGCGCTTTAGCTCGCGCAACATCCTTCCAGATATCGCGGGCTTTTTAGGAACATTTTTATTCGTTTTATATTTATTAATTTTCTGAAAGGATGTTTCTTTTTCTGACATGAACAATTTCTCCTTTGGCTTCAGTATAGCATGTATTGATAGAAAGTGTCTACGTGTCAGCCAACAAAATAAAGAAAAACGGATTTTAGAACGTAGATATATCATTTTACGTATTGAAAAATTGCATTTTGTAACCGAAAAAATAGCAATTGAATTTACAAATATCGCATTATAAGATATCATATATTATAGATGGACCGCTTTTGGAGGTGCGCTATGGATATTGAAAAGATGCGGTTGAGAAAAAGAGAACTTGGCCTTACATATAAGGATATAGCGAATCGATCTGGCATAGGAATTAGTGCTGTGCAGAAAATATTTGCAGGAAAAGTTGCGGCACCTCGTCAGAAAACCCTTGATGCGATTGATGAAGTGCTTTGGCCGGAAGGAATCTCTGTTACTTTGCATACAGGTCGTCGGAAACGTGAAGTATCTATAGGCAATCAGAGCTTTGAGACCATCATTAGTAATGATTATTTTTACATCGATAAGACCTTCTTCATAAAAGAGTGGTGGGACAGTGGAGATGTTGTCACGCTGATCGATAGGCCTCGTCGTTTTGGAAAAACACTCAATATGAGTATGCTTGACTATTTCTTTTCTAATCGGCATGAAAATAGTGGCGTTCTTTTTGAAAACCTGGAAATATGGAAGGACCAAAGATACCGCGATCTTCAGGGAACATATCCGGTGATTTTTTTAAGCTTTGCCGATGTAATAGGGAATACGTATGAAACATCAAGGATGCAGATCATTCAGGAAATAGTGGGGCTTTATCGAAATATTTCTGAAATTTATCACCAACCTTTCATGAATGATAAAGACAGGAGTTTCTTTGATTCCGTAGACTATGGTATGTCAGATGCTGTAGCGGGAGCCTCCTTAAAATTTCTTTGTGAGATCATGAAGAGATATTATGGAAAAAAGGTTATCGTTCTTCTTGATGAATATGATACGCCTCTTCAGGAGGCATATGTGGACGGATTCTGGGAGCAGATGACAGGCTTTATCAGAAGCCTTTTCAATGCTACATTTGAGAGCAATCCCTTTCTTGAACGTGGTTTGTTGACTGGCATTACCAGGGTCAGCAAGGAATCGATCTTCTCAGACCTAAATAATCTGAAGGTCATTACGATCACATCAGAGCAATATGAGGATGCATTTGGCTTTACCGGGCAGGAAGTACGAGCTGCACTTCATGAATATGAGATGTCAGAAAAATATGAAGATGTTGTCAGATGGTATGATGGCTTCAGAATCGGAGATAAGAGGGATATCTTTAATCCATGGTCTATAACCCGCTATCTTGACAGCGGAAAACTGGAAGATTATTGGGCGAATACAAGTGCAAATACGCTTGTTGAGAAATTGATAAGACGCGGAACGCCTATGGTTAAGGAGAAGATGGAAAGTCTTCTCAAGGGAGAATCCATCGAAACGCTCATTGATGATGAAATTGTTTATGATAGAATAGACTTAAATGAATCAGGCGTTTTTAGTCTTCTGGTTGCAGCGGGATACCTAAAAATCGTAGATGTGATGGAAACAGAAGGCCTTCGTAAGAAATGTAGATTATCTCTTACAAATCTGGAAGTAAGGCATATGTTCCAGGATATGGTGAGACTCTGGTTCGAAGATACTTCCTCAAGATACAACGATTTTATAAAGGCTCTTCTGATGAATGATCTCCGCTACATGAACCGCTTTATGAACGACGTTGCACTTTCTACTTTTTCAAGCTTCGATTCTGGCAACAGGCCTTCAGAGGATGCAGAACCGGAGCGGTTTTATCATGGATTTGTTTTGGGGCTCGTAGTAGACCTTTCCGATCGTTATCGTATCACATCAAACAGAGAGAGCGGATTTGGCAGATATGATGTATGCATGGAACCTTTAAACCCGCACGATCCTGCCTATGTACTGGAATTTAAGGTCCATGATCCTGAGAATGAAGAAAGTCTCCAGGAAACGGTGAATCAAGCGCTTAAACAAATCAGAGAAAAGAATTATGATGCAGAACTTCTTGCCCGGAAAATATCAAAGGATGATATCCATCATTATGGATTTGCTTTTGAAGGAAAGAAAGTGTTGATTGGGACAGATGAGAAGGCTAATCCCGATTAGATTAGACCGAAGAACACGAAACAGATCAGTAGCGAGGCCGTGAGTAAAGTAAGCTAAAGGAAGTCTCGGCATGCTGGGAAGGAGACGCTTGAAGAAAGAAAAACTATGGTCACTCATCCTGCTGCTCGGTGTAATGCTTCTGATCGCGACGCTGTCACTTCAGCCGGGGCCGGATTCGGCAGCGCTCACGGAAGCTCGCGCATGCGGTGGAATATGGGCTTCTCGGACTGTGCGCAGGGCTTTTCTTCCGCGCATGGGTCCCGCGGCATCCGGCGAGGTGGGCGATCCTCTTCTGTATGGCATGCTCGCTCATCGACCAGTTCTCGAAGGTCTACATCCCCGGCCGCGAGTTCGACATCACCGACTTCCCTTTCGATGTGATGGGGTATGTGCTTTTGGTGCTGGCGGTGAAGGCGTGGACCGCGCGGAACCACCCGTCTTAGCCAATGCCTCCTTCGGGTGGCCTTCGATGTCATATGTCGACGCCCAATTTGTCAAAGCTTCTTTGATAACCACTGGAAAGTCTATAAGATGGAATCAAATGACTTTCCGGCATATAAAAATGTAAATTCATCCGGGACAGGCGTTGCTTGTTCCGGATTTTTTTGAAAGGAACGACATGGCGAAACGGGATACGCGTGATTATCGCGCGGGGCAATACGAATCGAAGGAGGATGCCAGGAAGCGGCGTCAGCGACCGATGGTCGCGTTTGCGGCGGTGGTCGCGATGATTGCGCTGGTCGGCGGCGTGTGGGCGTACCATCAGTACCGACTCCGTAAGGCGGTCGAGGCGGCGAATCAGCCGGCCGTGCTCGAGACCGAGGCGCCGACCGAAATTTCCTCGGACGAAATGAACAAGCAGCTCCAGCAGAACGGTCTCTCCGTCGACAATGAGGGTCAGCTCAATGTCTCCGGCGGCAATCTGGATCTCTCCTCGATGGAGCAGGCCCTCGCCGCGAAACTCCAGGAGGGCGGCGGCGACACCGATGCGGATACCGCGCTTGACATTCAGTGCGAGACCGACAGCGAAGGCAACGCGCATTATACTGTAAATGGCGTCCCGCAGGACAAGCGCCCCTACCTCCTCGACCAGAAGCGCCTCTCCTACAATGGCGTCGCGTACGAGAAGGACGCGAATATGAAGGCGTATCTGCTTCTTGGCGTCGATAGCCATCGCTCTTTACAGGAAACCTATGAGCGTATGGATGAAGGTCGTTCAGATGGTATGTTTCTTGTGTGCGAGAATACCAAGACACATAGTGTGAAGGT
>OMZX01000115.1 GCA_900315665.1 uncultured Eubacteriales bacterium
TGAAATCGGTGAGAGACTTCCGATCTGGAACAAGTATATCGGCGGCGGTCTCCTGATGACCTTCTTCGGCGTAGCAGTGCTTCGTCAGTTCCAGCTCGTTCCGCAGCAGGGCCTCGATGCAATCAACAGCTTCATTTCCGATGACGCAAACTTCCTTGAGATGTTCATCATCATGCTGATTGTCGGTTCCGTTCTTTCTCTTGAGAGAGATATCCTGCTTCGTTCCTTCGCAGGATATATTCCGGCTATTCTCGGTGGTCTCGTTGTAGCAGCACTCATGGGCGTGATCTTCGGCTTCATCTTTGGTGTTAAGCCGGCAGATACTCTAATCCTTTATACACTCCCGATCATGGGCGGTGGTAATGGTGCCGGTGCCGTACCGCTTTCACAGATCTACGAGCAGGTTACCGGTGAGCCGGCTGCTTCGTACTATTCCTTTGCAATCATCATCCTGACGATCGCGAACATCTTCTGTATCATCTTCGCTGCAGCGCTCAATGCTCTCGGTGAGAAGGTTCCGTCTCTTACCGGTGATAAGAAGACCCTGATCCGTAATGCTGACAACCTTGCAAGAGACGATGAGAAGGTTAAGACTGATAACACAGACCTTGCCGGTGCTCTGCTTCTTGCCTTTGCATGCTACTCCGTCGGTGAGCTTATGTCCGGTGTCATCCTTCCGAAGATCGCCGGTGCACCGATTCATAAGTATGCATATATGATCATCTTCGTCGTTATTCTCGCTGCAACAGGCCTTGTTCCTGCAAGAGTACGTGCCGGCGCTAAGAGACTCCAGAGCTTCTTCTCAGGACAGCTTGGTATCATCATCATGGTCGGCATGGGTGCTGATTTCGACCTTGCACAGCTCTTCGAAGCGACGAAGCCGTCAAATGTTATCATGGCTCTTATGATCACGGTAGGTGCTGTTATCGGTGCCGGCGGTGTCGGCTACCTTGTAGGCTTCTATCCGATTGATGCAGCGATTACCGCAGGTCTCTGCATGGCAAACCGTGGTGGTAACGGTGACCTTGCCTGCCTCGGCGCTGCAGACCGTATGGATCTGATCGCTTATTCACAGCTTTCATCCCGTCTCGGCGGTGGTATCGTCCTGATCATTGCATCCTTCGTATTCTCCTTCTTGGCATAAGCCTTTCGGGAGAAAAGGAAAGCACAAAAAACATAGGATTTTAAGCAGCAGATCCTTTAGCCCTCCTGCGAAAGCAGGAGGGCTTTCTTTTATAAATTATCTGTACAGAACAAAAAGAAAAAAGTAATATTGTTTTGAAATCGGAAAACAGGAGGAAGGTGCATTGATCGCCTATTTTAAAAACACAGCAAATTTCTGCATGGGACTCGGTGCCGTACTCGGCGCGGTGATCGGTTATTTTTATTTTCACGGACATATCCTGGATAACGCGGATCTCACAACCGTGTTCTGGTTTGCGCTCTTTATCATCCTCGGTATTCTCATCGGACGTGTCGTCGGTATGCAGGTTGCCATACGAAAGCTCGCAAACGTGCAGGCGCTCCTCTACAAAGAATCAAACCCGGACGCCTTTCTCGCAGTCTTCGAAAAGGTCAATGAACGCGTCCCGCATAACCTTGCGGAATACGCAAACGGCCGCTGCCTCATCTCCTTTGCGCATGAAGCAAAGGGTGAATTTGAGCAAGCCTTCGATGACATAAAGGACCTCGATCCGAACCATCTTCGCATTCATGCCCTTACCACCAGCTCCATGGTCGTAAACCAGAAGGCAAACCTCTGGATCCTCCGGAAGGACTTCCTCGCAGCACAGGATCAGATCGACGACCTCAAGCACCTGAGTGAGCTTGCGCATAAAAGAGCGAAGATGCTGGAAACTAACCTGAATGCACAGATCCGCCTTCACGAAGCCCGCATCGCGGCAGCAAAGGGAGATGCAAATGCTGATATCGACTACCTGAAGGAGGAGATCGACCTTTCAACCAATCAGATCCACAAAAAGGAAATGCAACTGGAACTGGCGGAGTATTACCTCCGCACCGGCAAAAAAGATGAGGGTATAAAGACCCTTCGTGAAATACTCGAAAACCCAATCAGCCTCTACACTGAAAAACGCGCCAGGGAGCTCCTCGAAAATCCTGACGGCTACTATCGCTACACAGAGACCGTCTCCAACGAAACCGGCAACACCATCGGCCAAAAGGATGCCGACGGTTTCGTCGTCATCCGAGAGTAATTTCTTGCCGATGCCCGTCGTTCGAAGAACGACGACGCTAACCAACCCCTAAATATTGCCGCGGCAAAAACGTAAAGAAGCAAATCAATACGGCGCGGAGGGCACGGGGTGTCCGACGGCAATGCGGCGAGAGGGCGCTCTTGGTGACCATTTCAGACGCAAGTCTTCGCTAGCCAGCCAGCACGAACAGGGTAGAAAATCCGGGTTACAACCCCGGATTTTCTAGGCCCATTGAAGGAAAAATCCCTTCAAGGATTTTTCCTGAATTGGGCCGGCCCAGTTCGTTCAAGGATTTTTCCTGAATTGGGCCGGCCCAGTTCGTGCTGGCTGGATAGCGATTAGACTTGGCGTCCCTTGGCCATCAAGAGCGCCCTCTCGCCGCATTGCCGTCGGACACCCCGTGCCCTCCGCGCCGTATTGATTTGCGACTTCAGCCAACCCCCTCCGCAGCTCGCAATAGTTGCAGAAGCGTCTTGTCGGCTTTCGATAGAAAGCCGTCCTTCAAGGTGGTGACGCAGAGCGACCATTCGGCTTTCCATTTGTCCTCGAGGCAGAGGAAGATCGGCGGATGATCGAAGCGGTTTGCTGTCACATAGTCCATCGGCTGAAGTGTGTAACCGAGACCCTCCGCTGCGAGCTTCTCGACCGTCATATAGTTTCGGGAGAGAAGCTGAATCTTCGGCTCGATACCGGCACGCTTCAACACAGCGTCTGTGACATGACGGATCCGCTGCTCCTTATGAAGCGTCAACAGTGGTACATCCTTCAACAGCTGGATATCCAATACGGGGTAAGGATAACCATCGACCGGAATCGCGCGGTGTACAAGCGGCGAGTTTTCAGAGAGACACACCACGAAGGGATGTGTCTTCAGAATTTCGTATTTCAGCATCGGATTCTGATCCGTAGCTTCTACCGGCGCATGCATGATGGAGAAGTCGAGCTGTCCCGAGAGGAGCTTCTCTTCCTGTGGCGTCGTGGAGCCCTCAAAGATTTCATAGGTGATTCCCGGGTACTTTTCTGTAAATTCCGGCAGAAATCGCGGTAGTAAAATCGCGCCGAGATGATTCGTGATGCCGAAGGTGATATGGCCGGTCTTCAGATCGTTGATTTCGGTAACCTCACCGGTAAATTCGTCATAAATTTTCAATACCTGGCAAGCCATGTGATAGTAGCGCTCTCCGGCATACGTAAGCCGGAGGCCATCCACTCCACGGACGAAAAGTCTGGCGCCGATGCTGTCCTCGATCCGCTGCAGCGCCTGTGAGAGAGAAGGCTGTGCCACAAACAATTTTTTGGCAGCCCGGGAGATCGATTTCTCTTCGGCTGCTGTTTTCACATAGAGAAGTTCACGTGTAGTCATATTTTCCTCCGCATCAATCTGTAGGCATTATACCATAGAAAAATACTATGGAAGTAATCAGAAATGAACTATTTGCCTATAAAATCGGGATGCGATATTATGAATTTAGCACAAAGAGAAGGTTTAAAAGGCTTACGATACAGGATATAATGTACACAGCTGAGTTCATTTGCGTAAGTAAATTGAACGTTTTAAACATGGTAACTAATTTTCAGGCAGATTTTTTCTGCACCACCAAGGAGGGAAGTATGGAAATTAAGAAACCCGCAGTAGCAGGCACGATGGAATCCAGTGACTGCCAGGTGACGGTAGAGCCGGGAAATGGAACTCGCTCGACAGCGCTGTCGCACATCAGTTCGGAAACCAGATCCGCAAGGTAACCTTCGAGACACTGAAGAATCTTGGCGTTGATAACGTGAAGATTTCGATCGTTGACAAGGGCGCTCTGGATTGCACAATCAAGGCACGCATCGAAGGTGCCGTATTCCGTTCCGTAGATCAGTATAAGAATATTCCGTGGGGAGGTGCAGTCAGATGATTGAGAATCCTAACAAGAAGAGATTAAGAAGAACGATGATGTTCCTGAATGCACAGA
>OMZX01000113.1 GCA_900315665.1 uncultured Eubacteriales bacterium
ATAACAGAAGGAAAGAAGCTAAGAAAACAAAAGTTGCGGAAGAACCACGGTTTCATAACCGCATCGGTGTCTTTCGCAGAAAGACGGGTTATAAATATGGAAACATATCATGATTCAAGTCAAAAAGCATATGAAGTGATCACTGGGACAAAGGCGAAGGAAGCAGACCGATATGCGATCGATGTTCTCAAGATCCCTTCCCTTAACCTCATGGAAAATGCGTCGCGGTCAGTGCAAAAATATATTGCAGGAAAATATCCGAAGGAGCAGGTGCTGGTCCTCTCAGGTGTCGGCAATAATGGTGCCGATGGCTTGTGCATCGCAAGGCTTTTAATAGAAGAGAACGGGATCGTGCCTGATGTAGGCATTATCGGGAATCTTGAGCATGCTAGCTGGGAATTTCTCTACCAGCTTTCGATGCTTAAAAAGGTGAACGGCCATATTTTTTATATCTCTGACAAAACGGTTCTTCCGGATGCATCGGTTCTCGTGGATGCAGTTTTCGGAATCGGTCTGAAAACGGAAATCAGGGAAAATTATCGTACCTTGCTCCTGCAGGCAGAATCGAAGCATTATTCTCATGTTATCGCTGTTGATATTCCGTCCGGCATCAATGCTGACACCGGTGAACTTCTCGGCGCGGGCCTGCATGCTGAGGCCACCATTACGTTTGGAAGAGTAAAGACCGGTCTTCTTGGAGGTGCCGGAAAGGATTATGCCGGAGAAGTGATCCTTCGTGACATTGGCATCCCTGATGAAGCATATTTGAAGGTACAGTAATGGCAACGATACTGAATGTTCCCATCATTGATCAGACAGATCATTGGCCTACCGGGTGTGAAACTGTATCTACCGTGATGGTTTTAAATTTTCTTGGGATCAACATCACTGTAGATGATTTTATAAAGTCTTATCTACGGACCCGGCCGATGCATTTTGATAAAGATCCCTCTCTCACAGGAGATATCTTAATTGGTACCGGTCCGGATCCAAGTTGTTTCTTTGCCGGTGATCCTTACAGAGAAGATGGTTTCGGTTGTTTCCCCGGCGTGATCCTTGAGGCGATGAACCGAGTTCTTCATGAATCGGATCAAGGGCAGCTTTCAAACCTCAGGGCAATGGATGGTACCGGATTGTCTGAAGAGATGCTAATTGAAAGAATACATGCCGGTCTTCCGGTCATTTACTGGACTACTCTGAATCTGGAACCATCAATTGCCGGACCAAAATGGATCATAGAGGATACCGGTGAAATATTTTACTGGACTAGCCATGAGCATTGCATGGTGCTTTGCGGTTATGATGAGAGTACGGATGAGTTTTTCTTTAATGATCCGTGGGAGCATCATGGCAGAATTCAGGTAAAACGAAGTCTTAGCAATGCACGGCACGCGGAGATGGGAAACCGAGCTGTGATTTTAATATGAGCATCTTCTTCCTCTCTGTTTTTCATAGAGTTTGTTGCATAAGCCACTCATAGATTGCATTCAGCTCGTAGGAGTACCAAAAGCTTTCCATATGTTCACTGACTGAGCCTGTAGATCCACCTGTAACAGTTGTGAACTGGAAGAAATTTTGCGAATATCCCTTCGCTAGAACAGAAGCAACATCGGTATTGGATCCGGAAATATCCTGATAATCCATATTTTGAAGAAGACCGTAGGAAACACCGGCTTTATCCAAAGCTTCCATTACTGCTGTCTGCCCTGATGGAGATTTTGGATCCAGTGCAGAAGCAATATAGACAAAGGTCCACTTGGAGAAATCCGCGTTGGCAATGATATCATTATATTGTGAATCACCTACATCTCCACCAGGCTGACATCCCACAAATACTGTTGCAGCGAATTTTTCGGGATAAGTATAATTTAAAGAGAAATCGATGATGCCTCCCATAGACTGCCCGGTCAAGTAGAGTCGTTTTGTGTCAATGTTGTATTTTGCTGCTACTTCATCGATGATATTTACAATTTGAGCCGCCTGCGAGCCGGCATCCGTTACATCATTGCCTGATTCCGTGAATCCGATTACCAGGAAGAATGAAGGATTGTTCTTCATATTTTCATCCGAAATCCAGTTGGTTGGACATTCGCCAGCAGCATAGGACGCAACACCGGAGCCAACATATGTCGCATCACCAATATAAGTAATCAGTGGAAGACTTTCGTTGCCATCATAGGTGTCCGGAATATATACTGCATAATCAAGAGTCTTCGTTTCACCGGAATCGTCCTGATAGGTATATGTAAATGAATTCCAACCTGTAGAAAGTTCAGTTGTGCCAACTCCGGTATGTGTAGCCATACCTCCTCCGGCACCGCCCATACCTGGTCCGCCTGCTTCCCCATTACCATGCCCGTTCTGATTCCATTTTTTTTTCAGATTCACTAAGGGATGCATCAGAAACGATCTGCGACGATGATTCCGTAGTAGAGTCCGATCTGTCCGAAAGTTCAGTCACAGATTCTGTTTCGGGTTGACTAGAGATTATATGATGTGCAGCTTCTTTTTTTCGTGTTAAGATTGTGAAAAGAACGGAGTATGTGTTATTCCGAAACAATATATAAGCGTTGTACTTGATGCGGCA
>OMZX01000111.1 GCA_900315665.1 uncultured Eubacteriales bacterium
TTGATCGGCTCTTCAGTAAAGCCATTCGAACTAAAACTACCGTAGCGAAGCACTTGTAAAATGTCAATGCTTCCATCACGCGGCTTCAAAAAAAATATTGCAATCCGGCGCCATTTATATTAGGATATATCAGTATTTGTGAGCATTCAAAGGAAACATTTGCATATGCCCGCAAGAGAGAAAGCTTTTCGGGCTTTATGGCAATATAGTTTTTATTCAGGAGGATTATATGGTATCAGCAGGTGATTTCAGAAATGGCGTGACACTGGAAATTGACGGCCAGGTTGTTCAGATTATTGAGTTCCAGCATGTAAAGCCGGGCAAGGGCGCAGCGTTCGTCAGAACGAAGATGAAGAACGTAATCAACGGTGGTGTGACAGAGCGTACCTTCCGTCCGACCGAGAAGTTCCCGCCTGCTCATATCGACAGAGTTGACATGCAGTATCTCTACGATGACGGTGAGATGTACAACTTCATGAATCCGGAGACCTTCGATCAGATCGCACTTTCTCATGATCAGATCGGTGACTCCATGAAGTTCGTCAAGGAGAATGAGACTGTACGTGTCGATT
This sequence comes from uncultured Eubacteriales bacterium, assembly GCA_900315665.1. Taxonomy (GTDB): domain Bacteria; phylum Bacillota; class Clostridia; order Lachnospirales; family Lachnospiraceae; genus Oribacterium. The sequence goes on from OMZX01000111.1 coordinate 573, forward strand.
CCTACCAGGGCAAGGTATTTGCAGTTGAGCCGCCTCTTAAGGTTACCCTCGAGGTTACCCACACAGAGCCGGGTGTCAAGGGCAACACCGCTACCGGTGCTACGAAGCCGGCTACACTCGAGACAGGTGCCGAGATCATGGTTCCGCTGTTCATCAACATTGGCGACAAGGTCATCGTTTCCACCCAGACCGGCGAGTACGAGTCCAGAGGCTAATAAAAGAAAAGAATACGGAGCGATCCGTTTCGGTGAAGAGGTTTCCCAAACGGGAAGCCTCTTTTCTTGCATTAGGAAAATTGCATCTGATAAAGAAGATGAACACTGTTTCCTTAAAGTCTCTGCAAGAAACATAAAGATGATCAATACGAATTTTTTGTATGAAGGGAGTTAATATCTAATGACCAGTATTTTGAATGTCATCACAGATGCAGTTCGCACTGCGTTTGCGCTTGCCGGCTACGATGCGGAGCTCGGACGTGTCAGCATTTCGAACCGCCCGGATCTCTGCGAGTATCAGTCCAATGGCGCGATGGCCGGTGCCAAGCAGTATCATAAAAAACCGATCGATATCGCGAATGATGTAGTCATTAAGCTAAAGGAAATGAAGCGGGATGAGCTTTACCTTTTCTCGAAGGCGGAAGCGGTCATGCCGGGCTTCATCAACCTCGATGTTTCCGGTGAATATCTCGAAAAGTATCTGAATGAGATGAATTTCCAGCCGGATCTCGGACTTGATGCACATGAGGGCAAGAAAGTCGTCGTCGATTATGGCGGTGCGAATGTTGCGAAGCCCCTGCATGTCGGACACCTCCGTTCTGCCGTGATCGGTGAAGCCATCAAGCGGATGTCTGTCCTCATGGGTAATGACACCATCGGCGATGTGCATCTCGGTGACTGGGGACTTCAGATGGGCCTTATCATCACAGAGCTTGAGGACCGCGGCCAGCTCGACAAGGATCTGACGATCTCGGAGCTTGAGGAAATCTACCCGGCAGCTTCAAAGAAGGCGAAGGAAACCTACGAGGACGGCCCGCATAAGGGAGAACTTGTGAACCCGGAATACGCTGAGCGTGCGCACCAGGCGACCCTGAAGCTCCAGAACGGTGATCCCGTCTACCACAAGGTTTGGGAAAGAATCATGCAGGTTTCCGTCGAGGATCTTAAGAAGAACTATGGAAACCTTGACGTGCATTTTGACCTCTGGAAAGGTGAATCCGACGCACAGCCGTATATTCCCGGACTTATTGAGATGCTGAAAGAAAAGGGCCTTGCCTATAAGTCCGAGGGCGCCCTTGTCGTCGACGTAGCAGAGCCATCGGATCCTAAGGAGCTTCCGCCGTGTATGATCCAGAAGTCGGACGGAGCCTCCCTCTATGCGACCTCTGACCTCGCGACGATCCTTGATCGAGAGAAATGCCTACATCCTGACGAATATATTTATATTGCGGACAGCCGCCAGTCTTTGCATTATACCCAGTTCTTCCGTGTCGCACGAAAGGCAGAGATGGTGAAGCCGGAGACGGAGCTTAAATTTATCGGCTTCGGTACGATGAACGGAAAGGACGGCAAGCCCTTTAAGACAAGAGAGGGCGGCGTACTCCGCCTCGAGAAGCTCATCGCGGAAACCGATGAAAAGGTCCTCGAGCGTGTGAAGACCTCCCGCGGCGACGATATCACCGATGAAGAAGCAGAGAAGATTTCAAAAATCATCGGCCTTGCAGCACTGAAATACGGCGACCTCTCAAACCAGGCGACGAAAGACTACATTTTTGACCTCGACAAGTTCACCTCCTTTGAGGGGAATACAGGCCCGTATATTCTCTACACCATCGTCCGCATCAGCTCCATCATCCGGAAATACATGGACGAAAAAGCCGTCGACAAGTCAATGAAAGCAGCCGATTTCATCCGGAACGAATCCACCGACTTCCATATCCTCTCTGTAGAAGAAAAAGCCGGCCACGACCTGGAAACCCTCTTAACCCGCTACCAGGACGAAATGAAAGGCGCCTGGGCAGACCTTGCACCGCACCGCATCTGCAGCTACATCTACGAAATCGCAAACGCCTTCAACTCCTTCTACCACGACCTTCAACTCCTTCTACCACGACGTAAAGTTCCTCGCAGAACCCGACGAGAAGAAGCGCCAGTCCTATTTAGCACTATTGATGCTCACCTGGAAAGTCCTCATGACCTGCATTAACACCCTAGGCTTCACAGCACCAGACAGGATGTAAAGAAAGGAAAGTAAAGCCAATGAATAAATACTTTATCTGCAGCGACATCCACGGCAGTGCCTACTGGTGCCGGAAGACCCTGGAGAAGTTCGAGGAGAGCAGTGCAGAGCGCATCATCCTCCTAGGCGACATCCTGTAC
>OMZX01000120.1 GCA_900315665.1 uncultured Eubacteriales bacterium
AACGACAGACGACCCAACGGACAGTCTTGAATGGCATGAAAAGCTTGCGGCCGAGAAAGATCTTGGCTTCCTGGTCTGCCCGAGTTTCCGCCCTGACAAAGCAATCAATATCCAGCGGCCCGGCTTTGCGGAATACATCTCGCGGCTCGCGGATGTGACAGGCCGCGCCGGAATCACGAAGGTGAGTGAGGTCATCTCTGCGCTTTACGAACGCATCGATTATTTCAAAGCACATGGCTGCCGTGCTTCCGATCACGGGATTGACTATATTCCATATCGCGAATGCACCGATGAGGAGGCGGACCGCATTCTCCTGAAGGCCACGGAGGGCGAACCCCTGTCCCGGGAAGAGGCCGAGAAATATCAGACAAAAATTCTTCTTGCTCTCGCGCGCAAATATGCGAAAGAAAACATCGTCATGGAGATTCACTTCGGCTGCTCGCGCAATGTCAATCAGAAGGCATTTGAAGCATATGGCCCTGACACCGGCTACGATATGATCGCAAAGACGTTCTGCTTCAATGAATTTGCGAAATTCTGCAGCAAGCTGTCCGAGACAGACGAGCTTCCGAAGATCATCGATTTCTCACTGGATTCCGAAGATCATCGATTTCTCACTGGATGCGACTGATTTTGATCAGCTTGCTTCGCTCAATGCCGGTTTCCAGTGTGCGAAGGAGCCCGGCTGGATGCAGCTCGGTGCTGCATGGTGGTTCCTTGACACGCGTGACGGGATGGAGACGCAGATGAAGGCACTCGCCAATAACGGTCTTCTCGGCAACTTCGTCGGCATGCTGACAGATTCGAGAAGCTTCCTTTCCTACAGCCGCCACGACTATTTCCGCCGCATAGCCTGCAATCTGATCGGAAAATGGGTTGAGAACGGAGAATACCCGGATGACGAGGACAGCCTTAAGAAAATCGTGGAAGGGATCAGCTATAAAAACGCGAAGAGATATTTTGGACTATAACCTCATTCCGATAAAACGATACCCATAACAGTGGACACGGATAAAAGGATGGTCCTAATAAATGGACACTCACACAAACAGGTGAAATTATGATAAAAACATCCAACTTTTTCTTAATACACAATTACAATACTGTTCCTGACGATCTGCTAAAATACTGCAATAATTATGTAATTTATGACGCTTCCGACGACTCATCCATTATGCACACGCTGGATGAGAAATCATACAATGTCATTCACATTCCGAACACCGGTCACAATATAACAACTTATTTCTCCTACTTTGCGGATCATCTTGAAAAGGGTGATCTGCCGTGCGTAATCGAATGTCTGAAGGGAAACATTATCGGGCGGCACGTATCAAAAGAATATTTTGATGCTGTCTACCAAAATACATTCTTCACTTACCTCTATGAGGAACGTTCGATGCGGGACCGATACAGCAAGGCAACACCGGAAGTGATTGCGGCACATAACGGGAAGGATCCGTCCGAGGGCTGTATTGCCAGTCTTCTGTCCCAGAGCCGATTCATCGAGCTCAATTCGTCCTGGTATATGCATGAAAACACGCATCCTTCAAAATATTTCACGGATTTCGACGATCTTCTGCGATTTATTTACAAGGACCCTGTGATTCCCAAATACGTCGAGTTCGCCCCGGGCGGCTGCTACATCCTCCGAAAGGAACAGGTTGAGCTGCACAGCGCTTCCTTCTACCGAAATCTTAACAAAATTCAGAATTATACAATAACTCCCGGATTCCCCGCAGAGGCATATATCATTGAACGACTCCTACCGATCATTTTCAATGAGCGCTGTGAAGTGAATCCGTGGATGAATGACGATGAATCATTCGACATGTGTCTAGCAGAACAGGCGAAAAGACTTACGGAGAAAAAGGAGGCTCTCTCGAACCGCACATTCTTCCAGAAAGTAAAGGATCATTTAAAAAACAGTCTCTGAATTTCAAGAACTTGGGCGTCCGTCAAATCTCGATGCGGGTATTGAAAATTTCTTCGGTACTTCCCGGATCGATATCAGACAGGCGCCCGATCTGGGAGTCCTGTGTGATGGGATAGCACTTGCCCGGC
>OMZX01000114.1 GCA_900315665.1 uncultured Eubacteriales bacterium
GATGAATGCCATCGTGCCGTGACACCGCAGACGAAGCGGGACCTGGAGGCATTTTTCCAGAGATCGCTATGGTACGGGTTTACCGGAACACCGATCTTCCCGGAGAACAGCTATGAACAGAAGGGCGATTTGCCACAGACGACGGAGCAGCTGTATGGGAAGTGCCTGCACAGCTATACGATCAAGGAAGCGATTCATGATGAAGCGGTTCTCGGTTTTATGGTGGAATGCTTAGGGCCGAAGGGTTTAAGCCAGGAAGAAGCAGAGCAGCTCTATGGAACTGAGCAGCATATGCGGAGTGTGCTGGATGTCATCCTTAACAAATCCTATACAAAGTTCGGGCTGCAGAAGGGCAGAGGCAAAACCTATGAAGCGATTCTGACGGTGGATTCCATCGAACAGGCACAGAGATACTATGACCTTTTGAAGAAGGTGGTCGCCGGTGAAGATGAACTGAAGATCTGCGACGCGGTGAAAAAGGCTCTGCCGGATTTCCCGAAGTTTGCCATCACATATTCGATATCCGAAAATGATGAAGCATCGAAGGTGAATCAGGACAAGATGAAGGAGTCATTAAAAGACTACAATGCGATGTTCGGGACGCACTATTCGATGGAAAACATCGGAACGTACAATGACAATCTCAATGACCGGCTGACGAGAAAGAAGAATATTTATCTCGACCGAAATGAGCAGCTGGATCTTGTTATCGTCGTCGATCGTCTGTTGACCGGTTTCAATGCGCCTAGCCTGTCGACGATTTTTATGGATCGTCCGCCGATGGCACCGCAGAACATCATTCAGGCATTTTCCAGAACAAACAGACTGTTTGATGCGGATAAGCAGTATGGGCAGGTCGTTACGTTCCAGTATCCTGTTGAATTTAAGAAAGCGATTGATGATGCGCTGCTTCTTTATTCGAGAGGCGGCACCGGCAATCCTGTATCGGAAGATTTTAACACGGTGAAGGAGCATTTTACAGTATCTGTTAAAGCGATCCGCGCACTTGCAAAGACACCGAAGGATATCGAAGCATTATCGAAGAAGCAGAAAAAGGCGTTTGTACACCTGTTCCAGGATCTCGATAAGTCGTTTGCCCATCTGAAAGCATTCTCTACCTATGACCCGGTAATGCTTGAAGAGACGCAGTTTTCACAGAACGAATACGAGGACTACGCTGCGATGTATAAGAATGTCGTGGAAGAGCTGAAAGGTGATGACGGTGACGACGGTGACGATCTGGATGGTGGAGACGACCCGATCATAGCGGACTATGATCTCATTGCATACAGTAAGATCAAGATCGATTACGAATATATCGTGCAGCTTCTACAGGGCTTTGTGGATTACCTCGGAAAGAAGGAAGACTTCAGCGAAGCGGAATTCGAAAAGAAGATCAAGTACCTTCGGGATATGATCGGAGAGTTCGAAAAGGACAACCCGAAGCTTGGCGCGCTCCTCATGAGAGTACTGGATCAGATTCAGGCGAATAAGGAGCTCTATGCCGGCTCTGATATCTCTGTGATCATCAACCGGATGCGGTATGCTGCGGCTGATTCAGAGATCCGGAAGTTTTCCGAGAAATGGTTCGTGCCGTTCGATGACGTGAGATATGAAGCTTACAACTATCGGAATGGTGAACTGCCGAATGAAAGTGTTCTCAAAGAGAATGCAAATTATTCTGCATATAAAGCAGCGAAGAAGGATTCGGCGGTTCCTAAATTTAAGTTCAGAAAAGAACTGATTGATGATTTCAAAAATGATCTGATGACAGAGATTGGTCCGCTGTTCTGATCCAAATAGATATATACTCCGAGTAGAATGAGAATCTCTTAAAGAGAACTTACAATGGGAAAAGAGGCAATGAGGTTTCTGATAAACGATTATATACGAGGAAAGTTTAATTATGAAAATTGAATATATCAGAAAAACTGGATTTGTTATTCTAGTTACACTGTATGATTGATTTGCTCTAGTGCTGCACGGAATGAAATGACGGCGGCTCGGGCAAGAATATTCTTTGTGGATGTGGTAATCTTGGCATTTGCTATGATTGCAAGGATAAAGTTCAGTTGGATGATTTGCCAAAGGAAATAAAAACTGCCCAGCGAGCTGTCACTGAGCAAATGATTTGCCCAGATTGTGGAGGAAGGCTTGTTCAATGAAACGGAAGATACGGTCCTATTTGGGGTTGTAGTAACTATCCAAGGTGTAAATATACGCGACGACTGTGAGGAATAATCAAGCCATGAATGTTGAAAAGATTTACTTTGATATGGACTGGTCTTAGGAATATATTTGATGATGGAGAATTAAACGAGGAAGTGGTTATTTCCAAAATGGAAATAACCACTCAACATGGTGCTATAGAAGGGAAAACCCAGACTAAGGAATCTAATTTTTATAACCTTGATGCGATAATTTCGGTTGGATATCGAGTCAATTCTAAAAAAGCCACACAAGTCAGACAGCGGCTGAAATTGTCTATAGTAAAGCCGATCATACGAAAGAACATATGGGCCTTACAACCTGGAA
>OMZX01000110.1:0-4937 GCA_900315665.1 uncultured Eubacteriales bacterium
GCTCTGCGTTGACGCGCATCGAGCGGAACTTGATGATGTCGAAGGCGCGGCCATTTTCGGTGAGCCGCTTCTGACGATAAAACACGGGGCCGTGATCTTCGAGGCGGATTGCTGCCGCAGTCACAAGGAGGATCGGCGACAGCACGATGAGGCCGAGGCCGGCGATCACGATGTCGCTCACTCTTTTCACAATCGGGTAATACCACATAACCGGCGTCTTCGGGTTCCGGTAGAACGGCGTGTCGAAGGTGTGGGAGATTTCATTGTCGAGGAGGAGCAGGTGATCGAGCTCCATCGACGTGTGAACGTCGATGTGATGCGCGCGGCAATACAGGATCGTACGGACTTCGACGGCGCGAGATACTTTATAGAGGTATACGTCCTGGACGGCAGCAGTGCAGATCGTCTCTTCCACCGCCGCGAAGTCGGTGCTGTCCGGGAGGCACCCCACGATATCATACCGCCGCTTTTTGTCATCCATCTTCGATTTAAGCCTGATGTAGTCATTGGCGCCGAATAGGATCAGGATGCGGCGGGGGGTGTCGAAGCGGGCGTAGAGGCGGTTCAGGATGAAAATGATCAGGGTGATCACGACGAACTGGAGCAGGAGGCCGAGCGCGAAGTAGCGGAGGCGGACGCGCTCGAGGTTATGGAACCAGAAGAAGGTCGCCGTCAAAAGGACCAGGTCCGCGAGGCCGTAGGAGAGCATTTGCGAGAAGCTCAGCTCGACGAGGCGGTAGAGGCCGATTTTGTGGGCCTGGTACATGCGCGCGAGGAAATAATAGAGGATCGTGAAGAGGGTGCCGACGGTGAGGAGCGTGCTTCGGCCGGTGAAGCCCTCCTGCCAGCCGCGGCCGATGTTCACGCGCCAGAGCAGGGCGCCGGAAATGAACGCGAGCGCCAGGCTTAGGAGGATGTATAGGTTTTTGATGAGTTTCTTTTTATATTCCATGGTTACGATCGTTGCGATTGTCAGCTTCCTTCATATTTTCGGGGCAAAAGTTTCCCAAAAATCAATACCAATATACACGAAAAGCCAGAAGATGGAAACCACCTTCCGGCCTTGAGGATGCCAGCCTTTTTACATTCTAAATTTTAATGTGACCTGCCCCCTGGACCCGACCTGACCCCTGGACTTAAAATTTTAATGTGATCCCTAGCCTATGCCTCCACCAGCTCTCCGCTTTTCTCCAGCAGCTTCTTCGCTGCCTTATATTCTTTCAGCGTCCTTCCTGCCATCAAGCAAGCCTTAGAGAGCGAAATGTGATTCGCAGCAGCGATATATTCCACGATTGAAGTAACTTCCTGTGCTTTTCCTATATCCTGTCCGGTTAAAACTCCATCCCGATATACACCCTCCGAAAAATTACACATATCCCGCATCTCCTCTCTGACATCCTCGGACATCAAAATATTAAACTCATTTTCCAGTATCTTTTCCTTCTCCGAAACTTCCATCGTATCCGAAAGCAGTACATTTAACATTCGGAGAATCTGATTTTTCACACCCGGTTTTTTTTGATCCAGATTAATGAGCACAGCCGTAATCTTATCATAATCTCTCTTGTCATATGCTGCATGTCCATAAAGATCCTTCGGTACAAACTGAAAGCTTTTCACCGAGTTCCGATTTCTCGCATATGGTTCCGAAACGATCCATATTGAATAAACCTTCCGAATGTCTCCATAATTCTGCTTCGTGAAAACCTTGCCATACTGCGCCGAAATCATCCTCGATAAATAGTATACCACACGACTCATCAAAGGATACTTCAAACTCCCTTCCCGATACTGCCCTTCAATATTTATAAACAGCTCAATCGGTCTTACCGAATCCGTTGTTAACGCTGTAAAACGAATATCATACGTCACTACGCCTTCATCGATACTCGTATCCGCTGTATTATCTCCGCGAATCTGCTCATCCTGATGCACTGCCATTTCTGCCACCGAAGGTTTGCCTTCGATGCATCCTTCAATCTCCTCGATCGATACCCCACTGAATTTGTCGACACACGTCTTCAAAATCCATGCTAGAAAACGCTTATACGATAGAATCTGTTTGACTTGTCGGTCAAATGCCGCCTTCTGGTCCGCCGTCTCAATCATTCTGGCTGTTCTCGTCTTTCTCTTATCCACTATGCCTCCATGTTCTGAATTTGCCAAGTTACTACTTGGAAGCCATCATAACAGAACCTTCGCTACAATGGAAGTTGTCCGATTTTGTACCAGTTGTGGGGTTATGTCATCGCAGCCCGCCATACCTCCCCGTCATATGCCAATGCCTCCATCAGCCTGCTGCCCAGTGCAATGTTTCAAACAATTCTACACATCATATCCGACAACTCCACCTATCATATCCGCGCCGCGCTTGCCGGTACTTTAGCGTGTTAAACTCCTTACAGAAAAATGAAGGCGGGCTTTTCATCCGATACATCCCGATGAAAAACCCGCCCAAAATATTAATTTCTTCTACAAATTCCTGTCATTTAACTGATTTCACGTCACCTCCTGGGAAAAGATTCAAATGCAATACCCTTTCCCCAGTTTATAAAATTTTAATGTGACCTGACCCCTGGGCGGAAGTATGGAAGTATAAAAAAATCAGAGGCAGGATTCTCATGAATCTCCACCTCTTCCAAAAAGAATTTTCTTTTTCAATTGTGACTAAATGATAAAGCTAAATGCAAAGATTGTCTACTCGTCCGTTCAGAAAACCTTGCAACTCTTGATATCTTTTTTTCTTAGCGCTTTCCGGTACATAATAATCATATACATACAGTAAAGTCGTAAAATTGTATGTAAAAGATCTATGTAAATATTTGACTCTCACAGCTTTTGAGATTCCCTTCATGCCAGAAACAAAGGTGGTAATACGACTATCTGGCTCTCCAGGTAATTCCTTTGCGAGTTGATTGATTAGGCAGTTACTATGAGCGCAAGCATTTCTAAAATCCCGAACAATATTGATATACTTACTATCTATTAAAATCGAGCTTTGATAAGTTTTGTCATAAAAGCTGATCACATGAACAAGACTGCTAAACGAAATAAGCTCTACTAATACCCAGACCGGGAAATACGGGTAGTATGCATCTATCAGGTCACTGCAATACTCTCCCGACTTATGAGCTCTAATAGATTTTAGGATACCCATCTCCTTGTCTTCATCAGTAAGAAAACTCTTGACTATTTTATAGCCATCCTCATTTTCATTCTCGGTAACATTTGTTAAAAGCTGAACCTTCAGAGCGTGCTCAATATCAAGGCACATCTGCATAATCAAATAGCGCAAATGCATATCGATTGTAGATAATTCCTTAAGATAAGCAAAATCCAGGCATTGATATTCACCTGCTCTTTTAGACTCCGGTGGACATTTCAGATAATTCATACGATAAGAAGCCAATTTCATATAATAGTTATGATCATGTAAAAAAGCTTCCGCTTCCTTTTCACTGACTATTTCAAATCGGATGCCTTTCTCCTTCATATGTGACATCAATTCTTCAAATGTGAGCTTCTCCTTAAGTCTCATTGGAAAATACCTCTAACTGTTGAAAATAGCTTCTCCTTAAGTCTCATTGGAAAATACCTCTAACTGTTGAAAATTTCCTGTTGTATAACTTTGGCATTTACTGTTTATAAATTAATTCCTTGAGCTTCGCGTGTTGACTAATTCCTATTTCATAACGCTTCCTCTCTCGTAAACCATCACCATTCTTACAGAATCCATCATAACAAAACCTCCGCCACAATGGAAGTTGTCCGATTTTGTACCAGTTGTGGGATTATACTATCGAGGCCAGCTATACCTCCACATCATATGCCAATGCCTCCATCAGCCTGCTACCCAGTAAGACATTTCAAGCAGTTCCACGCATCACATCCGCCAATGCAACGTATCATATCATTACCTTGCTTTCCGTCACTTTAGTGTGCTAAACTCCTTCACTTTAGTGTGCTAAACTCCTTACAAAAAAATGAAGGCGGGCTTTCATTCGATATATCCCGATGAAAAGCCCGCCTAAAATATTAATTTACTCTATAGCCTCCGCTCACCGATCACCCGGCAAACGTATAGGTCGTAGTAGCCTTCGTATAAGAATTATAGATAGAAACAGTCGTCCCGGCTGCATCGATCGTGAAGGAAAGATACTCGCCTGCAGGACCTGCCGCCGTACGGTAAGAACCATCGGAAACGCGTGTGAAGACATTCGTATCCGCATCATCTGTGCTGGTATTGGTCGTCGTCTCTGTGATTACACGACCAGCCTGGGCATACGTGATCTGCAGTGTCTCGCCATTTGCCTTATAATAATGTCCCATCTTTGCAATCGCTGCTGTCGAAATCGCATCCCCGGCAACCGTCGATACCGTCTGAGTAGTCGTCGTAGCCGGTGCTGCAGTAGCAGTCTTCTTCGGCTGAGTACGATCCCATACACCATTCGCATCTACGGTATAGCCATCAGAGGTCACGGTCGCAACCATCAGATTGCCATCCGGTCCGAAATAATGATCTCCCACCCACACGTTCTTAGCCGGCTGGCCATTCACGAGGAAATAAACGCCGCCATTCTGGAGTGTCACCGTACCAGCGGAAGCATCCAGCGTCTTCGTCTCAACGAAAGAAGCCGTAGCAGCAGCTGTCGTCGTAGTCGTGGTCGTCGTAAGGCCATCGGACTTCGTCACGTTAGAAAGCGCCTTGTTCGGCTTGATCTTTACTGTTGCAAAAGATGAAGAAGCAAAAGCGAAGACCATCAGTCCTGTCAGAGCAAGTGTAGCAAGCTTCTTTTTCATATGTTAATCTCCTTTTTCATACAATCTTTGTGGTACGCAGTACCTCTACGTTTTTCTTCATTATAAATGCCGGCTCCCTATTTGCAAATAGCCCGCTTGAAATCTTCAGTGAATCTTAAGCAAACCGTTAAAAACCG
>OMZX01000110.1:5014-6006 GCA_900315665.1 uncultured Eubacteriales bacterium
CTGCTAGTATTAAAACAACATGCAAAATTGTCTCTAAAATCCACGAACCGTATATCGGAATGAACGCGTACACTATGTTCCAGTCCAGAAACCTCATCTCAAACAAATGAAACGCGAGTATCACGATAGAGTGTCTTCCGCACCATCTGAAAAACCTGGCAATGATTTCATTCCATGTGTCCAGTTCTCTCGATACACCCAAAACAAAAACACAACCCGCTATGCTCATCACGACTGCCCCGATATAGTTCCCATAGGTTCTTATCGCCAACTCGAGCATCTCCCTCTGCGACAGGCAAATAAACCAAGTACAGAACGGCACCGCGATAGTGTACGTCTTTGCATACCCTCTCTCAAAGAATCTTGTCTTTGCAATCAAATCCCCGGCTGCAAGATAAATAACTGCAAACATTGCTATATCAAGGCTCCAAGGAAGATAGTATCCCAGCTTCCCGATCACGGTCCCACCATAGGAGATGAAAAGTATCACAATAAATCTAAGGCCTTTATCCTTTATTACGTGTGAAAGTAAAATATAGAAAAACCTCGCAAAAAACAGGCAGCAGATAAACCATATAAGCCAAACACTTTCAAATGAAGTGAAAACCTTAGAAGCATAGCTCATTCCACCAACATAAGCCTTCACATATCTTATAATTTCTAAGGAAAGTATCAGATACAAAGCTTAAAGAAAGCAGATTTAGATGAAACACTAAATCTGCTTTGCATCTGATTCTTTCCAATTGTACCAAAGTCGCGACCGGATAGCCAATGAAGTATGGGGTTTGCATTCATAGACTACCGAGGAAATTACCATAAGGATCGAACCAGATCATGGTGGAATTGACAAAAAAACCAAAGCCAAGATAATCACCCATGATTTTGTGCATATGGCGAAGGTGAACGGACGCTTTTGCGAAGCGAAACGGACGCGGAGCGTTATCACCGGACAGATTAACAAAGCATAAGGTTTACTCCTATACTTGGATTAC
>OMZX01000106.1 GCA_900315665.1 uncultured Eubacteriales bacterium
ATAGTCGTGAAAAAGATGCTTTGCTGTCTCGTTCTCAAGACAGAACTCTCTATCCATAAATGGCTTCATACCTTCGATACCCCCTGTTACAATGAACTTCTAATTAACTCCGGCTGTATTTCATTACTGCCTGGATTTATTTTACTATATCCGTTTTGCGGTGGCTTAAAATGTTACGCCTCTGACAGATATGGGGAGAAAAGCAGCGCCTCTCCCTGTTCTCTCCCGGGCAGATGCCCGGCGGAAAGCCTCTTTCGAACACGGCTGCGGAGGGGAACAGAGATCGCCGAATTGTAACCCCCTTTCTCTGGTGATAAAATAGCAATAATTTACTTATGTCAATTGTGGAAGTGAATGTACCAGAGGAGGACATGTGGTTATGTCGGAAGTAAACAGGCGGCTCCTATTCTTCTTGAAAGCCTTGCGAAGCTCGAGTACCGCGGCTATGATTCCGCGGGCCTTGCTGTCCGCGACGGCGATAAGGATTTTGTCATTGTAAAGGCGAAAGGGCGCCTGTCGCGCCTCGCACGCAAGACGGACGGCGGCAATGCGATCCCGGGGACCTGCGGAATCGGCCATACCCGCTGGGCAACGCACGGCGAACCGAGCGAGACCAATGCGCATCCGCACATGTCCGATGACGGAAACGTCGTCGGCGTCCACAACGGGATCATTGAAAATTATCAGGAACTGAAAGCGAAGCTTCTCCGTCATAACTACAAGTTTTACAGCGATACCGATACGGAAGTCGCCATCAAGCTGATCGATTACTATTATAAGAAATACGAGCACACTCCGGTGGATGCGATCAACCACGCGATGGTCCGTATCCGCGGGACCTATGCTTTTGCACTGATGTTCAAGAGCTATCCGGGAGAAATTTACGTCGCCCGCAAGGACGCTCCGATGATCATCGGAAAAGCAAAGGACGGAGACCTGTATCTGGCATCGGACGTTCCGGCGATTCTCAAGTACACCCGCGATGTCTATTACATCGGACAGATGGAAATCGGACGGCTCGCGAACGGTGAAGTCACGTTCTTCAACCTTGACGGTGACGTCATCGAGAAGAAGCTCACGACTGTTGAGTGGGATGCGGCCTCCGCGGAAAAGGGCGGATTCGAGCATTTCATGATGAACAAAGGCAGTCCGGGATACGCTCAATGCCTACATCAAGGATGAGACCGAGTCGGCGGCATCGGAATCCGTGAGCGACAAGGCAGCGGATATTTATCATGCCGCCGGGACTGAAAAAACAAACGCCGCCCAGGACACTCAGGACACCCAGGATACCAGAGGCACCCAAGATATAAGAGACGCCTCCAATACAGAAGCAAGTTCGGAGGAAACCGCCACACCTGTGAAGAATTCCGCAAAGGTCATCGACCTCTCGGCCCTTCATTTTGAGCCCGGTTTCCTTGCCGGACTCGAGCGGCTGTATTTTATCGCCTGCGGCTCCGCGTATCACGTCGGTATGGCGGCAAAGTACTCCATAGAGAAGATGACCCGGGTTCCGGTCGAGGTTGATCTCGCTTCTGAGTTCCGCTACAGAGATCCGATCCTCGTGCCGAATTCCATGGTCATCATTATTTCCCAGTCCGGCGAGACGGCGGATTCGCTTGCGGCGATGCGGCTTGCAAAGGAAATGGGAGTGCCGACGCTTGCAGTCGTCAATGTCATCGGTTCATCGATCGCAAGAGAAGCGGATCATGTCATGTATACCTATGCAGGGCCGGAGATTGCTGTTGCGACAACCAAGGCGTACAGTGCCCAACTGATCTGCACCTATATTCTCGGAATCGCCCTCGGAATCGCAAAAGGAAGGATCGATCAGGAAAAAGAGACTGCGTACATCAATGCACTTGAAAAGCTTCCGGATCAGATCTCCAAGATCCTGGAAGACAAGGAGCGTATCCAGTGGTTCGCGTCGAAGTATGCGAATGCACACGATGTTTTCTTCATTGGGAGAGGCCTTGATTATGCGATCTGCCTTGAGGGAAGCCTCAAGATGAAGGAGATCAGCTATATCCATTCCGAAGCTTACGCGGCAGGCGAGCTGAAGCACGGAACCATCAGCCTCATCGAGGACGGGACGCTGGTCATCGGCGTCATGACGCAGAATGACCTCTACGAGAAAACCCGCAGCAATCTGGTCGAGGTGAAGGCGCGCGGCGCTTACCTTATGGGACTTACGAATTACGGAAACTACAGCACAGAGGATACCGTGAACTTTGCGGTCTACGTACCGAAGACGGAAGCTCCGTTCACGGCCAGCCTTGCGGTTATTCCGCTCCAGCTGATGGGCTATTATCTGTCCGTGGCAAAGGGACTCGATGTCGATAAGCCGAGAAACCTGGCAAAGTCGGTGACGGTGGAGTGACTGGATATTAGTTACGGTGAGATGACCTGACACACAGCAGGAGCAGGCATCGGGAGTGCTGCCGGAACCTCCTGAAGGCAGGATGATATGGAAAGCGAGGAAAATCAAATCTCTATGGCCGCGGAAAAAACCGTTTTATTCCTGGTGGTACCCTGCTATAACGAGGAAGAGGTAATTGTATCATCGGCAGAAGAACTCGAGAAGAAACTTTCCGGTCTCGAGAAAGAGGGCAGAATCAGCGGCCGCAGCCGGATTGTTCTTGTAAACGACGGGTCGAAAGACAAGACGCCGAAGCTTATTCACGGACTTCATGAAACAAAGGAGAATATTGTCTGCATTAATTTCTCACGGAACTTCGGGCATCAGAGTGCCGTGCTGGCGGGATATCTCTATGCAATGGATAAATGTGATGCCGTGATTTCGATTGACGCCGACCTTCAGCAGGATATAGGCGCAATCGACCGGTTCCTGGATGAATATGACAAAGGCGCTGACATCGTTTACGGGGTGCGCAATTCGAGAGATACCGACGGCTTTGGCAAGAAAGTCACGAGCCAGATGTTTTACGGACTGATGAGAAAACTCGGCTGCGAGATCATCCCGAACCATGCGGACTATCGGCTTCTTTCCAATCGGGTTCTCCATGCACTTTCCGAATACAAAGAGCACAACCTTTTCCTCAGAGGACTGATCCCGACCCTTGGATTTCCCTCCGCCATAGTGCATTTTGACGTACACGAAAGGAAGGCCGGAAAGTCGAAGTATACGCTCCGAAAAATGCTGCGTCTTGCATCCGATGGGATTACCTCATTCAGCATCAAACCGATGCACATCATCTTCAATATCGGTGTCATCGCGGTAGCCGCAAGCCTTGTCAACATCATTTATACGCTGATTGTCTTTTTCTCTGGGCATACGGTGAGCGGCTGGTCGACAATTGTCATATCCATCTGGCTTTTCGGAGGCCTTCAGCTGATTGCAACGGGATGTATTGGGGAATATATAGGCAAAAATTATATTGAATCCAAACAACGTCCGAGGTATATCATCGAAAGCATTGAATCCTGTGATAAAAACCTGAAGCTGGCTCCGCAGAGGACAGACCATGAAACTGACATTAACCGATAAAACAAAAGGCAAACTGAAGAGATTCATCATCGATCTCTCAATAATTTTTATGGCATGGGGGCCTTTCTATCAGGCAAAGCTTCCTTCTTCCGATACCATTTGGGCACAACTCAGTCCGGACAGCGATTTGATTGCACGAATTGCCGCAAGCCGTTGGCTTGGATATGTATGGGACTATCTTTGTTATTATGTTATAGGCTATTACCCGCAGCGCCATTATAAGCTGTCGCTGGCAGTCTTTCTTTTTATTCTCGCGATCTGTCTTTATCTGCTTCAGGCTGTTTTCCTTCCATTATTTGAAGGAAAGTTACGAACTCCGATACGAAAGACTGCTTTTTATGCCCTCACCGGGCT
>OMZX01000102.1 GCA_900315665.1 uncultured Eubacteriales bacterium
GGAGTTCCGGCTTACGTCACTGCTTGAAGCAAATCCTGCTTCAGAGGAAACTTCTGATGTTTCGTCAGCTCCAGCATTGCCTGTATTAGAATCATTCTGAGCAGTGTCCCCGCTTGCGTCCGTATCTTCCAATGTCCGAAACCGGCCGCGGAGAAACTCCTCATCGATCTTAAACTTCCGTACGTTATAGCGCTTGCGCCAGTCCTTGTAGGCGCCGGTTCGCACGCGGTGGTCGACCGGGCGCCGGATGTCCTCCGGCACAAACCATCTGTGATCCTTTTTGATTGCGCCCTCGAGCATCCCGGTCCGCGCCAGCGTCTGCAGATATTTGATGGAGATGTCCCACTTATCAGCCAGCTCTTTTAAAGAGATGTAGTTCATCACTTTTCCTTCTTCTCTTCCGCTTCAGCCCGGCGCTTGCCATAGCCATACCCGTAGCCATAGCCGTACTTGCCATACTTCCCGTATTTGCCATACTTTCCGTAACGCGAATACCCGTAATAGCCGTCCTTCGACATGTTAACCTTGTTAATGATCACACCGAGGAACCGTACGCCAGTCAGATCAAGCTGCTCTTTTGCGTGCTGGAAACCGCGCCGGCTCGTCACCTCGGACTCCGCCACGAGCGCCGCGCCGTCAGCGTATTTCGTGAGAATCGCGGCATCGATAACCGTCCCGATCGGTGCGGTATCGAGGATCACGATATCGAACCCCTCGCCCTTCACGAACTGGAACAGCGTATCACACATCTCATCCTCGAAAAGCTCTGTCGGGTTCGGGCTATACGGACCGGCCAGGATCATGGTCAGATTCGGCTGCTCCTCCGTCTGGTAAAAGCAGTCCGCAATCGGCACCTGCCCCGTCAGCACCTGCGAGAGGCCGACGGTCTTCTCCGTGATGTGATGCACCCGGTTAAACTCCGAATTTCGGATATCGCAGTCGACATACAGCGTCCGCTTGCCGGACTCCGCAAACACGCGCGCGAGGTCGAAGGAAATCCTTGACTTACCTTCATTCGGCGCCGAACTTGTGATCAGAATATTCTTCACCTTCGAGCCGGAAAACAGCAGGTTCGTCCGGAGCGTCCGGAGCGCCTCACTGTAACGGAAATCCTCGTCCGGGAAGAAGGTCATCTTAATCTTGTGCGCTTCGATCATGCCTTCTCACCCTCCTTTCCGGCGTTCCGTTTTCGGGACATCCCCGGCGTCCGCGGCGGGATCGGATTCCGATACCCATCCGTCGCCAATGCCTCCTTCATGCGGCCATCGTCTGTTGTATTCGCAGTCGATGCAGATGTACCGATGCTGCTGGTTTTTACATCGCCAGCTAAGCCCGCAGAACCATTGGCGCTTACGGAGTCAGTCACATACCGTCCTTCATGGCTCACATGTGTACTGTATTTGGAAGCTGTTTCGCCATGCTGTGCACTCTGATGTGCATGCTCGTGTCTGTCGCCTGCGCTTCGATCTGATGCTTTACCGCTGTGGCTGTGGCCGCTGCCCTTGCCGGAAGACTTCTTATCATCGGTATCGTCCTCGTCATGCCGCGCGTAGTCGTAGCTGTAGCGGGAGGCCTTCTTCGCGGCCTCCGGATCGATCTCCGGAATCTCCGCAAGCACTGGGATGTTGAAATACTTCTTGATGTCATCCTCTGAGCGGATCGTGTCATTGGTAAGCATTGAGATGGTAAGACCTGCCATCGCGATGAGCTCGAACACAACGGCCATAATGATCGCGTTGCGGCCGGTCTTCGGGCCGGTCTTCCGAAGCGGAATCTCGCCGTACTCAATGATCTTCGGCGGGTCCTGCTCCATGATGTCCGCGATGTAGTCAGACGCCGAATCGGCTACTGCGTCCGTCAGGCGTTTCGCGCGCTGCGGGTCGGTGTCGAGCACGGAGATGTTGAGAATTCGCGTGTTGTTCGGGTTGTCGAGCGTGATCTTATTCCGGAGATCGTAGTAATCCATATCGAGGGAGAGCTTCTTAATGACGTCTTCCATGACGGTACGGCTGGTCACGAGCACCTTGTAGTCCTCGGTCAGCTGAGAGCCGATCTGCAGATCTGCAAGGCTCGTCAGCGTCGTCTCTTTGCTCATCACGTAAATCATGGACGTGCTCGTGTACGTCGGTGTCAGCACAAATTTCGACACCGCATACCCGAGGCCGCCGCCCACGAGAAACGCAAGGATCAGCATGAGGATATGCTGACGGAACATGAAAAACAGCTCCATGAAATCAATCTCGAAGTCGTCATCATCGTCCGTCACCACCTGCGTGATCACGTTATTTCTTGTTGTCAAAACGCTCGCCGCGTTTTCATTTTCGTTATCTTTGCCCATAAAACTTCAGTTCGTTTCGTATATTTCGATTGTTACGTTTATTGCGTTCGTTTCGATCGTTATATTTGTCTTATTCAAAGCCAAAGTCGATCAGAAATCAGATGAATTTGAGAAACTCCACTATTTGTCTGCAGCCACCCGCAAGCTTGATTTCGGACAGTGCAGATGATTTAAAATGCATCAAATTTTAGCTGCCAAAGTCCTGCAGGATCATGTCTGCGTTGCGGGAAAGCAGGTCCGCTGCATAGCTTGGTGAGCAATGTTTGCGGATATATGCCTCAGCGTCGCGGGCGACGGGTGGCCGCCTGCTCATCCTGTGCATGTCGGTGCCGACGAAATCGGCTTCCTGGTTCTTCAGCGCCTTCCGGATGAAGGAGGCTTCCTGGTCTAGCATCCCTGATAGCCCCTTGCGGCTTAGCGGTTCTGTCGAAACCTGCACCAGCGCCCCGAGCTTCCGTACCTCACGGAGGCCATTTTCATGGAGCGCCTTGAAACGCTCCGCATGCGCGATGATCGGGGTGTAACCCGCATAGACCAGTGAGCGGACTGCGCGGACGTAGGTCTGATACGACTCCCGCGGGTAGAACTCAACGAGGACATAGCGGGAATTGCCAAGCGTCAGAATCTCGCCACGGTCGAGTCGCTCGACCATGCTGTCGAAATATAGGACTTCGTTGCCGGGAATGATCTCGATCGTATGACTGATGTTTTCCTCATTGTCAGATGATTTTTCAAAGGAAGTATCAGATAAAGGTGATGCTACCCCATCAGCCAGCAGCCTCTCCCGTAGTTCGTCAAGTCTTTCATGAATGATATCCGGGTCGGATGGCGTATCCACGTAGTAATGCGAGGTGGAAATGATTCTCTCCGCCCCTTCTCTGATATCCGTTACGACGAGCTCCTCCGCTTCATCGAGCGTCCGCGCGCCGTCGTCGATTCCATATACAATATGGCTGTGGATGTCAGTGAACATTCGTCCTCCCGTGATAAATCTTGCGTCAGCAAGCTTGCCATGCAAGATTTTGGCTCACTTATCACAGAATCTCACGCGCAAGCGCGTTCGATTCTGGCGTTCGTCAAATTCTTGCGAGGGCAAGCAAGCTTGTCCTCGCAAGAACTTTCCTCTCTTAACACTCATGTATTACAGGGTGAAACTAAACTTAAGCAATAACCTGGCCCTGTGCATCGAAGTTGTAAACCTGACCATTCACAGTCTGAACGCCTGTCAGGAAGAAGCCCTGGCCGTTTACGAAGTGAAGGTGAAGCTGGCCATCAGCACCGAGTGCATAGAACATCGTGGTGTAGCCTGTAGCTACTGGCTTGCCGGTTGTCGGATCTACGAAGCAGCCGAGTGAAACGCCATCCTTTGTGATGACAAGGATCGGAGCTGTCGAAACAGCGATTGTGGTCTTACCATCAGCAGAAACTACTGCGGAACCATCGGCTGTAACAGTACCAACACCTGCGAACTTAGCACCAGCAACAGAACCTGTGGTAGCGACCATCAGAACAGATGCGCCATCAGCAGATGTCGTTTTAGCTGTGCCTACTGGAACCGTCTTGCCACCTACGGTAACAGTTGCCTGCGTGTAGGTTACTGTTGCACCATTAACAGTTGTGGTTGTCGTGGTTGAACCACTATAGCTAGAACTGCTGGAGCTCGATGAAGAACTATGTGATGAACCACCACTATTTGGAGAACCTGCGAAGCTTACTGCGAAACCGGATACGGAAAGAGCAGCTGCAAGTCCAAGTGCAACTAACTTTTTACTTACTCTCATAATCAATGCCTCCTACTCAATTTGATCTTTTTCTTATAAATAGCCTATGGTTATTTATACATAGTTGTAATGTATCGCTTTCAAAGGTTCGGTTATAGTGCCAATATGTCAAAACTCACGGAATGTCGCGGAATTTGTGCAAGTTTTCCACGTGTATCACAATTGTAAAGAAGTGGCGTCGGTCGCAAAGCTGACGCCACTTCTTAATCATTTCATAAAAGTGCCTAACCGCATTACGGTGAAAGCTCTAAACCTTATTATAGAATAAGGAAAGTACTAGTTTATCGATGTCTTCGTAATCCGGCCAGTACTCATCATAATCTGTAGTTGTATTCTTTCCGTTATAGGAGCAGAAATCATCTTCTGTCAAAGGATCCGCACTCATCGCGATATCCATTGCGATTTTTCCTGTTTTTGAAGCTCTACAACCTTATCTTCAAACGCAACCGCATATTGACGATGCCTCTCCATTCTCGTCATCGCAGTATATTGTTCGTCAATATCTCTGCCACGAACAAACTTCTCTGCAAGATCTCCTTCCAGATGAACAGTCGCTCCCTGGACGAAAGAGGGATCAAACTTAGTCAGATAATCCTGTCTGATCGTTACATCGACTCCACCGATTGCATTATTCAGTGTATTGATCATAGGGATAGAGCCAGCCAGATAACCGTCTATCGGTAAGCCGCCAAAAAGCCAGCTCACGGCTCTTCTCGTATAGTTACCTGACATCTCATGTCTGTCACCGGTATCCCACGCTCTCGTAATATGGTCAATGACAATATCCGTAATCTCGAAGTCATCATTGGTCTGATAAATCGGGCACATAGTATCACGAACAATCTGAATCACCTTCACACTATGTGTCTTGGTATTCTCGCACACAAGAAACATACCATCTGAACGACCTTCATCCATACGCTCATAGGTTTCCTGTAAAGAGCGATGG
>OMZX01000101.1 GCA_900315665.1 uncultured Eubacteriales bacterium
TAAGTAATAAATAAGATTTCTTGTAATGAGCCGGTTTCCATCTACCTCTCTACAATCGCACTTTTTAATAATATCCTGCAGCCGCTTCAAGCGCCATTCATCCTCTTTTCCGTCCTTATCCATCTTCCGGATTTCCGCTGTTAATAAAACAGCCCTGCCTACAATAGCATTCATGGTAAGGATGCAGCCCGTCTGGATGCCAAAGTATGTATTCCCGTTCCTGATCGGCTCCTGGGCGAGTTCCACCAGTTCTTCCCTTCCCATTTATCTAATAAAATTCAGAAGAATATCAAGTGAGATGTCCGCCTGTTCCAGGATAGATCTTAGTGTTCCCTTGGGAATTTCATCGTGCATGGGTACTATAACAACTCTGTCACCCTTGCGCAATTTCTTATGACTTCCCCTTTGGGACACCTCTGTAAAGCCTTCTTTCTTCAAGAACTTAACTACAATATCTGATGGAAGAACCGGATACTTTGACGGCATCAGACACTTACCTCCATCGTTGTGAACATTACATTCTGAGACGGTGTGCTCGGCATATCCTCATAATATAACTGAAGTGCTTCCTTAAGATTTGCAAGTGCCTCATCTAATGTCAATCCTTCTGAGGCTACACCCGATACGACATCCTTAGCCAAATACCAGAAGTGTTTTTCTGTTTTTTCAGTTGTTATCACAACAGAACAAGTCATAGCGTTTTCCTTTCGTATCATACGTATATTGTACTGTCGTACCATCACGCATTTCAAAAATATCATTATAAGAAAGTCCTACATTATCATTCTTTAGAATAACACATTGAAGGTATAATAGCCATTAAAGGAAAGTGAAATTTTTAATAACAAAGCTGCTTTAATACCGTGTATTTGAAATATTCCGGATCCACGGCATATATTTTTCTCATTATGGAACAGTGAGAATTTTCAGTTTGTCGGTTTCGAAGAATTAATTTAAAGTTCTAAGCTGTGATATGGCAGCCTGAATTGAATCGAAAGGTGTCAAAATGCCGGTTTAGAGGAAGGTATAATTTGCAAAATGAATGCGGTGACACATCCCTCAGATCTATCTTCCCAAAGTCCCATCGTAAGTAGTAAAACTCTTGTCCTAAAGTACGAGAGTTTTACTACTTACATTCGAAGTGTTCTTCATCAGGATAATACACAGTAATAATACCCCTGCAATCTTACTGTCTACGCTTGACTTCCAGCATCACCACTGAAAGCCCAAGACTCGCTTCCGGCTGGCTGGTTAGACCTTTACCGGACGGGATTTCCACCCGCACTGGGCGCACCGCCCGACCCCAATGTTGTGCTTCAAATTAAGGTTCACAAATCCGCATCCCGGAGCGACAGCGCCGTACGGATGTCCGATGCATCAATCACATCATGTGCCCACACATCTGCAACCGTCCTGCTTAGCCGCAGCACTCGATTCACCGCGCGTGCACTAAGCCCGTACCGGCCAGCAGCCTGTTCGAGGAAGGCATGCCCATCATCGCTCAGTACACAGAACTTTCTGAGCATACCCTCTGTCATCTGTGCGTTGCAATACACGTTTGGAATTTCGCGATACCGCTCCTTCTGGATTTCCCGTGCCTTCGTCACAAGCTGACGGAGCTTCCGGGAGGAAAGCACTGACTCCTCGGAAACAGAAGCGATGGATGCTCCCACTCCAGCAGATTTAGCACCTTTAGCAGAACTCCCGGAATCTATCGTTCCAGCAATCCCAGTTGTACTCCCACCCGCATGCAGTATGTCCACCGCGCGCATATGCTTCCGAATCTCAATCCGGTCGAGAATCGGCCCGGAAATCCGCTTCCGATATTTGTAGATATCCGCCGGCGAACAGGTGCACTGTGGTGTCCCGCTATAACCGCACGGACACGGATTCATCGCCGCCACCAGCATGAAATTCGCCGGATAGCGATTCGTCCGATTGACCCGCGCGATGGTCACCTGCTTATCCTCCATCGGCTGCCGGAGCGCATCCAGCGTCCGCTTCGAAAACTCCGCGAACTCATCAAGAAACAGAACCCCATTGTGCGCAAGCGTGATCTCACCCGGCAACGCATCCGTACCGCCACCGATGAGCGCGTTCATCGAAACATTGTGATGCGGTGCCCGAAGAGGACGGATCCGCATGAGCTCCTCGCCACCTGAAAACGTCCCGGCAATGCTGTGAATCCGCGTCGTCTCCATCGACTCCTGGTCGGACATCTCCGGCAGAATCCCCGGAATCCGCTTCGCAATCATCGATTTGCCACAGCCCGGCTCGCCCATGAGAAGGATATTGTGTCCACCGGCTGCCGCATACATCGCCGCAAGCACAGCATCCCGCTGCCCGATGACATCCTCAAAATCAAGCGCATACTGCGGCGCCGGCTGCACCGGCTTCTTCGTCGCCGGCTTGTTCTCCCCGGGCTCCTTCCCGGAAACGATCTCGACCGCCTCCCGCAGCGTCTTGATGCCGATCACCCGAATGCCCTCGATGATCTCCGCCTCCGAGACATTGGCGAGCGGTACCAGGACCCGCTTGAAGCCGCATTCCCGCGCCGCCGTCACCATCGACAGCACGCCGTTCGACGGGCGTACAGTCCCATTCAACGAGAGCTCGCCAATGAATACATATTGCGGCAAATCGACGGGCTGTATCTGCCCCGATTGTGTGAGCAGCGCAATCGCCATCCCAAGATCATAATGCGCACCGCGCTTCTTCAGATCACCTGGTGCCAGATTAATGATCACCTTCTCACGTGGCATCTCAAAGCCGCTGTAAATGAGACAGCCCTCCAGCCGGTCTGCCGCCTCCAGTACCGCTTTATCGCCGAGTCCGATGATCGACACCATCGGCGGCCCACCGATCGTCGTAGCCTCGATTTCGACCTTGACCGCATCCACGGCCTCTATTGCAAAGCTCGCTGTTACTGTTGCCATAAATTCTCCTTAATATGAAACATTCTGTTATACATTGCCAACTATCTGTGCTTATGCGCCCTTCACATCCGCTTCCACCTTCTCCGAAAGCTCCGGATAGCCTGTGCCCATCACAAACGCATGATACCGATCCACGTTTCCCTGAAACCCGTCCAGCACCCGATCCACCCGCATGAACGGCGGACACGCAACTTCAC
Organism: uncultured Eubacteriales bacterium; assembly: GCA_900315665.1. Taxonomy (GTDB): domain Bacteria; phylum Bacillota; class Clostridia; order Lachnospirales; family Lachnospiraceae; genus Oribacterium. The sequence continues at coordinate 3,134 of OMZX01000101.1, forward strand.
CGGTAAACATCCGGTAACTCGAATACGGATAATCCGCGACATCCCGCACCATCCGCGCCTTCACCGGATTCCGATGGATATACCGGCTTGTCTCATAGAAATACTGCTCCGAATCAATCGTGTACGCTGCAAATCTGTCCTGAAAAAGATGACCGGTATACCTGTACCTCTGGTTATACGAGCGCGCATACGCCGAGCAGATCCGCCGGAATGCTTCCGAAATCGTCTGTTCATCCACGACCTCCACCTGAAAATGAAAGTGGTTCGTCATAAGACAGAAGCAGTGCACCGTAAACGGAAAACCGTGCCAGATATCCTCCATGATGCTGAGAAAATCCGCATAATCCGTCTCACATCGAAACAGCGGCTGCCGCCGGTTTCCGCGGTTTATAATGTGATACACACCGCCCACCTTCCACTCCCGCTTTTTTCTTGGAATAATGCTTACCTCCTGTGCTGTTATCTCTTATTTGTTTCTTCCGTCAGGTGCTGCCATCATAGCAGAACTCTCGCAATTTTCATATTGTCTAAAAATGTACTATAGTACAAAAAGAGCCATGTTATCGGATCCATCCGAAGCACGGGAACTCCAGGTTTCGAAACCTGAAAATCGGAAAAGCCAGGAAACAAACCAAGGCCTAAAGATTCCAGTGATTCCTGAAACTACCGAAATCGACCTTTCATGATTCCAAAATTTCATCACAGATGGATGATTAGCTGTGAGACGGAAGTTTTTACGCAGCGCTTTCTGTATTACGAGCGCTCGCCATATATCATAGTTATCCCATATATTTACTATGAATTAAATCGAAAAGAAAAGCCGGCGCACCCGCCCCGGCTTATGCCTTTCACTCTCACATCTCGCTATTAACCAAATCCTTAGCCTTATAATATTCTTCAACAGTACACTGCGTTACATCACACGCTTCTGCAAGGCTTACGTCATAACGCGACATAATATTTTCTACAGCAATAACCAACCTCTTGGCATCTCCCATTCTATACTGCCTGTTCATCATCTGCTTCGTCAAACTTTCCTGATCAAATAAAGTTGTCATAATATCAAGTACCTCACTTTCATGATCCGATAAGTATTCCTTCAAAACATTCCTTTTCACGCATTCTGAAATTGCCTCTACGACTGCGTCCTTTGTCCTGCCTAACCTTCTGATCCACAAATCAATAATTTTTGTGAACTCAACATACTGGCTAACTATATCGCTCCCGCCGCCATAAAGCATATGAATCGTTACTTCAACATCCGACTTCTGTCCGGCAAAATGCGCACTGCTCAATGTAATCGTCTCTGGTCTTTCCTGTCTTGCTCAAAACATTTCTTTCCCTTCATGTTGATAATGAAATCTTATCACAGAAGCTCACGAAAAACAAACTATGATACGCCATGATGAGACTATGTTTCAAACCAGTAATTTCACACAGAATTCCGTCCAATCATCCCATGCCAATGCTTCCATCAGCCTGCTGCCCGTTCACCTTTTCGGCTTTTCACACGTCATATACTGCAACACGCTCGCTTCCACTTTAGCACGATAAAATATTACGGGATTATGAAGAGTGGCTTTCTTTCCAGATTTTTCAATGCTTTCACGTCAAAAATCATTAATTTCTTATAGCTGATCTCGGCTTCTAAGCGATT
>OMZX01000098.1 GCA_900315665.1 uncultured Eubacteriales bacterium
GAGCAGAAGAATATATCGATATACGGAAGAATCGTGAGAATCGTCTCCCGCGCCTCATCCCCGGTCCAGAGATTACCGCGGAAATTGACATCGAAGGAAATCAGTGCACCGGCTTCCTTAAACCGTCTGATGGCTTCAATGGTTGTCTTCCGAAGCTCCGGAGAAAGTGCCAGCGTGATGCCGGAGGTATGGAAGCATTTGGTGCTCTCAAATACCTTCGGATCGATATCCTCCATCCGGAGGGAGAAAAAGCTCGAATTCCGGCGGTCATAAATGACCTCCGGCTTCCGCGGGTAGGCGCCGTACTCATAAAAGTAAATGCCAAGACGCGCATCCGGATTCTTATCATAAATAAAGAAATCATCGGAGACACCATACGAACGGATCGTGCCACGCATGAACTGGCCGTTTTCATTGGACGGAATCTTCGAGATGACACCGGTATGAAGGCCGAGAAGCGATGCACCGACGGCGACATTCAGCTCGGCACCGCCGACGTTTTTCTCGAAAACTCTGGAACGCGCGATACGGGCGTTGCCAGGAGGGGACAAACGAAGCAGGAGCTGCCCCATGGTGACAAGATCAAACGGACGATCCGGAAAATTCATACTACTCTCCTCTCAAACACAAATGCTGAAACGTAATAATCATAAAATAGCCGGTCGGGTAGACCGGTTCACATAGAATTTACGCGTTGATTTTATAACAGGAAGACATTATAATCAAGATAAATGTAAACGCTTTCAGAATGAGAGAAAAGCAAAATATGAACATTTACGATATTTCAAAGGCCGCCGGCGTGTCCATCGCCTCCGTCTCCCGTGTCATCAATGGAGCAGACAATGTCTCCGAGAAGACCCGTGAAAAGGTGCTGAAGGTCATCGACCAGTACGGCTATACGCCCAATGCCTACGCACGCGGCTTAGGCCGTGGTTCGATGCGGACGATCGGTATCATGTGCTCCGATTCCTCGGATATTTATCTTGCAAACGCGATTCACTATCTCGAGACCGGTCTCCGCGAGCATGGCTACAACTCGATCCTCTGCTGTACCGGCTATGATCTCGAGGATAAAAAAAGAAGCTTCGAGCTCTTAAAGTCCCGGCAGGTAGATGCGATCATCATGGCCGGCTCCAAATACGTGGAGTTGAACCCCTGGGACAACCAGTACATCATAGAAGGTGCAAAAGAGCACCCTGTCATGATGGTGAATGGTGCGATTGAAGGAGAAAATATCTACTCCGTCATCTGTGATGACCGCGGCGCCATGGAGGAATCCGTGAAGCGCCTCGTCGATTCCGGTGCGAAGAAGCTGATTTATGTCTATTCATCCCGAAGCTACTCCGGTATCCGAAAGCTCGAGGGCTTCACCGCCGGTGCAAAAGAAACCGGTCTTTCCGAAGAGGATGCCCGGATCGTTCAAGGCAAAAAAGATTTTCATGAGATCGCTTCCCTTCTCCGGAGAGAATTTAAAAAGGCGCCCTTCGATGCCGTGCTCTGCAGCTCAGATACGAGCGGTGTCGGCGCACTGAAATTTGCTCTGTCCGAACACCTCTCCGTCCCGGAAGACCTGCAGATCGTAAGCTTCAACAACTCCGTCCTCTCGACCGCGACAAACCCGGAGCTCACCTCCGTCGACTCCCGCCTCGAAGACCTCTGCACAAAAACCATTTCATTATTGATGGACATCTTGTCTCCGAACCCCGACGATGACCAGGACACCATTCGTGCCATCCCGAAGGTTCCCTCAAAAAACGTGCTGGAAGCCAAAATCGTTGAACGCGGCACGACAAGATTTATACGGAAAAGAAACTGATGTAAGCATTATCCTGTGAAAGCAGGTTAATCAATAAATCCGGGCAACCGGAAGAAATTTATGGAGGATAAACCAATGAAACAATTCATGGACAAGGATTTCATGCTGGAGAACCCGACAGCGATCGAGCTCTACAACGCATACGCCAAGGATGCACCGATCCTCGACTACCACTGCCATATCAATCCGCAGGAAATCGCAGAGGACAGACAGTTCGACAACATTTTCCAGGTATGGCTCGGCGGAGACCATTATAAGTGGCGTCAGATGAGAACAAACGGCGTACCGGAGGAGTACATCACAGGCGACAAGCCGGATCGTGAAAAGTTCCAGAAGTGGGCTGAAACGATGCCGATGCTCATTGGAAACCCGCTCTATCACTGGTCACACCTAGAGCTCCGGAAATATTTCGGCTATCAGGGCTACCTCAATGGCGATACCGCTGAAGAGGTTTGGAATCTCTGCAACGAGAAGCTTCATGACAAGTCGATGTCCGTTCGGAACATCATCAAGGCTTCTAATGTCAAGCTCATCTGCACAACCGATGACCCGGTAGACACCCTTGAGTGGCACAAGAAGATTGCGGACGACAAGTCCTTCGATGTACAGGTTCTCCCGGCATGGCGTCCGGATAAGGTAACGAACATCGAGAAGCCGGAGTTCCCGTCCTACATGAAGAAGCTCTCCGAGCGTTCCGGCATCGAGGTCAAGGATTTCGCATCTCTCAAGGAAGCCCTCAAGAATCGTCTTGATTTCTTCCAGTCCATGGGCTGCAAGGTTACTGACCACGCGCTCCGCTATGTGATGTTCGTCCCGGCTACCGATGCTGATGTTGACGAAATCTTCAAGAAGGGTCTGAAGGGCGAGAAGCTTACAGCTGTAGAATGTGCGAAGTACAGAACCGCTGAGATGCTCTTCCTCGCCAAGGAATACAACAGACGCGATATGGTCTTCCAGATCCACTTCGGCTGTATCCGTGATAACAATGCTGACATGTACGCGAAGCTCGGTCCGGATACCGGCTACGATTCCGTTGATAACTTTGCACCGGCTGATCAGTTCGCAGGCTTCCTTAATGCGCTTTCAGCTACAGATGAAATCCCGAAGACGATCCTCTATTCACTGAATCCGTGCGATAACACGACGATCAACACCATCACCGGCTGCTTCTGCAAGGCACCGGTCAAGAACAGAGTAACCCAGGGCGCTGCATGGTGGTTCAATGATCACGAGCAGGGCATGACCGATCAGCTTGTAAACTATGCTAACCTTTCCACCCTTGGAAACTTCAATGGCATGCTGACCGACTCCCGTTCCTTCCTGTCCTACACACGGCACGACTACTTCCGCCGCATCCTCTGCAACCTCCTCGGTACATGGGTTGAGCAGGGCAAGTATCCGTATGATAAGAAGGCCCTCGAGAAGATCATCAAGGGTATTTCCTACAACAACGCAGCCAGCTACTTCGGCTTCAACCTCGAGCAGTACTAATTTGCCACCGGCTTAAAGATACTCACAAGTAAATATATAGAAAACCAAGGAGCTTCCTGGTGCTGTGATTGCACTGGGGAGCTCCTCTTGCAAAAGCGGGTAATGCGCAGGGCCGGTGCTTAGCGATCCAGGACATGCTTTACCGTCCCGGGAGCTTAGCATCCGCTGCTCCGAGCACTTTAGCGAGAGCGGGCCCGCGTTGCAAAAGGAGCTCCCCAGCGCAATCGCAGCGCCAGGAAGCTCCGTATTGACATAGAATCGAGTATCGTAGTAAGCCGGGTTATGTTTCAAGTGGTCATCTATCTAGGGCGCATGTTGCCATGCGTCTCAAGCAACCTACCCGGAGACTGACGAGCAGCCATATGTCTCCTGTTTGGTCTTGCTTCGGATGGGGTTTGCAATGCCGTCTCTGTCACCAGAGGCGCGGTAGTCTCTTACACTGCCTTTTCACCCTTACCCTTGCGGGCGGTATGTTCTCTGTTGCACTTTCCTGTGAGTCACCTCAACCTGCCGTTAGCAGGCATCCTGCTCTGTGAAGCCCGGACTTTCCTCTCCCAGCCGGTTTCCCTACGCTGGCAGCGACCACATCTGATACTCGA
>OMZX01000105.1 GCA_900315665.1 uncultured Eubacteriales bacterium
TTTCTGAAGGCTGTGTTCTCTTGCCTTCACCTTCCACTGGAGATGAACTGCCGATTTGAGCGGAGGATTTTATAAAAAAATTCCGACCATCATCCGAAAGAGGGACAGTGGCCGGAAAGAGTGTGATTCGTGGTCTTGGTATTACTTATCGCCAGTAATCCTGCGCAGGTCGGTGCGATACTTCTTCATCTGATCCGCGAAGGTCTTCTGCGGGCGACCGAGCTCTCTTGCGATGGCGCGGTCGGAGATACCCTCCGGATGATCCTTCCAAAGCTGAATGATGGTATCGGCCTCCGGATCAAGCTCACGCAGTCTGACAAAGAGCTGCTCCAGCAGCATACGGTCGGCGATGACTTCCTCCATCGGCTTACTGCGGTCAGGGATATAGTCACCGAGGGTGCCATTGCCATCAGGGAGAGGCTGATCCAGAGAAGTAATGTCGCCTGCCGCATGGTATTCGCAGCCGATGCAGTCACCGTCGCATTTCCAGATAAAGCGGTAAGGGCACATGCACCTGCCGTGATCCTGCTCTTTGTGGCGAATACGGTCAGCTTCCTTATAGAAGGAGTCGTGCTGTTCCTTGGTGACCGGTACCTTTTCGCCGGTGCTGCGAACGTAAATAAAGTAAGTCTTCTGATTTTCATTGTTTTGCATGATAAAACCTCCGATTTTCGTGTGGTTCCCGAACCGGAGGTCTCATGAAAAAGAGCGTGGAAGGCCGACCGGAACGGGAAATAAATCCGTTTCAGTTGCCAACCACGCTCGTAGGTTGGTGTTTATTTACTTGTGACTGCTATGACCGTTCGAGCCACTCTGCATGCCGGGTGAGCGTTCATAGCGGTGAGCCTTTTTATGCCTTGCTCAGGGCATTGACCGTTATCTGAGATCCGCTTCGATGGCGTATAACTCGCTGAATACGTCCGGCAGATCACACGGATTCAGGTCTTCGACGCTGTGAGCGTCGTATCGCTGGAATACTCCGTCAACTACAGCTGATCCCAATTGGGAGCTGATCGTAGATGCGGTGTTCTCGATATTGATAATCCAATTCTCGTGTTCGTCTTTAGTCACGTTTTTCATCTCCTTCCTGCTCAGCCTTCCGTTCAGAAGTCAGCTGCGTTATTTGCACCACCCTTGGAAACTGAACTCATCCCTGATCAGGGGATGCATCCAAGGGTTTTGGTGAGGAGGAACAATGAAGTGGTTCTTTGTCGGTTTATGTGAGTTTATAACCAACTACTATTGACAGAGACCGTGTTTCTGTGTATAATTAAATAGTTAAGGTCTCGCATTGTCGGCTTTCCGCTTTCTTTGCCCTGCCTATTATTAGTTTCGCACGGCAAAATGAGACTGCTTGACCGGTAACGTGAGACACATAGGACAAAACATAGGACAAGATTTGAGAGGAGGTATTCGATTGGAATTAAGTGAATATTTCAGCCGGATATTTCCGAGCACGGCATCACAGATGTATTTTCCGAGCCGGAAGAACAACGGGATCTTTGTCTCCTTCTGCTTTATTGAAGCAGGGAGTAATTATTTCTCGCACAAGCAGGGCGATAGATTAAAGTCAGACGATGTGCCCTTGGAACGCAAGCTCTATGACGGGTCGAGAAAGATGTCTCCAGACCTGAAGGCTTCTTTTAAGACTTTTAATGAGGATGGACTGTGCGCATATTTTGAAAAGATCATCGACAAGAATAAGTACGGCGATGTAATGCTTGCCTTTGGAATACCTCCCACGGCAGAAAAAAATCCGCAAGCACTCCGAAGAGCACTTGCGGTTCAGTTCAAAGCCTTTATAGATAGCGACAAGGAAGATGCTGCGGATATTGTGGCAATGACCTATCAGCAGCTTTTGGAGGAACCAGAACAGGAGCCCAGTTCTTTTCACCACATATCGTCTCTGTACCCGGACGACACGGTGTACATCAAGCCGGATCACAAGAGAAGCTATTCCGGGTTCATGTATGAGAAGCTGACGATAACGTGGAAATTTTCTAATCTGGGCACGCAAACATGGCGTGGCCGAAAGCTGTATCTTTCCAATCATGATGAGATAAGGCCACGGGCAGAAAGCAACTACATTGAAATACCGGAGACTCCACCGAAAACCGGTGTGGAAATCTCCACAGTCATTGAGCTCAGACCATTTGAAGGGCATACAACTTGCCATTGGATCATGGTAGACAGCGATGACAATGACTGTTATCCCGGTAGTCGAATGTTCGATATAGATATAGATGTAAAGTTCAAAAGGAAGAACTCTTAAAGATGGAGGTAATAAAGTGAGCGATCAGCTGCAAGTTGAAAAATGGGTAACATTAAAAGATGTACAGGCATATCTCGGTGTTGGACGAGAGACTATTTTGCAGTGGATTTCAAAACGGAATATGCCTGCGTATAAAGTCGGCAGACTCTGGAAATTCAAACTATCCGAAGTCGATGATTGGATTCGCTCCGGCGGAGCATCCGATGATAACGCACCTGAAAAAGAAGAACAGGATGCCGAGTAAGTCCGGTTTATAGGACATCAGATTTTATAGAATGAAAATATAGAGTGGCAAACTATGCCATGGACAAACGGAGGAAAATTGTAATGGACAATCAGGTTCACAATCAGATAGTGAGTTTTATATGGGGAATCGCAGACGACTGCCTGCGCGACGTGTATGTGCGCGGTAAGTATCGTGACGTCATTCTCCCGATGACGGTAATCCGTCGTCTGGATGCCATGCTGGAAGAAACGAAACCGGCAGTGTTGGCAATGAAGAAACAGCTGGACGCTGCAAAAATCGATAACCAGTGGCCTGCGCTGTGCAATGCGGCGGGACAGGCTTTCTGCAATGCGTCTCCCTTCCTTCTGAAGGACTTGACCAGCCGCTCCAAAGCACAGACTTTGAA
>OMZX01000100.1 GCA_900315665.1 uncultured Eubacteriales bacterium
TTTGTGGCGGCGGGTGTTTCTGCTGCCGCAGCCGCTGTCGCTGTGCCCTGGCCGCCGATCTTCACGTCGGGAGCATTGTCGAGAGGCTTCGTGACGCCGGTCTTCTCTGCGACATGGGCTGAGATTTCGAGGACAGTCTGAGACGGGGTGTAGTCTGCGGCATCTTCGCCGTAGAGGTACTGGTGGAGCTCCACGGTATTCGAGGCGATCGTGCCGGCGACGACGACGTCCATCTTGCCGACCTTTACGGTCGTGCGGGCGAACGGGAAGCCCTGGGTGTTTGCAATGTTATACTGCTTTGCAGAGAGGGCAAGCTCGGTAATGTCCTGCGCGGAGAGGCTTGTACTGATTTCTGGCATGACCTCGGCGACAACGCCGAGAAGTGTTTTCTTGCTGGCCGCCTTGGCCTTTTCAAATGCAAGGCTCAGGATTTTCCGCTGGCGGGCGGTACGGTTGAAATCGGTGTCCATGAGGCGGAGTCGGCCGTAGGCTACGGCCTGTACACCGTCTAAGTGGTTCGTGCCTGCGTGCTGTAGCTGGACGGAACCGAGTCCCGTCGAGTTGACTGTCTCCGTGATGAAGGCATTGATATACTTATATTCGGAATCCGAGATATCGAGGTCGACGCCGCCGAGTACGTTAATGCCCTTTGCGACGGCGGCCCAGTTGAAGGTCACGTAATCGTCGATCTGGAGATCGAAGTTCCGCTCAAGTGCCTGGATGGCCTGTTCATGGCCGCCAAGGAAATAGGCTTCGTTGATCTTGTGGTACTTGTCATCGGACACCTTGCAGTAGGTATCGCGGTAGACGGAGGTGAGCTGCACGTCGCCGGTCCGCCGGTTGATGGATGCCACCATAATGACGTCGGACTGTGCGCCCTTTTCGAGGTTTCCGTCACGAGAATCGACACCGAACACTGCTACCGTCCAGTACTTCGCGCCCATATATTTCCGGAGCATGCCCCAGCCGAAATATCCAATGACTACAAGAAGCACGAGAATGATGAGTGCCTTCAAACCACGATGCTTCTTGCGAGGCGTGCGGGATCCACTGCCTCCACGGGTGTTGTTGCCTCCGCGAACGTCATTGCCTCTCCGCGCGTCATTGTCTCCACGGACGCCATTGCCTCTTCGGGCGTCATTGTCTCCGCGGGAGACTCGAGGATTCTTTTGATCACTTCTCGCGTCATAATATCTGTCGTCATATGATTCGTTACGATCTGCGTCATATTCATCATCATAGTCAGCTTCGTAATCGTCATCATAATTCGGATCGTCATCGGCGAAATCCGCTTCGACCCGCTCCGATCGATAGCGGAGCTCCTCTCGCCGAAGCTGTGCATCGCGGCTCGGTGCAGTGCGACGGCCGGATTCCAGAGCGGCTACGTCATGATCCGCTATGCGCCGTCCTTCTCTCGTATAGTTATCGTCCGAATCAGATGTCGTCCGACGTCTTCCATTCATATATTCCTCATCCCGCTCAACGCTATGCCGTGAACGTGACTGTCCTCTATTGTTTAAAGCCATAAAAACCTCAATTTCTTTCTGTTTGCATCTACCCACTATTTCAAAAGATCATCGTAGATACCGCATTTCTTCCAAAAATACATTGATACAACAACCACGGCATTATAGCAGAAATTCTCGCAAATAAAACCTTATTCAATTAAATGTAAGAAAACCACAAAACTTTCGGAAGCGGAGCAAAAAACGAGGCGCGGTGCCTGTGCACCGCGCCTCGAATCAAAGCGAAAATGTAAATCAATAAATTACAGCTGAGGGCCGGCAGCAACGAGTGCCTTACCAGCCTCATTGCCCTCGTACTTCTTGAAGTTCTTGATGAATCTCTGTGCGAGATCCTTTGCCTTAGCATCCCACTCGGACGGATCCTTGTAGGTATCCTTCGGATCAAGAATTGCAGGATCAACACCCGGAAGCTCTGTCGGAACCTCGAAATCGAAGTAAGGAATCTTCTTCGTCGGCGCCTTCGCTACATCGCCGTTCTGGATGGCTGTGATGATACCACGGGTATCCTTAATGGAGATTCTCTTGCCTGTGCCGTTCCAGCCGGTGTTAACAAGGTAAGCCTTTGCGCCGGACTTCTGCATCTTCTTTACAAGCTCCTGGCCATACTTCGTCGGATGAAGCTCGAGGAAGGCCTGACCGAAGCAAGCAGAGAAGGTTGGTGTCGGCTCTGTGATGCCGCGCTCTGTACCTGCAAGCTTCGCCGTGAAGCCGCTAAGGAAATAGTACTGTGTCTGCTCCGGTGTAAGGATCGATACTGGCGGAAGTACACCGAAAGCATCAGCAGAAAGGAAGATCACATTGTCTGCTGCAGGACCGTGAGAAATCGGCTTTACGATCTTCTCGATGTGGTCGATCGGATAGGATACACGCGTATTCTCGGTTACTGTCTTATCTGCGAAATCAAGCTTACCGGACTTGTCATCGATGGTTACGTTCTCAAGAAGAGCGTTTCTCTTGATGGCGCCGTAGATATCAGGCTCTGCATCCTTATCAAGGTTGATAACCTTTGCATAGCAGCCGCCCTCAAGGTTAAATACACCATTGTCATCCCAGCCGTGCTCATCATCGCCGATGAGAAGTCTCTTCGGATCGGTGGAAAGTGTGGTCTTACCTGTGCCGGAAAGACCGAAGAAGATGCAGGTGTGCTCGCCATTCAGGTCTGTGTTTGCAGAGCAATGCATCGAAGCGATGCCCTTCAGCGGAAGGTAATAGTTCATCATCGAGAACATACCCTTCTTCATCTCACCGCCGTACCAGGTATTGAGAATAACCTGCTCGTGGCTTGTGATGTTGAAGACAACAGCGGTCTCAGAGTGTAAACCAAGCTCCTTCCAGTTGTCTACCTTCGCGTGGGAAGCATTGTAAACGACGAAATCCGGCTTGAAGTTCGCTTCCTCTTCAGCGGTCGGGCGGATGAACATGTTCTTTACGAAATGAGCCTGCCAAGCAACCTCCATGATGAAGCGGACAGCCATTCTCGTATCCTTGTTCGCGCCGCAGAAGCCATCTACGACATAGAGCTTCTTGTTGCAGAGCTCCTTCTTTGCGATTTCCTTGACAGCCTCCCAGGTCTTCTCGGAAGCCGGGTGGTTATCGTTCGGATACTCCTCTGTCGTCCACCATACGGTGTCGTGTGAGTTAGCATCATCTACGATGAACTTATCCTTAGGAGAACGACCAGTATAAACACCAGTAAATACATCGACTGCACCGAGATCGGAAACGTGGCCCTTCTCATAGCCCTCAAGTTCCGGCTTGGTCTCTTCCTTGTAGAGATCCTCATAAGAAGGATTGTAAACAACCTCTGTTGTGCCGGTAATGCCATACTGCGTTAAATCAATCTTTGCCATTGCTTTACCTCTTCTTCAATCTTCGCTCAAAACTTGTTCTCGACAGCCTGACGCACTCATGAAATCACTCCTGTTCCAATGCCTGCTTTGAAGCACTGAGCAGATGTTTTCATCCGCCGTTCGATGATTCCAATGCCTACCTTTAAGCACTGAGCAGATGTCTTCATCCGCCGTCCGGAGTTGTTTTTCATGGTTCCGTCTCTTCAGCCGTCCGAGTAGAAGTATGGCACATTGTAGAAATTTTGTCAATCTATTCTATGTAAAATTCCGCCCAAATTGCGATAAAAATGTAAACGTTTACAAATGGCGGAATTTTGGAAATTGTTTCCACATTAATACAATCGATTCTGTACTCCTTCGAAGCCTATCAATGCCCGTTACAGATAACTTTTCGGATTGCCTTCTTTTGTCTGCACTCATTCGCATGCTCTTTTTTCCCGCTGCAGATAGATTTCCGGGTTATCTCCTTTTATCTGC
>OMZX01000097.1 GCA_900315665.1 uncultured Eubacteriales bacterium
AAAATTCCTTGATTGTGTTACAATAAGACAGGTTTTGCGACAGAGAAGAGAAGGACAGTTTGACCAAATTGATGCCGCGTTAAAACATCTTAGCATGTGATGCGTCCGATGGGATGCATTGTTATAGTATATAGCAAACCGGGCGGTTTGACATCGGGATATTTTCGGGAGATTGTATGAAGAAATGGTATGTGTACGCGAAGAAGGCGGATTTTGATGCGATCGCGGAGAAATATAAGATTGACAAGGTGACGGCGCGAGTGCTTCGGAACCGCGAGGTGAACTCGGACGGACAGATCGAGAAGTTTTTAAACGGCACACTTGATGATTTGTATTCACCACTGCTACTCCCGGATGCGATCCGCCTTATGAACAACCTGAACCGCGCCATCGCTGCGAAGCAGAAGATCCGCATTGTCGGGGATTATGACGTCGATGGCGTATGCGCAACGTACATTCTTTACCGGGGGCTCTCGAAGCTAGGTGCTGACGTATCTTATGATATTCCGGACCGCATCAAGGATGGTTATGGGATCAATGCTCACATCATTGACCGCGCGAAGAAGGATGGCGTGTCTGTCATCCTGACCTGCGACAATGGCATCTCAGCCATCGATGAGCTGAAGCATGCGCGGGATCTCGGGATGACAGTCCTTGTCACGGATCATCATGATGTCCGGCAGAATACAGATGAGGATTATGGCTGCGAATCACGTGATATCCTGCCGCCGGCCGCCGCCGTCGTCGATGCGAAGCGCGAGTCAAGCCGCTATCCCTTCCCGGAGATCTGCGGTGCGGTCGTTGCATGGAAGATGATCACGATGCTATACCAGAACCGGGGACTCCCTGCGGAGGAGTATCAGGAATTTCTGCCGTTCGCGGCGATTGCAACGATCTGCGATGTCGTGAAGCTCCAGGATGAAAACCGGATCATCGTCCGCGAAGGACTCAGTAAGCTTAAGGAAAGTGGAAACATTGGCCTCGATGCGCTTCTGCAGGTGACGACCCTTTTCGAGATGGAGAAAATCTCAGCGTATCATATCGGTTTTATCTTAGGTCCGTGTATCAATGCCGGCGGCCGGCTCGAAAGCGCGAAGATTGCACTCGAGCTCTTCCTGTCAGAGGACCGTACAGAAGCCTTTGAAAAGGCCGTGAAGCTAAAGGAACTCAATGACTCCCGGAAGGACATGACGAAGCAGGCAGCAGATACCGCGGTGAAGCTCGTCGAAACGGAATATGCTTCAGATGACGTACTTGTCGTGTATCTCCCGACCCTTCATGAAAGTCTCGCCGGTATCGTCGCCGGCCGCCTCCGCGAAAAATTTTATCGCCCGAGCTTCGTCGTGGCCGATGCAGAGGATGCACCGGATGGCACGAAGATGGCAAAGGGCAGCGGCCGCTCCATCGATGGTTATCCAATGTCTACAAGACTCGCAGAGGTCGCCGATCTTCTTACGAAATTTGGCGGACACCCTCTGGCAGCCGGTTTTTCACTTCCAAAGGCAAATATCGATGCCTTCCGGAAAGCTCTAAACGAAAAATCACAGCTGACACCGGAGCTCCTCGATGAAAAAATCTGGATCGACCTCCCGATGCCGCTATCCTATATTTCTGCGCCGCTGATTCATGATCTCGAAAAGCTCGAGCCCTTCGGTCAGGGCAATGAAAAGCCGAAGTTCGCCTGGAAAGGACTTTTCATCCGGGAGGCTCGTGTCGTCGGGAAGAACCGGAACTGCGTCAGGATGCTCCTACAGGACCGCGACGGCACCTCCATTACGGCGATGCTCTTCAGTGGAGCCGACGATTTCGTCCGGGATAGACGCACGAAAATGCACATTGACATTATTTACTATCCTTCGATTAACGAATATAATGGGACACAAAGTCTGCAGGTTGTGATTGAAGATTATAAACTGCGTGACTGAACAAAGAAGGAGGCATTATCATGATCAAAGAAGTGATGGAGTATATCGCCGCCGCCGATCCTGAGGTAGGTGCAGGTATTCTCAAGGAGTATGAGAGACAGCAGCACAACATCGAGCTGATTGCATCGGAGAACATCGTATCCGGCGCGGCGATGCTTGCGATGGGCACAGTCCTTACGAACAAGTATGCCGAGGGCTACAGCGGCAAGCGCTACTACGGCGGCTGCGAATACATCGATGAGATCGAGACCCTCGCCATCGAGCGTGCGAAGAAGCTCTTCGGCTGCGAATATGCAAACGTACAGCCGCATTCCGGTGCACAGGCAAACATGGCCGTCACCATGGCCGTCTGTGAGCCGGGCGATACCATCATGGGCATGTCCCTTGATGCCGGCGGACACCTGACCCACGGTTCACCTGTCAACTTCTCCGGCCGCTACTTCCATATCGTACCCTATGGTGTCAACGCCGAAGGCTATATCGATTACGATGAGGTTGAGAAAATCGCCCTCGAGTGCCATCCGAAGATGATCATTGCCGGTGCCTCCGCTTACCCGAGAGTAATCGATTTCAAGCGCTTCCGTGAAATCGCCGATAAGGTCGGTGCCGTCCTTTGGGTAGATATGGCCCACATCGCAGGCCTCGTCGCAGCCGGCCTTCATCCATCACCCATCCCATATGCAGACGTTGTTACTACGACAACCCACAAGACCCTTCGTGGTCCACGTGGCGGCCTGATTCTGTCCAGTGCAGAAGCCGCTGACCGCTTCAAGTTCAACAAAAACGTATTCCCAGGCTGCCAGGGCGGTCCGCTCGAGCACGTCATCGCCGCGAAGGCCATCTGCTTCGGCGAAGCCCTGAAGCCAGAATTCAAGACCTATCAGCAGCAGATTGTAAAGAACTGTAAGGCACTCGCCGACGCCATGCTCGCCCAGGGCTTTAAACTCGTCTCCGGCGGTACTGACAACCACCTCATGCTCGTAGACCTTACAAACCTCGACGACGTATCCGGTAAGCTTCTCCAGAACAACTGCGACGCCGTCCATATCACCCTGAACCGAAACGCCATCCCGAACGACCCGAGATCCCCGTTCGTCACCTCCGGCGTCCGCATCGGTACAGCCGCCGTATCCAGCCGCGGCTTCAAAGAAGCTGAAATGGCCCCGATCGCAAAATGCATCTGGGACGCCGCGACCGACTTCGACGCGAAGAAGGATGACATCACCGCCCGCGTCCTTGAACTCACGAAGGCACATCCAATTTACGAAGGATAATTCTAAAGGACATAAAGAGCCCGGCTCCGAAGGGAGCCGGGCTCATATTTTTATGCTTCATTCTTCAGTTTATTCTGCGCGACGGTCAGCATCAGCTTGATCCGGTTCAGCTGGTTCACCTCGGAAGCCCCGGCATCATAGTCCACCGCGATGATGTTCGCCTGCGGATTCCGTCGCTTCAGCTCCTTGATGACACCCTTCCCGACAATATGATTTGGCAGACACCCGAACGGCTGCGTACAGATGATGTTCGTGACACCCTCCTCCATCAGCTCGAGCATCTCACCCGTCAGGAACCAGCCCTCACCGGTCTGATTTCCGACAGACACATATTCCCGTGCCATCTTCGCAAGATCCTGAATCTTTCCAGGCGGTGTGAACCGCTTCGATTTCGCAAGTGCAGCTCTGGCTGTCTTTCTCGAATATTCGAGGATATTGATGGCGGCATTACAGAACGCTTTGCCCTTCCAGGTTGCTCCCAGATTCTCATATTTGAAATTCTGGTTATAGAAGCAGTAGAGCAGGAAATCCATGAGATCCGGCATCACAGCTTCGGCACCCTCAGACTCCAAAAGGTCCACCACATGGTTGTTCGCAAGCGGCGAAAACTTCACAAGAATCTCACCGACGATACCGACGCGCGGCTTCACGACACCCTCCCGAAGAGGAAGATTGTCGAAATCATGCACGATACCATAGATATTCCGCTCGAAGCCACGGAGATCCGGCTTCTTGTCCGATACTGCCTTCTGACAGATTTTCAGCCACTTCTGGTGCAGCTTCTCGGCAGAGCCCGGCACGAGCTCATACGGCCGCGTCGCGTACAGCACACGCATAAATACATCGCCATAGACTAAGCCCTGCAGTCCCTTCGTAATGAGCGGCATCGAAATTTTGAAGCCCGGTGTCGTCTCCATGCAAGCCGATGTAGTTCGAGGCACGGCAGCCGCCGCCGGTCTGCGACATGATGACCGCCGTGTGGTCTAGATCATACTGTCCCGACAGAAGCGCATCCATGATCTGCCCGACGACGATAATCGAAGGATAGCAGGCATCATTGTTGACATACTTAAGACCGGTATCAATCGCGGTCCGGTTT
>OMZX01000039.1 GCA_900315665.1 uncultured Eubacteriales bacterium
ACCAGATGAAGAGATAGCCCGTCGTCACCGCAACCAGCGTGAACGGCACACCGATCTTCATGAAATCGCCGAAGGAAACCTCATAGCCCGCATGCTTCAACATACCTACCGCCGTGATGTTCGCACTCGCGCCGATCGGCGTAATGTTTCCACCGAGCGTCGCACCGGTCAGAAGTCCGAAGTACAGAAGATACGGCTCAATGCCGAGAATTGCGGCAATACCGGTAATGATTGGCAGCATCGTCGCGACATACGGGATGTTATCGATAAATGCGGAGAACAGAACCGAGCCCCACACAATGATCGTATAAAGAAGGAAGATATTGTCGCCGCCGGCGTTTACGATGATATTGGCAGCATCGCTGATGAGACCGACATCCGTCACACCCTTGATGACGATAAAAAGACCTGCAAGTACAAGAAGTGTATCACCATCGACAGAAAGAAGCGCATGCTTGATGTTAAGATCATTATGATGCTTCACATAGTCATAGACGCAGCTGAACACCGCAAGCACCATGCAGATGCAGCCGTTTGTGATGGACGGCGTATTGGGAATAAACGATGCGATGATGAGAGCAACCACAACCATGCAGAGCGTCCAGGTCGGCACATAGTCCGAAACCTCTGTCTTCTCCTGCGCCTCTACCGGCTGATTGAACTTATGGAAAAGGAAAATCATCACCGGCACCGTCATCAGTGCCCCAAGCTCAACAGACCAGAAAATACCCGCTCTTCCAAGCATCCAGAAGAACTCCATGAAGTTCATGTCCGCATAGTCGCCAAGCATGATGGATGTCGTATCGCCAACCAGCGTTGCCGCACCCTGCAGATTCGAAGAAACCGCCACTGAAATAAGCATTGAAACAGGAGAAATATCGGAGCTTCTTACAGATCGCAAGCACCACCGGCGCAATCATCAGCACCGTCGCCACATTATCGATAAACGCAGAAACCGCACCGGAGAACAGCGACATGAGGATGATGACCCACATGACATTCGGGCACTTATCGAGGATCATATCCGCAAGACGATTCGGCATCTTCGATTCGATGAAGAACCAGACGATCACCATCGTACCGCCGATCATCATGAGTACATTCCAGTTGATCGCGCCGAGAATATACAGCGGACTTCTGGTAATCACCCCGGCAGCGATATAAACCGCTGCCACGATCCAGATCGCATACAGCCGCCAGTCCGTCTTCACGATCATGACCACATACATGAGAATAAACATAATCAGCGCAATCGCCTTGATACTACTCACAGAAGCTCCTCCTTTAAATAAACCAACTCACATACAACCATTATGTTGGAAAACCACCTATATTTCAAATCCATTCCAAATATCTCTGTTCATATTTTGAACATATTTCAATTTGCATCACAATCAGTTTTTGACTGTGTTTTTATATGAAACATTTGGATAGATTATTTCCATTCTACAAAGAAACCCAACGACAGTAAACAGACAGACTCATGCACCCATACAAAAGCAAAGCCCGGCGAAAGCCGGGATGCGCGCTGATTAAGATAAAAGCTTATTACATAACACAAGCAGGCGTAGTCGGACGAAAAAGTGGCGCAGCCGTGGTCCTGACGCACGCGAGAAGGCGGCATCTCAGAAACCATTTTGACGAAAGTCTCAGCTAGCCAGCCAGCACGAACAGGGTAAAAAATCCGGGTTACAACCCCGGATTTTTTAGGCCCATTGAAGGAAAAATCCCTTCAAGGTTATCCCGGAGTACCGCGCTTGCGCGGGGAGGCTTCGGGATGCCTTAGCGGCGAGCGCGTTAGTTCGTGATGGCTGGATAGCGCTTAGACTTTCGTCGCTTGGCTTCTGAGACGCCGCCTTCTCGCGTGCGTCAGGACCATGGCTGCGCCACTTTTCGTCCGGCTACGCCGTCCGCGTCGCCATTACCACATACCATTCGCCTTATTCTCTTCAAGGTTCTTCTTTAGCTTCTCGATCTTGTCCTCCGGGATCATGTTGAACGGTGCGCGGCAAAGGCCGACATCATAGCCCATGAGACGAACCGCGGTCTTCACGACGGTGTTCGGATTGCAGCCTGCGAAGTTCTTACGGAACGGTGCGATCGCATCCTGATACTTCTTCGCCTCATCCCAATTGCCCTTCACATACTCATCATAGATCATCGCCATGTTATGCGGATAAGCATTTGCACAGCCGGAGATTCCGCCCGTACCGCCTGCCTTCAGCGTCCAGAGAATCAGCTGATCATTACCGCTGAGCACAGAGAACGTACCATTCTTCTTCGTCTTCCCGGCATCGATATAGCCAAGGATTGTCTTGAAATCACCGGACGAATCCTTCGCACCGACGATATTATCGACCTGTGCGAGCTTCTCAACGGTAGCCGGATCAATCTTATTTCCGGTTCTTGCCGGGATGTTATAGAGCACGATCGGCATATCCGGAACTTCCTTAGCAACTGTCTCATAATGCCGGCGGATCTCATCCTGTGATGCTGCTGCAAAGGACGGTGTGATGATGGAGAGAACATCTGCGCCGCAGGCCTCCGCCATCTTCGACTGCTCGATCGTCTCCTTCGTGGAGATGCAGCCGGAGCCCGCATAAACCGGAACACGGCCATTGACCTGCTTTACAACCGTCGAAAGCACGAGCTCCTTCTCCTTGCCATTCAGGATATAGCCCTCACCGTTTGTGCCGAAACAGAAAATGGCGTGGATGCCGGCGTCGATCATACGGTCAACCTGCTCCTTCAGGACATCCGTGTTGATGGATTCGTCTTCCTTCATCGGTGTGATGATCGGAACGATGATACCCTTAATGTCTACGTTTTTCATACATTCTCTCCTCGTTCTTTTAGTAGTTCGTGAAGTTCTGTTATCAGATTTTCTTCACCGAAGCCTCCGGATTTGGATATACAGTACACGGTTTTCCCTTCGTACTCGATGCTTGATAGCACAGCGCCCGGCATAAGCTCCATGATCGGCTGGATCCGCTTAATGCCTACAGCATCCATCGATCCGTGCAGTGTATCGCCGCCGGAAAAAAGCCAGGTCACATCCGGTTTTTCCTTGAAAATCCGCCTGACGATGCTGCCGATATTCCGGGCAATCGTCTCCCGGTTTTCAGGGGATATCGTGTCAGTCGCCGCGCCCTTAGCATTGGCATCCAGGATCAGCGCGCCTTCATCCTGCAGCGTCGAAAGCCAGCTGTGTATCGTCTTTTCCGCTTCCGGGGATTCCGCCCACGTTGCATCTAACCTCATTGCAGCATCAAAATGGATTCGCTTCATCCCTTTCTTTTCGGCGGCATCCATCTGACGCACCGTCACGGGATTGACACTGCCAATCACGCTAAGGAGGTCAGACGGTACCGCTGGAAGAGGTTTCGGATGATCGGAAAGCCTGATCACATCGGCGATTGCGTTTGCAAAGCCCGCGCAGCCTGCCGTGTAATGAAGCTCCATCGAATCAGAAAGCGTCCGTGCAATACGGCGGAGATCCTGGTCCGATTCCGCATCATAGAGATAGATGCCGTGACTCGTGAAGGCGGGCTCGATGCCGCCCGGCACCAGCGTAACCTTCTCCTTAGTTTCCTTCGCGATGATCTCCGGGATGCTGGAGGACAGCATCGGCTCGAAGGGATCGCTGCCGAACACGCTTTTTGCGAGTGGCACGCCGCTGATATACTGGATGCCGTTTTTCGTCGTCCGGTTCATCTTAGGATACGCCGGGACGAAATGCACTCTTCCCTGATCCGTGCTGCACATCGCTGCAAGCTCTGCCCCGACATTGCCGCGAAGCGCGGAATCCGTCTTTTTATAGATGTACGGAATCCCGGCCTCGAAGGCCCTGTGCAGAAGCAGCTTCACCGTGTGAAACGCCTTCGGCCCGGACATGTGCCGGGTCTCGGCGTCGATGACCACGATGTCTGCCTTTGTGTTTCTCAGCTCAACGTCTGGATCTGTATAGACTTCGGTGACGGCTCCTCTTTTTGCGAACTGTATCCCGGTATCAAGCGCACCGGTGAAATCGTCCGCGATCATCAGGAGTTTCACCATATTTTGCCACCTTTCAAATTCAGTATGTTTTGCCAGTTGAGTGGCAAACTTCCGCACCGCCGCAGATGTAGGCATTGGCCTACGATACGGCGGTGTGACAATGCTTACATGTTATGCGGTTGCCTGCTGGGACGGAAGGTTTCCGCTCCGCTTGCCCATCGTGAAACGATATGCAAGGAATACAGCGCCAGCGATGAGACCGATGACATCAGAAATCGGCATCGGCAGGATGAAGAAGACAGCGATCACTGCAAATACTGCACGCTCCCAAGGCTTGAGGTCGCCGAACATGTAGGCGGAGATGCAGCCTGCGAGACACCAGGTCGCGAAGCCAAGCATCAGAGCCGAGGTGATGATCTCAAATACAGTACCATTGAGCAGAAGCGCCGGTCTGTATACAAACATGAACGGTACGATGAAGCCGGTGATCGCGAAGGTGAAAGCCTTCCAGCCTGTCTTCCATGCCGAGCCTCCCGCGATACCTGCTGCTGTGAAGGATGCGAGACATACCGGCGGTGTGATCTGTGCGATAACGCCGAAGTAGAAAATAAACATGTTTGCGGTCAGCGCATCGATGCCGAGGCCCTGAATCGCGGAGATAAACAGTGTGTTCGCAATGAGGTAAGCCGCTACGGTCGGAAGTGCCATACCGAGGATGATACAGCCGATTGCTGCGACGATCAGTGCGATAAACAGAGAGTTGTTACCGGTCTTGTCGATGATTTTTGCGATCTTGACAGCGATACCGGAACGTACGACGATACCGATCATGATACCGCAGGATGCGGTCGGGATCGCGATGTTTGCGGCCTGACGGATACCATCAAGTGCTGTATAGAGGAACTTCTTCGGGGTCATCCTGGTTTCCGGGGAAAGGAAGCTGATGATGATTGCGATGACGGTACAGATGATACCGGCTCTCGGAAGAGACATACCTCTTACGATAAAGATGACGAGGATGACGATCGGGATGAGACGATAGAGTCTCGGAACGATCGGGCGTCCTTCATAATGCACGTTCGGGTTCTTACCGATGTGCTTCTTACGGGCAATCAGGTGTACCACCATCAGCGCTGCGCCGAAATAAGCGAGTGCCGGAAGGATGGCTGCTGCTGCGATCTTTACATACTGTACACCGATGATCTCGGCCATAACGAAGGCGCCGGCGCCCATGATCGGCGGCATGATCTGTCCGCCGGTGGAAGCCACTGACTCTACGGCGCCAGCCTCTTCAGGAGAATAACCGGTCTTCTTCATAAGCGGGATCGTGAAAACGCCCGTGCCGGTAACATTGGCAACGGCCGAACCGGAGATCATACCCATGAGGCCGGAGGAAATAACGGAAGCCTTTGCCGGGCCGCCGACGGTCTTATCAGAAAGGGAAAGTCCTGCATCCGTGAGTACGGAGCCGCCGCCGCAGTTTGCGAAGAAGCAGCCGAACATCAGGAAGTAGAACAGGGTGTTCATCGAGGTGCCGAGCGGGGAACCGAAGATACCATTCTCGCCGAGGGACAGGGTCTCGATAAATCTAGGATAGGAAATACCGGTGTAATGGAAAATGCCCGGTACGAACTGGCCGAACCATGCGTACGCCATAAAGAACGCGATAACCCAGAACAGGGACATGGAAACAACTCGTCTTACGGCCTCCATACATTCGAAGATGAGGAGCGTGCCGAAGAAGATATCGTCTGCGTTCATCGGGTCTACCGAGTAGAGTCTCAGGTTAAACGCCTCTGCGTGGCTTGCGTAGTATGCAAAAATGCCTACAGCGCCGACGATCAGGACGCCATCGTAGATCCACCAGAGCTTGTTGTGGGACTTTGATTTGTCCACCATCGGGTTCATGAGCCATACCATGATGAGGGCAAGGCACATGTGAAGCGGGAGCTGGAACCACGGATCCAGCGGCTTTACGAGCTTGATATAAAGCTGGAAAATAATCCAGAAAATTGATAATACGATGATGACACCCTTTCGCCACGGCTGTGCCTTACGCATCATCTTGGCAATCTTCGTCTCGTCATCATCGTCCTGTGCGAGCTTACGGCCGAGCTCATCCGCCTTCGAAAGCTTCGGCTGCGGTGCTGCGGCTTCAGGGGCCTTTGCTTCGGTCACTTTAGCATCAGGCTTTTTTACTTCATCACTCATAGAAAACCTCCATTCAGTTTTGGCAACTGATTATTTCGCACGGTCCGGAGGAACCGATTGATTTCTAAAAATTTTTGTCTCATGCGTGCTTCACTCTCTTCTGTAGGACCGTGAAGCCTTCATAAATCTTTCTTTTGAAAAAGGAGCCGGGACCTAAGAACGCATCCCGGCTCCAGAGTTTACTTTACTGCTCTGTTAATTTTGATTGAAGGATTACTTCATATAACCCATTTCCTTGTAGTACTTCTCAGCACCCGGATGAAGCGGGCAGCCGCCGATCTTCTGAGACTCCCAAGCATGCTCAGGATCCCAGCCGGACAGTGCGTTGTACTCAGCTACAAGGGCATCTCTGTTCTCAGAGAGTGTCTTCGTAACGGCGTAAGCCACATCCTCGGAGAGGTTAGCATTGGCAAAGAGGCAGTCCGGAGAACCAGGAACCTTGATGTCTTCAGTCTGGCCCTTGAAGGAGTTAGCCGGGATCGTGATCTCGTCGAAGCCCTTTTCATTAATGAACCAGTTGCGAAGCTCATCGCCCCACTGAAGGAAGGTTACATCACAGGTTGTAGCAATCTGTGCCATCGTGGAGGAAGCAGAGGATGTATGGTCAATGTAGAAATCGATCTGGCCATCAGCAAGTGCTTCTGCGTTCTGGTCGCCGCCCTGGTTTGTGATGGAGCCGCCCCAGCTCTTGAGATCATCTTCAGTTACACCGAAATACTCAAGAAGGAGGTAAGCGCCCTCAGCATCCATGGAGCCCTTAGCGGAGCAGCCGATACGAAGCGGAAGCTTCTTTTCAAATACCTCTTCGATGGAGGAGATACCGTTCTTCTTCAGGAAGTCGTTTGAAATACAGTTAATGTAACCAACCTGTGTGAGACCACCGATGAGAGCTGCATAGCCATCGGTCTTCTCACGGCCAAGTGTACCGGATTCCATAGCCCACTTAGCAGGAGCACCATTTACAAAGGAAAGGTCAACATTGTTCTCCTTGAAGATGTACGGAGCGCCCATGCCGCCCGGATAAGACGGGTCAACGTTTACTGTGCCGAAGCCGCCCTTTTCCTCGAGAACCTTGGACATCGCGACGATCATGTTGTAGGAGCCGGAACCAACCTTATCGGACCAGAACTCCAGTGTCGTACCACTCATATCCGGTGTACCGGTCGAAGCTGCTGCACCGCCGTCTGCCGCTGCTGCAGTTGTCTCTGCTGCTGCCGCTGCTGTCGTCTCAGCCTTTGCTGCGGCTGTCGTCGAAGAAGAGGATGAACCTCCACATGCAGCAAGTCCTGCTGTCATAACCACTGCCATCGTAGCAGCTGCTACTCTTGAGAATAACTTCTTTCTCATTTTTACTTCCTCCCATATGAAGTGTTTAATTTTGGAACTTTACTACTCATTGCATAAACTCACGTGCCATGCAATGTTGTTTCTATGCAGTTATAGTACAAATTTTCATGAGGAATATCAATTCAAATTGTGCAGTTTGCCGTTTCAAAAATAAACGATTGCGAAATTCGTCGTTTGTTTAATTATAAACGTTGACGGATTTCGCAATCGTTTTGTAAGTTTTAAATATTTACTTATCCTTTCACCGGCAGCTTCAGAATGATCTTCGTGAAATTCTGCTGCTCCTTCGAATGAGAAATGGCCTTGTGTCCATCCTGCGGGAACGCCGCCCAGAACATACCCTTTGATACCATGATCTGGTGCTCAAACGTACCGGTGTAGCGGGCTGCATCCTTTTCTGCATCGTATGGAATCGCTTCGGTCAGGTCCTTGATCTCCTGCCATGCGATCTCTTCAGAACCATCCACGAGAATCTGCACATCGATGTACTTCTCGTGTCCTTCAAACGTGCCCTCTGTGAAAGGCTTCGTGTGGCCGATCTGTACCTTGAAGAAGCCGCCCTCGAAGTCATACTTTCCTTCCTTCAGCGGACCTTCAGCCTCCACCTTGCGGATCGCTTCGAGACCTTCCTTAAGATGCGGAAGAAGCGGTGCGTAAAACTCGATGTGTTCCAAACTATCAATGATCATTTTTAATTCCTTTCTGTGTCGTCCGGACGCGGGAGACTGTCCGAAACGCCGATGGCGGAATGTCAGAGGGGCGCCCTAGCTCACGCTCGAAGGTCTAATCGCTATCCAGCCATCCCGAGCTGGGTCGGCCCGATTCAGGAAAAATCGCTGAAGGGATTTTTCCTTCAACGGGCCTAAAAAATCGGGCCTTGTGGGCGCCGATTTTTTACCCTGCTCGGGCTGGCTGGCTAGCGAAGACCTTCGGCTTTATGTTCGTACGGGTGCCCCTCTGACATTCCGCCATCGGCGTTTCGAACAGACTCCCGCTTACACTTTGTATTTCGAAACTGTTTCAATATTAGCAAATCGGTTTCTCTGAATCCACGCAAAGCAAGACTTGAATCGTTTCAAATTGAAGCAAGTCCTTAAATTCGAATAGCAAACGCATATTTTGTAATGATTTAGAACATTTTGGAATATCGCAAGTGTTTCAAATCTAAAAGGTTTATAATTGGACACAAACGAGGAACTTATCGAAAGGGAAGTCACATATGAGTCAAAAGATACGAGTTCTGGGCATCGCCCCTTATACTGCGATGAAGGAGCAGATGCAGAAAATCGCGCAGGAATTCTCCGACACCATCGAGCTATTGGCGCTCGACGGTGATCTCCAGGAGGGTGTTTCTGTCGCCCGCAACAACTTTCATTCTGACTTTGATGTAATCATTTCACGAGGCGGCACTGCCGAGCTGCTCAGGAAGCAGGTCTCGCTGCCTGTCATTGAAATCGGCCTGTCGGAATATGATATTCTAAGGTCCATACATCTTGCTGAAGGCATTTCCGACAGGATCGCTGTTGTCGGCTTCCCGAGCATCACGCATGCAGTGGAAACCGCTGCTCTCTTTGCGAAAAACCGGCCGGATATTTTTACCATTGAGAGTGCCGATCTGGTTGATGACACGATGCGGGAGGTTCATCTCCGTGGTTTCAAGGTTGTTCTCTGTGATGTGACTGGTCTCGCTGCAGCTAAACGTAATGGCCTCAACTCTGTCTTCCTGACATCCGGGCAAACCAGTATCCGGAAGGCTTTTCGTGATGCAATTCTCTTCGCTGGGAATACACGCCGCCTCCAGGCGGAAAATGCCTTTCTCAGGGAAATCATCATGGAACAAACCGGCAGTACTGTCGTTTTTGATACAGGCGATAATCCGGTCTTCTCGTCAATTCAAATGGATAACCCAAACGAGCTCATAAACGTACTCAAGCGTGAGATACCAAGTATCCCCGAACAGGGGCCCGGTGTACGCATTCAGAAGACCCTTAATGGAAATCTCTTTAAGGTAAAGGGCAAGCGCGTCTATTCCGGTAACGAAATGTGTACCGTGTTCTATATCACAAAAGTAAAGCTGCCGCTTCAAAGTAGTCAAGCCGGGATTCATTATTATACTGAAGCGGAGGCCCGACGTGTGTTCTACAACAGCTTCTTTGTCAGTGTCAATGACACTCTCGGAACAACAGCTGATTTCGCGCGGGTTGCGAAAACAAACCGTCCGGTTATGATTCTCGGTGCCGACGGCACCGGCAAAGAATCCGCAGCGAATCTCATCTACATGAACAGTCCGCTCAATGTTCACCCGTTTATCGTCATCAATGTCAATCTTCTGACGGAAGAATCGTGGAATTTTCTAATTGAAAATGAGAACTCGCCTTTATCTGACAGTGATAATACACTTTATATCATCGGGTCGGCACGAAAAGAAGACGAAGAAAAGATGCGTCGTTTTCTATCTGCCATGGTAGAAATGGATCTTGCAAAACGGAACCGGGTACTTCTTTCATTCCAAGCTGTGAATGACAATTTGCAGGTGCCAATCATCAGGCGCTTTCAAAACGTACTCGGCTGCACAACGCTTGTTTTACCAACACTGGCTGCTATGAAAGAACACATCCCGACACTTGTGCATTTATACCTCAGCCAAGTATCATCCGGAGGAGAAAGTGAGGTCATCGACATGGCCGACGAGGGAATCCGTCTCATGCAGGACTTCCCCTGGGAACATAACTACTCCCAGTTTAAACGCATCATGCAGGATTTGATTGAAACCGCCGCGTTACCCATCATCAGCGAAGCCGAGGTCCGCGCCGCTCTCGCCCGTGAGGACCTTGTTCCTGCCACCCGCCAGGGTGTAAACGGCGCTGAAGTCTTCGATATGAACCGCACCCTTGATGAGATGAACCAGGAAATCGTCCGCCGCGTCCTCACCGACTGCGACGGCAACCAGACCCTCGCCGCAAAGCGCCTCGGCATCTCCCGCACCACAATGTGGCGGTACGTGAACAAATAATGTTTACGCTATCTTGCAAAAGCAGAGGTTTTGCGGAGTGACCACGATTCTTCTGCAGCCATCCGCAAGCTTGATTTCAGCCGGTGCAGATGATTTGCGAGCTTGGAAGTATCCTCTGCCGTCACCGATAAACCGGCTCTAAACAGCTGCAGATGATTTGCGTAATAGCCGCAATTCTTCTGTAGACACCCTGAAGCTTGATCTCGACCTCTGCAGAGGATTTGCTGTTTAAGATGTTTCATCTGCATGCTTTATCTGAAGCAACCAAAGCACTACAGATCATTTGGTACTTTGCTAGTTTTATCTGTTACCGGGCTTCGATTGCCGCAGCGGGCGTAAAAAAAGGCTGCCGCAGTTCCTGCGACAGCCCTTCACGATTTGTATTATGCCTGCTGTGCCTTCCGATAGGACGCCATCTGCAGTGCGGCATCGACAGCATTGACGAGGGAAAGCTCGTTAGCACCGCCGTTACCAGCATGGCCGAAGCCTGTGCCGTGGTCTACGGATACACGGATGATCGGAAGTCCCAGTGTCATGTTGATGCCGGCAACAGCCTCCCAGTGATGCTCCTCCTTGTTGTAAACGAAGCCTACAACCTTAAGAGGGATATGTCCCTGATCATGATACATTACAACAACGATATCATACCAGCCGCCGAGCGCCTTTGAGAAAACCGTATCCGGCGGGGTCGGCTTCTTCTCCGGGATGTCGATGCCCTCTGCGAGTGCTTCATCAATCGCCGGCTGAATCTCCTCGATCTCCTCGCGGCCGAACATACCATCCTCACCACAGTGCGGGTTGAGACCAGCTACACCGATCTTCGGATGCTCGATGCCAAGTGCAAGGCAAGCGTTATATGCAAGATGGATGCATTCGAGTACGCGGGCCTTCTTTACGCGGTCGCAGGCCTCACGGAGCGAAACGTGTGTAGACACGTGAACGACGCGGAGGTCATTGTGTGCAAGCATCATCGCATAGCTCTTTGTATGCGTATAATCTGCATAAATCTCGGTATGGCCTGAATAATGATGGCCAGCCATGTTGATGGCCTCCTTTGAAAGTGCGTTTGTTACAGTTGCATCAACCTTATTATCAAGGGCAAGCTTGATGACATAAACGACATACTGGAACGCAGCCTCGCCGCCGAGCTCACACGCACCGATATGGAACGGCTGCGGGCCCTTCGGATCATCGAGTGTGTTCGGGATTTTCTCCGCCGGTACGATGCCGAGGTCAATGAGATCGATCGTGCCGTACTCATACTTACCTTCCGCCGGCTCCTTCACGATGTTAAGCTTCAGGTCAATACCGGAAACTTTCCTCGCTACAGCAAGCGCATACTCCATCGAGCTCTTGTCGCCGACGATCAAGGGCTTACAACGGTCATACAGGGTCTTGTCCGCCAGGGACTTTACCGAAATCTCAGGGCCGTTTCCAAACGGATCACCCATAGAAATGCCAACAATAGGTCTTACATCTGCCATATTTTCCTCCTTAGGGAACTGGTTTCGATTGATTTACAGGGCGCATGCCCTTTGCTGCTTATTGTTACAATGCCTACTTCAGGCTGCTTCGGCCTTACGTCTTGCCAGCCGAAACTTATGCTGTGACTACCTGAAAGTTTCGGCTAAGCCACACAGGTAAGCATTGGAATACGTTACATCACCTGGAGATAGATCTTGCGGGCATCCTCAGCCTTGACCTCGCGCATGTTGTTGACGAGAAGTCTCTGCTGCTGAAGGCCTGCCTCTACGAGTCCGTCGAGATCCTCCGGCTTTACGCCGAATTCCTTAAGGTCTGTCGGGATGTCAAGGTGCTTTACAATCTCCTCCATCCAGTCAACGAGGGCATAGGCCTTCTCATCGACGGTCGTGAGCTTCTTGTCGCCATGATAAGCTGCGTCCCAGGCAAGAGCGAGGCGATCGCGGAACTTCGGATCCTCTGCATTAAACTTCATCACCGGGATCAGGAGCATCGCGTTCGAGGTGCCATGTGCAACGTGGTACTTGCCGCCAAGCGGATAGCTTAACGCATGTACGGCGGTTGTGCCGGATGCGGTGATCGCTACGCCGCCATAGAAGGCTGCGATCTGCATGTTGTTCTTCTCGGTGAGGGCCGTGTTATCATCGCAGGCCTTCACGATGTTGTTCATGATGATGTCATAAGCCTTCAGGGAGAAGGTGTCTGCGAAAGGATTCGACTTGTTCGAGGTGAAGCACTCGATCGCATGGCACATCGCATCGATACCGGTGGAAGCTGCGATCTTTCTCGGAAGATTCTGGATCAGACGTGCGTCGAGGATGACGAAGTCGGACATCATGTTATCATTGACGATACCGATCTTCACTTCCTTCTCCGGTACACCGACGATCGCGTTCGGGGTGCACTCTGCACCGGTGCCGGCTGTCGTCGGGATCGTGAGGATCTGGAGGCATTTCTTCGCGCGCTTCGGATCATCGAGGAGCTCCTTGACACCATACTCATCGGTTACGAGAACGGAAGCAAGCTTCGCGGTATCCATGACGGAACCGCCGCCGCAGGCTACGACGAAGTCATAGTCCTTGTGCTTGAACTGATCAATGACGCCCTGTACGGCCTGATAGCTCGGCTCCGGCGGGAACTCATCAAATACATCGTAGGCTACGCCGGATGCCTTCAGCTGCTCCTCGACGAGATCGAAGAGACCAAGCTTCCGGATACCCTTATCCGTGAAGGCTGCAACCTTCTTTGCGCCGACTGCAGCGAGGATCGCCGGGATGTTCTCCATGGAATTCGTTCCACTATAAACTGCCTTCGGCATCTTCAGACTGTACTTCTCAAGTGACATGCTTCTGTACCTCCTTATATTTAGAAAAAAATAATTCTCTTACTGATTCCTCGTCTATTATGGTTGATTTGGCCTCTGATTGCAAAAAAATAGTGCATGCGGTTTGTTTCATTTGTGAACAAATCGCATGCGCTGATTTTTTAGTGTCTTCGAAGGTTGTTTATTTGTTTCTATTTTGAACACATGTCATCCCGTTACGTAGGCCCGAAAACCATCCGTCATCGTCATATTGCCATCCGCGTCGATCCACATGGCATCGACCGGGATGCCGCCAATGTCTCCATCAGCAGATGTGCCTGTGCTGCTGCCCTCGTCTTCCGCAAATGGCAACTCAAGCTGCGCTTCACCGCTCCGGATTTTATCGAGGAGTACGCGGCCGTCTTCTTCGGACATGGAAAACAGCGCGGTCGATAGCGCATCGGCAAGCGCCGAGTTATCTGTAAGGATCGTGACACTCCGATGATAGGTCGACGGAAACAGCGTGTCCGGGTCGATGATGTGATGGTACCGGACGCCGTCCACTGTGTAATATCGTTCGTAATCGCCGCTGGTCACAAGGGACATGTCATGAAGTCCGGTCGTCAGCGCATACGGCTCGCCGGTCCCGCTGTCCCGGTAGGTCGGGGACTCCACCGGGCAGACCCAGGCTGTCCCGTCCGCACGACGACCGATTGAACGAATGTTACCGCCGAGATTGAGAAGTGTCGACTTCTCCTTCATACTGATGTACATCGCAGCCGCATCCTCTGCGGAATAGCCCTTCGCGATACCGCCGACATCGAGCCGCATCTCGAGGTCGCGGAGAAATACTGTACCAGCCGCCTCGTCGATCACGACATCATCGATGTTTGTGTGCTTTGCCGCTTCCTGCAGCTCTGCCATATCCGGCACCGTTCCCTTAGACGGATCCGCCATGCCGATTTCCCGGTGATCATGCCAGATCGACAGGACTGCACCATACGCGATATTCACCTTGCCATCCGTAAGGGTGTAGACTGTCTTCCCCCACTTTAAAAGATCGACGATCCGCTGGTCGACCTTCACCGGCTGCACACCTGCGTTATCATTTACCATCTTCAGATTATGAAGCAGCTGGTCTGTGGAATCAGCGCCAGAGGCTTCATCTGTAGGGCTATTCGCACTTTTCAGATTCCCTTGCCCGGTGTAGTCATTGTAAATATCAAACAGCTTGTGGTCTGTCACGAGCTCATCGTGGACCTTTGTGTATTCAGTGTTAAACTGATGCTCGGTTTTCGTGTAGCTGATGACCATGGAAATCGTGTCGAACACATCCATGAACTGCGTTTGGAAGCGCTGCGGTTTCCGGTTTAGGAGCAATGCACACATCACTGCGGCAACCACTACTACGCCGGTTCCGGCAGATAAAAATTTTCTCTTCAAGGTACCTTCTCTCTATCACTTGAAATCATGCTGAAAGCATGCTAAAATAATTATAGAAAAGGTGTTGCCGATAGACGGCTAGCCCAAGAAATTTTTAGACAAAATTAACCGCCAAACTTCCTAGGGTCGGGCGGTTATTTTTGTGACTTACTAAAATCTTTCCCAATCGCGTATCCGACTGAGAAACATGCTAAACCAAAAGCCAACACATTCATCAAATCAACAACGTTCATGGTTTTACCCCTTTCACAGCATATTCCAACAGAAACATTCCGATTCAGAGGGTAAAGTGAAGTGCACTACGCCCTCCTACGGAGGGCTAACCGCCTATCATCCTGACAACACCTGCCGATTATATTATCAAAGTTCTTTCAACACTACATCCTACATTTTTCTTACAGAATAAACTTCTGTATTCGTTTCATCGTCCGATGACTCTCAGTGCAAAGGAAAATCTCTAATTACATCATCGGCCAATGATCTTCCGCACGACGGATAGCAACAGACCACCGATCGCGAGCCGCATCGCAAGCTCTGTATGCTGATAAAGAATCGTGATGAAGCCATACAGTCCGAGCGCCACCTGGTCTGTCGGTTCCGGATAATCTGCCAGCATCTCGGTCGCAATTTCAAGCAGCACGACCAGAAGGAACGCCGTGATGCCGCGCCCTGTATCGATTGATACCAGATGGTCTTCGCTTGCATATTTCTTCCTGGTAAGAATCCAGATGACGGAGATTGCCATGTAGAGGCAGGTGCCTGCAACGGACGCGATATAAGCAATTTCCGGGATATTGCGGTCTGTAAGCATTGAACCGAGGGGCCCGAAGGCGTCAAGCGCGCGGAGAGCGGGGACGCTGATGAGGATCAGCAGGAAGGCCATGAGGAACGCTGACACAACCTGGAAGATACGGGACACGACGAGAAGCACGGCACCGACAGTTTTATCGTTAAGCACAGCGCCTGCTACCTTGCCGGTGACATTCAGGGCTGCCTTGCCGGTGCCGGCTGCGACCTTGCCTGCGCCTGCTGCCGCCTTTCGGAAGGGGATGATCTTCTGCCTTGTTTCATCAGCATCTGCATCCGTAGCGTCTGGCTGTGTTCTGCTTTGCTTCGTCTGAAAACCATCTTCGGATGCTACTTCGGAATTTATAGTTTCTCCTGTCTTTCTTGCAAATTCATCCTCTAGCTCAACCGGGTCATCAACGCCTTCATCATCTGGAAACAGTTCTGTCGCAGCTGTTGATTCAAGCACGTCTTGTGCCTCGCGGTGCTTTCCGAACCAGGCCGTCGCATAGGAGCAAGAGGGGATCGCCTTCAGATTTTCACGACGGAGATGCTCGACCGTCTTCTCCATGAGCTTGCCTGCGACACCCTTCCCTCGCATCGATTCGTCGACAAAGGTATGTGAAATTTCGACGACGCCATCTCTTCCGTCGACTGCCGGAAAATCCACCTCTGCAATTGCGAACTGTTCGTCATCGACAAGTACTATTTTATTTTGATACGTTCTTATTTCCATAACTTTTTATGACCATAGCCATCAACATAACGAAAGCTTTCCATGAATCAATTCGGCACGGTCTCCTGATCTCATTACAATCATGCTACAGTGATATGAGTATATCATACATGAAGAAATTTATCGCCGTTCGAAATAAAAAGGCTTTCTATAGCTGCATCGCATTTTTCTAAAACAAAAAACTTCCAATGACTACATCAGATTTCGTCATCGGAAGTCTTTTCAGCGGAGATGCAGGGATTTGAACCCTGGCGTCGCTTGCGCGGCCTAGCGCATTTCGAGTGCGCCCCCTTCGGCCACTTG
The DNA here is from genome assembly GCA_900315665.1 of uncultured Eubacteriales bacterium. Lineage (GTDB taxonomy): Bacteria > Bacillota > Clostridia > Lachnospirales > Lachnospiraceae > Oribacterium. The sequence continues at coordinate 16,621 of OMZX01000039.1, forward strand.
GGTACATCTCCAAAAGAGAAGGATGAAATCTTTCGGTTTCATCCTCATGCCGGTAGTCGGGGTCGAACCGACACGGCTGTCACCAGCCACGGGATTTTAAGTCCCGAGCGTCTGCCAATTCCGCCATACCGGCAGTACACAATATCTTAGTCGATGGGCCGGCGATTGTCAACCGGCAATTGCCGGCTTATGGCATCCGGACGCGCGAGCGTCGAAGGCCGATGCCGTGCCTTGGCATAATTCAATTAATATTATGTCAATGACTCTACGCCTGGGCCTATCGGCTCGGCATCTGTGGCTGTGGTTTCGGGACTGGGTGCATCCGGAAGCTTTTTTGTTTCTTCAGTTGTACTGGATTTATTTCCGGTCGGTCCATTTGTGTTGCCACCAAAAATTTCGCTGCCTGGTCCTTCGTCGGAGGTGTTTGACTTGGTTTCTTCCTTTGTGGCGGTTGTCTCTTTTTCTGTCTCGGATTCGGCTTCTTTCGTGGTTTCGGTAGTTTCCTCGGCTGTCGTCTCGGTTTCACTCACAGATTCGGTGGTTTCTGCTACACTTGCAGCAGTTTCCGGGGCCTTTGTTTCTGCGGCTTGTGCCTTTGTGGCGGCGGGTGTTTCTGCTGCCGCAGCCGCTGTCGCTGTGCCCTGGCCGCCGATCTTCACGTCGGGAGCATTGTCGAGAGGCTTCGTGACGCCG
>OMZX01000031.1 GCA_900315665.1 uncultured Eubacteriales bacterium
CGAAGGCATCCGGATAATCGAGCTGATACTTCTTGAAATAGTGATCCTGGAAAAGAACGATGTCCGGGAGTGTGCTGTAATCGCCGGCGGAACCTGCCAGAGTAATTGCGTTCTCAACATCAGAGGACTGGGACTGCTCGATGATGTTCAGCTTGAAATCTGGGTTTACGTTCTTCTTGTAGTCAGCCTCAGCTGCCTGAAGTGCCGGGATGTTGAAGTTCTTATCCCAGGCATATACGGAAAGGGTGTTTGCATCCTCTGATGAGGTATCAACGGCTGCTGCAGTTGTCTCTGCTGCGGCGGCTGTCGTATCTGCTGCGGCGGCAGTGGTAGCAGCGGCTGCACCGGCATCAGACTTAGCAGCTGTCGTCTCCGGATCCGGAGATGCTGAGCATGCTGCGAGCGATACGATCATCGTACCAGCAAGAACACCTGATAAAATTCTCTTCTTCATAATAATGTTTCCTCCTGTGTTAAAACATATAAAGCAACGACGCCTTATGATTTGATTTACTTAAATCTTTTCATATTTCGCTGCATGTTTACTTCCTTTGACGGTTTACATTGTAACAAACAGGTAAAATTGCACAACTCTATTTTTGAACATAGTGTGTGCATTTTCGGCCGCTTTTCGGCATGTTTTACGGAAAACGTTTTCGAAAATCGGTGGAATTTGTGCAGTTTTGTGCAGTTTTTCGTTATTTATTTAACGATTCAGGGTTGATTATGCGCATTTTCAACTTTTACATGCGCATTTATGACATTTTCGGCAAATTTTAAATTTTATCGGCAATCAAACCGGTTTAGCGGTTCGTCATTTTGACCATATAAAAACCAGCATAGAACAAAGGTATCTTCTCCTCGCTCTATGCTGGTTTCCAAAAGAATTTATATGAATATGCGGCATAGCAACCTCTGGCAAGAGGAAATTGCTATGTCACTTTCAGTCAAAGTATGTCGATCATCTCCCCGGCGAGTGCCTTGTTGATGGAGCGGACAGCGCAGAATTTGCCGCACATCGAGCAGGTGTCGGAGTGGTCATCCTCCGGGGCACGGGAAGCACGGATTGCCTTCGCCGTCTCCGGATCGAGGCAGTAATTCCACTGCTCTTCCCAGTCAAGCTTTCTCCGGGCATCCGCCATATGATCATCCATATCGCGGGCACCCGGCAAACCCTTCGCGATATCGGCTGCATGTGCAGCGATCTTCGATGCAATGATGCCGGTCCGCACATCCTCAACATTCGGCAGCGCCAAATGCTCCGCTGGTGTCACATAGCAGAGGAAAGCCGCTCCATGCATCGCAGCGATGGCGCCGCCGATGGCCGCCGTAATGTGATCGTAGCCTGGGGCGATATCGGTCACGAGCGGTCCCAATACATAGAACGGTGCCCCGTGACAGATGGTCTGCTCCACCTTCATATTCGCCGCGATCTGATCCATCGGCACATGTCCCGGTCCTTCGACCATGACCTGCACATCCTTCTTCCAGGCGCGCTCCGTGAGCTCCCCAAGCCGGATCAGCTCTCCGATCTGCGTTGCATCCGTCGCATCGGCAAGGCACCCCGGCCGGCAGGCATCACCAAGCGAGATCGTCACATCATATTCCCGACAGATATCGAGAATCTCATCGAAGTATTCATAAAAAGGATTCTCCTGCCCGGTCATGGACATCCACGCGAAGATCAGTGATCCGCCACGGGATACGATATTCATCTTCCGCTTCCCGGAACGAATTTCTTCGATGGTCTTCCGGTTCAGGCCGCAATGCAGTGTAACAAAGTCAACGCCGTTCTCCGCATGCAGCCGCACCACATCGATGAAATCCTTCGCCGTCAAGGTATTGAGGTCTCTCTGATAATGGATCACGGCATCATACACCGGTACGGTCCCGATCATCGCCGGGCACTCGTGCGTCAGCTTCGTTCGGAAGGGCTCCGTGTTTCCATGGCTTGAAAGATCCATAATCGCTTCCGCCCCGAGATTAACCGCGCTCATAACCTTCTGCATCTCGACATCATAATCCTTACAGTCGCGGCTTACCCCGAGATTGACATTGATCTTTGTCTTCAGCATCGAGCCGACGCCATTCGTGTCAAGGCACTTGTGCAGCTTATTCGCTGGAATCACCGCTTTCCCTTCCGCGACCCATCCGCGGATCTCCTCTTCGGTCCGGTTTTCCTTCTTCGCGACCGCCTTCATCTCCGGCGTGATGATCCCCATCCTTGCCGCCTCCATCTGTGTGTGATAACTTCTTTCCATAAAACGCCTTCTCTCCTTCCTTCGCCTAAGGTGGTGTTCCCGATAAGCGATAAAACCCCTGTTCCAATGCTCACACCAGCGGCTACAGTCTTTGACTTTTCCACCGCTCATTACAGCCTCCCGGCTTCACGATGAGGTACCGCAGGAAGCATTGGCCTACTTTACAAAAGAAAAAGGCAGGCCCGAAGGTCTGCCTGAAATCAGCACGCAAAAAAACTTTGCAAAAGACATCCCTCCGCCGGTATGATCCGGATCAGGTGATAAAGGTCGTGTCATAGACACCTCTCAGCCCGAAGGCTCCCTTTGTCATAAGCTCGATATTTATTTGACATCGTGAGTATAGCACAAAAATTTGATAATACTATAGATTTTTCAAACTGTAACGCCATTTACTCTACTTATATAGATTTTGCCACTGTAAACTTGCGAATAGTAACTTAATACTATACAATAAAGTGTAAAGGATTGTGAAAGAATTGCGAAACTGTAAAGAATTGTAAAAAGATTTTGAAACTGTAAAGAATTATAAACTGCAAAAAACTGTAAAAAATTATGAAAATTGAGGACAATATTATGAAGAACCCTTTTTCATTGACATTTGGAAAAAGTCCGCAGAGCATGATTGACAGAAATCTGCAGAATAATGAGATTATAGAGGGTTTTCGGGATGATCCGCCCGGATTTCAGGTCTGTATGATTACGGGAGTCAGAGGAAGCGGAAAAACCGTGGCGCTCACGACGATTGCGGATGAATTCCGAAGTGAAAAGAATTGGATTGTTGTTGACCTAAATCCCGAACGGGATATGCTGAGCGCTCTTGCTGCAGAGTTAAGTAATCAGTCTGATCTTTTTGAACTTTTTCGGGATGCTAAAATCAATCTTTCCGTTTTAGGATTCGGTCTCGAAATCGATGGTATTCCACCTATTACAGACATAACAGTTGCTCTTGAAAGAATGCTACAGAAGCTGACAGAAAATGGAAAGCATGTCCTGATCACGGTTGATGAGGCGGTATCAAATCAACATGTACGAGAATTTGTGAGTCAATTTCAGATCTATCTTCGGCGAAATTTTAGTTTATATCTACTCATGACCGGCCTCTTTGAAAATATATATGAACTGCAAAATGAAAAATCACTGACGTTTCTCTACCGCGCGCCAAAGATTCAATTAAGTCCTCTCAATATAGGCCTTATTGCAGAATCATATGGTAAAATATTCCATCTTTCAGGGTCAGAAAGCCTCGAAATGGCCAAGGTAACAAAAGGATATTCTTTTGCATATCAGGCACTCGGATATCTCTGTTTTAAAAGTGAAAAGAAGTGGGAGGAGATTCTTCCGCAGTTTGATGCAATTCTCGATGAATATGTGTATGAAAAGCTATGGAGCGAATTATCTTTTAAGGATAAAGAGATACTCTTAAAAATGGCAGAACATAATGAGCGTAAGGTTGGAGAAATCCGTGAGAATCTTAGGCTTAGCTCCAATAATTTTACTGTGTACCGGAGCAGATTGATTCGAAAAGGCATATTGTATGCGCCCGAGCATGGATATCTTGATTTTTCACTCCCAAGATTCCGCGAATATATTTTGAGACAGTGAAATTTACATGACGAAAGTTTTTAGCTCTACTTCTTGCGTTTATATGACAGAAAAATCGGTTTTAACGATACAGAAATTGTATTTTCGTCTAAATGTGCTTCGTTAAAAGGAGATTTTCAATTGATCAGAATACTTTTTGTTTGTCATGGCAACATCTGTCGTTCGCCAATGGCTGAATATTATATGAAAGACCAGATTGAGAAGAAGGGGCTTTCACAGCACTTTTCCGTTGCGTCGGCAGCGGTTTCGACAGAAGAAATTTATCGCGGGATAGGGAATCCTGTTTATCCGCCTGCGAAGGCAAAGCTTTACGAGCATGGCATCGAATGCCGTGATAAAAGGGCCCGTCTCATGACTGCTTCAGACTACGAAGAATATGATCTTTTGATCGGGATGGACAACTCGAATCTGTCGCGGATGCGATCGATTGTCGGAAATGATGAAAAACTACACCTCCTCCTTGATTTCACAGATCATCCACGGGATGTCGCAGATCCCTGGTACACAGATGATTTTGATGCGACATGGGATGATATCGAAGAGGGCTGTGATGCTCTTATAAAGCTTCTTTCCTTTGATCAGGCAAAGGAAAAGCTGGTGCTGGCGTCCGGCTCACCGCGCCGTCGCGAGCTTCTTTCGCAGATCGGCATCGACTATATTCTCGATCCATCGCATGATGAAGAGCATACGAAAGAGACAAAACCTGAACTTTATGTCGAAGATCTTTCCCGACAGAAGGCAGAAGCTGTGATGAAGCGTCACAAAGAAAACTGGATTCTCGGCGCGGACACGGTTGTTTCGCTAGGTGGAAGCATTCTCGGGAAACCGCGGGATGAAGCCGATGCCGCCCGGATGCTTCGGATGCTTTCCGGTCATACGCATCAGGTTTACACCGGTGTGACGCTCCTCCGAACCTTTGCGGGACAAGTAATCTATCAAAAGACCTTGTCTGTCTGCACAGATGTCACCTTCTATCCGCTGACCGATGAGGATATCAATGCTTACATCCGAACCGGTGAACCGATGGATAAGGCCGGTGCCTACGGGATTCAGGGGAAGGGTGCTGTTCTTGTCAGCGGCATCCGGGGCGACTATGATAATGTTGTCGGCCTGCCGGTTTCTATGGTACATCAGGTTTTATACTGCTGACTGAATCAAAGAAAGCTTCTGTTTTCGGCTTTATCAATCCATACAAAAGAGCTTTTATGATCTGTTCTAAAAACAGCGATACATATCCGATTGAAAGGATTTGTTGATTTTTGCAAGCCAATCAAAGCAGCATAAGATTTAAATAATAAGAGGAAATCCTATATGGGAATTACGATCGATCAAAGTAAAAAACTTTTCACCATTCACACCGCACATTCCACCTATCAGATGGGTATCGGAACGTATGGTCATCTTCTCCACTACTATTACGGTCCACATGCGGAGGGCGATTTTTCTTTAATGCTTCGGTTCCGGGATCGCGGCTTTTCCGGAAATCCTTACGAGGCTGGAAATGATCGGACATATTCCTTGGACTCGCTGCCGCAGGAGTTTTCAACCTTCGGAAACGGTGATTTCAGGGCACCGGCCTGCCTTGTAAAGGATGCAAACGGCGTATATGGTGCGGATCTTCGATTTGTATCCGCTGAAGTGAAGCCGGGAAAATACTCTCTTCCGGGGCTTCCTGCCGCATTTGAAACAGAGCAACAGCCATACTTTGATAGAATCGGATTTTCTGCATATGCTAATAAATCTACTGCTACAGGGGATTCAGCAGGAATGGCAGAAACCCTCGAGATCACGCTTTCTGATCCTGCCATCGGTCTCACCGTGAAGCTCCTCTATGGTGTTTTCCCTGAGATTGACATCATCACCCGAAGCGCGATTCTCACAAACACCGGGGCAGAGACTACCGAACCTGAAATCGTCAGAGCAAAAAACATCGAAGCAGAAATCGCCGAGGCCGACATCCTGGGGAAAGAAACCGCCAGAAACAAGACTCTTTATATCGATAAGGCGGATTCTGCCTCCCTTGATTTCCTGACCGGTGACTTCGATTTCGTACACTTCAGCGGCCGCTATGGCACAGAGCGTCTCTACCATCGCGAAGCCATCACGGAGGGCGTGAAATCGATCAGTTCGATCCGCGGTGAATCCAGTCATCAGCAGAGCCCAGCAGCCATTCTCTGTGCTAAAAATACGACGGAGGAGTCCGGTGCAGCCTATGGTATCGCACTGCTTTACAGCGGTAATTTCAAGCTATCCGTAGAGCTGGATCAGTTCGGAAGCACCCGTTTTTCTGCCGGTCTTAACGATGAGATGCTCTCCTATGATCTCACGCCGGGTGAAGAACTCACCCTTCCGGAAGCTGTCCTATCCTATGCTTCGGGCTTTGCCGCGCTTTCTCAGCATTATCATGATCTCGTAAATTTTCACATCGTGCACGGTGCGTGGACGCATGAAGATCGTCCGGTTCTTCTCAATTCCTGGGAGGGCTGCTACTTTGATTTCGACGGAGAAAAGGTCATACAATTAGCTGCAAATGCAAAGGATCTTGGCATTGACCTTCTCGTCATGGATGATGGATGGTTCGGAAAACGCGATGATGATACATCAGGTCTTGGTGACTGGGTGACAAACGAAAAGAAGCTCGGTATGCCACTGTCAGAGCTCGCAAAACGAATCCATGCTCTCCCGATGAAATTCGGCATCTGGATCGAGCCGGAAATGGTCAGCGAGGACAGCGATTTTTACCGGGCGCATCCGGACTATGCCTTCGTGATTCCGGGGAAGAAGCCGGTTCGCTCCCGCTATCAGCTGGTGCTCGACTTTTCTCGAAGGGAAGTCGTGGATGCGGTGCTGACTAAGATCGTCGAGACGCTCAAGCCGGCGAAGCCCGACTATATCAAAATGGATATGAACCGCTCGATTCACGAGGTGTATTCTCAGATCGCAGGTTATCAGAACCGTGGGAAGCTTCTGCACCAGTATGTCCTCGGTGTGTACGACTTCATCACGCGGCTGAAGGAGGCATTCCCGGAGGTGCTCATCGAGGGCTGCAGTGGCGGCGGCGGACGCTTCGACCTCGGGATGATGTACTACACGCCGCAGATCTGGCTAAGCGATAACACGGATGCAATCGAGCGGCTGTCGCTTCAGTATGGCGCAAGCTTCTTTGCGCCGGTTTCGACGATGGGCTCCCATGTCTCTGCGGTACCGAATCACCAGACCGGTCGGAGCACACCACTCGCGACACGCGCAATCGTCGCAATGGCCGGGAGCTTCGGCTATGAGCTGGATCCCGCGAAGCTTTCCGATGAAGAAAAGGATGCAATCCGGACACAGATCAAAATCTTCAAAAATTACCAGCTGCTGATCCAAGGCGGCCGTTACTATCGTCTGACCGGTCCATCCCTCGGCATCACACATACGGAGGGCTATTCCGCAACAGGCTATACAGCACCGGAGGCGGCTATGGCGTGGGAAATTGTCTCGGCTGATGCAAAGAGAGCCCTTGTTTCTATTGTAACAAAGGATCAGCACTGTAACCCGCCAGTTTGCTATATTAAACTAAAGGGACTTTTCATGAATCAAATGTACCGGATTTCTATCGTCCTGAAGAGCACTGATTTTCTGGATCGCCGCGAGGAGGAAGCATTGACAGCTCCGGCATATACTGGTGCCATACTCATGCAGGGCGGCATCGCGGTACCGTATTTCGCCGGGGAATACCAGAGCATTCTGCTCTCGGTGTACCAGGCTTGATAATTTCCCCTGTTCTGTCAGAACGTATTACATCGTGCTGATTCAGAAGAGATTCTGTCACATGACGAGATTTTTCATGCTCCGTGGATAGAATTGTAGCAAGACAAGATATGACGATCTAATCGTTATTTTCAGGAGGTTGGATATGCCCAAGAGAAAACAGGAAATGCAATTCCGGTACTATGAGATGCCGGAGGACAGCTTCGTGCTGTCGCTGACCGGTCAGTCCTGGGTCCGGAAATACGGCGATGGTATCGCCTCGCTTCATTTTCATAACTATCTGGAGATCGGAGTCTGCTATGAGGGAACCGGAGAGATGATCTACGACGAGCAGGTTTTTCAGTTCAAGCCCGGCTGCTACACGATCATCCCGCCGAACTATCCGCATACCACAAACTCGACGCCCGGGACCTATGGATTCTGGGAATATCTTTTCGTCGACTGCGAGGGCATCATGAACCGTATCTATCCGAAGAAAAAGGAAACGATGAACCGAGCGCTTCAACTTCTCTACCAGAAGGCCTATTTCTTTCAGCCGGGTGAAATGCCTACACTTCGGGAAAACATCGATCATGTCTTCAAGGAGCAGAAGGAAAAGCGGGATTTCTACAAGCAGGAATCCGATGGCTATCTCGCACTGATCCTCATCGACGTCATCCGGATGGCCGCGGCAGAATTACATGAAGAAACGCCACAGGCACATGGCGATCTCGACCGCATACTGCCAGCACTAAATTATATTCATGAGCACTTCCGAGAGGAGGTCTATATCCAGAAGCTTGCGGAGGTCTGTGCCCTGTCCGAGACCCATTTCCGCCGGATTTTCACAGAGTCTATGCATCTCTCCCCGCTCGATTACCTGAACTCTGTCCGTATTCACAATGCCTGCATCGAGCTCCGTTCCTCGAAGAAAACGATCCGCAGTGTTGCCTTTGATAACGGCTTCACCTCCATCTCCACCTTCCAGCGGAACTTCCATAAGTTCGTCGGCATGTCCACAAACGAATGGCGCTTCGACCCGAAGAACTATGAATACAAACTGAATAATTTCAAGATTAACACCTATGAAGGATGGTGAAAAATTTTTCACTGAATTAATTTTCAGTATTCTTATCTCTGTATTTGATTAGAAATCTTTATGCCACAGATTCCATACAAAAAGCAATACAAGACTCATCCCCCAGCCACAAAGCACATCGATGATACTATGCTGCCGGATAAAAAGCGTCGAAAGACATATGAGAATCGATATGATCGTCACGATGTTTTTGCTGCGGATCCTGATATAGGATGCACCACGAACCGTTACGTCGATGGCTACCGTGCTGGAAACGTGCATACTGGGGCAGACATTGCGCGGCGGATCGATCGCCCGCATCCAACCGATAAAAACAGAAAAAATATCGTGCCCTGTCAGCGGTTCCCGGAGATTAAGTCCGTTTGGTGCTACCGTGTAAACGAAAAGACAGACCGTATATCCCCCGAACAGAATGAAGCAGAGTTTCAGAAAGTCCTCCTTCGTCCCCTTGATTAAAAAATATAAGATCGCCCCCGGAAACAGCACCCACCAGATTGCATAGAAAATAAAGAACCATGGAATCGTCGGAATCATCCGGTCGAGCGGTGTTTCGATGATCCGCACCGCCTCGTCCGGTACTGTGATATTTTCGAGTACCGCAAAATAGATCAGATACGCCGGGATATAGAGAAGCCACCAGGTATACTTGTTATCTCGTATAAATATGCATAAATCCTTGAAGCTATGAATGTCAGGTCTCAAACGATTTCTCCTTCCTGATTTGTAAGTTTCTTCCGGATGAAATTGCGAAATCGTCCGGCGGCATAGGGCAATGTCTCCGCATCCCGATACGCAAGGGCAACCCGTCGATGGATCGGCGGCGTCAGCTCACGAACGACGACGCCCTGCCCGAAGCCTCGTAATACGTTGCGGAAAAGGATCGATACGCCAAGGTGACTGCGTACCATCGAAAGCACAGAATAGTCATCATAAACCTTGTAGGTCACATTCAGCTCGACTCCCGCCTTTCGAAACGCCTCAAGCACGGTGCTGTAGCGTCCTTCATCAAGAAGGATAAAGGGTTCTCCCGTCAGTGCGGAAAGTGAGACTGCACATTGTGATACAGCGAGTGGATGATCCTCCGGGAGTACGAGAAGCATCTCATCTTCATAGAGAAAATCCGTCATGAGATCGCCGGATACCGCCTCCGCGATGAATCCGAGATCAATGCTTCCTTCATGCAGCCACTCCTTTATGTTATCGTATTCTCCCTGCAGCAGTGAAAATCTCACGCCGGGATAATTCTCACGAAAATCCCGGATAAGCGGCGGCAAGGTATCCCGGCTCACACTCGTGAAGGTCCCGATCCGGATCGTCTGATTTTCAAGTCCGGTCATCTCTTTATGTTTCCGCTCGAGGTCGGTCTCGGCACTGGCGACCGCATGAAGATACGGCGCATACGCCTTCCCGTCCTCCGTCCACGTGATGGCCTGCCGCTTCCTGTCAATCAGCGTACACGAAAGCTCATCCTCCACCGCCTTTACCGCTTGGCTCACCGAGCTCTGCGCATACCCGAGCTCCTGCGCCGCCCGGCTGAAGCTGCCCTTCTCCACGACTGCGCAGATGATCGCATATTTTGATAGCATATTTTCTCCGATCTATTCTCCAAAAAATACATCCTCGATCGAGGATGTATTTTAATCGATATTCTTTATACAAGAGCAGCTCTCTGACACTTGTCCTGTACCGCTTCTGCTACAAATTGATTGAGACTTATCTTTTCCCTTGCGGCTTCCATCGCCGCTGCTTTATGCAGTGCCGGTGTAAGTCTTACATTAAAGCTTCCCTTAAACTCTTTATTCGGTTCTTTTCCAATTTCCTTACAGTGCTGAAGATAATTGTCTATGCTCTGGTGAAACATGGCCCCAGCTTCTTCAACAGACGAACCATGAAATCCAAGATAATCACTGATTCCAAACACAGTACCAACCAAAATATTATCATCGGCATCATACGATATCACTGCATGATAGCCTTTATACTCCATCATTGAATTCATAAATTGCCTCCTCTATATTTCTCCTATGTCTTTTAAGAAACTAATCACCATTTTGATCTGATATCGATAAAGTTCATTCCCTGGATGCGGTTCATCAAACTGAATGTCTCTTCCGCTCTCGATATGGTTATATCCTATTCCCGAACCTCTTCCACCCTGATATTTTTTACACCCACATTTACTCATCAACTGATCTAATTCTCTTATGGTGAAATTAGTCGGTATCGGTTTATGGAGCAGTTTTGTGATCAAATCCTCTTTCTTTGGCATAAGTCCTCCTTGCGACTAATATATAGTTGCTTATGCTTTTTGTCAATCCATTTTAAGTTCAATTATCACTTTTATCGATATTTATATCGCAAATATTCGTTTTTCAGATGTTCATTTATCATATACAATAAGAATACAAATTATATTCATGAAAGAGGACATACGATGCAGGCAGCATATGAAAACACAGGATGTAACGAACGCAATCTATATTCTTCAACGAATACAATTCCTGCTATAAGCTCCTTAAAGTTTTGCACTAAATCTGAAACTAGCATGCTCTTCCTTCATGGTATCCGTGATGCGTTCCCGATCGGGCTCGGCTACTTCGCGGTTTCCTTTTCCCTTGGCATCGCCGCCTCGATGGCAGGTCTCAATTGGATCCAAGGCATGTTCCTGAGTCTTTTGAACAACGCCTCCGCCGGAGAGTATGCCGGCATCTCCGCGATCCGGGATGGCTCCTCCTATCTTGCGATTGCACTTCTCATCTTCACAGCAAATGCCCGCTATCTTCTTATGAGCTGTGCGCTCAGCCAAAAGTTGTCCCCATCTCTTCCGCTCCATCATCGCATGCTGATTGCGTTTGATATCACGGATGAACTCTTCGGACTCGCCATCGCACGACCGGGCTACGCGGAGCCCGCCTACATGTACGGCGCATATCTCATGGGCATGATCTCATGGGCAGGCGGCACTGTCGGCGGTGTGCTTGCCGGCAATGTCCTGCCGGCTATCGTCGTGACCGCACTCAGTGCCTCAATCTATGGGATGTTCCTTGCCATCATCATGCCGCCGGCAAAGAAAAACCGGACAGTGCTTTTCGTCGTACTGTCTGGCTTCCTGTTAAGCTCGATCTGCAGCGTCCTTCCGATCATCTCCGGCATTTCGGAAAGTGTACGCATTATTCTGTTGACACTTTTCATCGCCGGTACGGCCGCGATCCTTCATCCAGTTTCTGATGAAAAAAGCTCGCAGTCAACTGCCGAGAATGCTGCATAGATGCGCATGTGACCTTGCTATCTGAAAGGAGATCAGATGAACGTTCTAAATCCAACCATCAACGGCTCCATCCTCGTGATGGTGGCTGTTACCTATCTCATCCGTGCGCTGCCGCTGACACTCATCCAGAAACCGATCAAAAGCCGTTTCATCCGTTCGCTTCTTTACTACACACCTTATGCAACGCTTGCTGTCATGACCGTGCCGGCCATCTTCACAGTCGCATCAAATCCGCTTATCGGTATCATCGCGCTTATCCTCGGCTCGATCGTCGCCTGGAAAACAGAAAGCCTCCCGATGACAGCCCTCACGACATCTAGCGCAGTACTGCTCATTTCCTTCTTCCTCTGAAGATACATCTGGCTTAGCCAGAAGATCCCTTATCGCGAAGCAGCTTCATACCGCTTACCAAAGCGTGATGCGAAACAGGCGTGGCGGGCAAGATACCATTTAAATGGCATCCTGCCCGCCACACCTGCTGTGTGACTCGTTTTTTAGATCGTTTATTTGTAGCGTTCCATCGCCTCTTCAAGCGACATGCCCTGCTCGATGGCAGCCTTGCGTTCACCGTTGACCTTCTGGATTTCCTTCATCTTCTCGCCTGTCAGGATATAGCCCTTCATCGCTACAAGTGTCGCGCCCCACGCAAGCATCGGAAGAATGCAGAACAGAACGATCACGGCGACGTTCATGCCGGCTGAATATGGTGTATCACCGCCAGGAAGTGTCTTTAAGCCGATTGCAGCAACGGCAAAGCCGACAACCGTCGAACTTAATGATGACACAAGCTTATCCACGAGGCTGAATAGTGTACCGATGATGCCCGGTACATATTTTCCGGAACGATAGGTTTCATAATCCGAACAATCTGCCACCATCGGGATCGGCATATCCGCTGTCGCATAGTAGGCACCGTAGCCAATGCCAAAGAACAGCAGGAAAAGAATCGTATAGAGATTTATGGTCAGATGGAAGCCACCCTCCATACTGTAAAGTGAAAGACGCGCTGCCTCATTATCCTGTCTCCAGAAAAGGAGCAATGCCAGGACACCGATATACATCAGGAGTGCTACACCGACATACCGCATGAGCGATGCCTTTTGTCCCTCCCTCTGTGAAGTTCTTACCGTGAGAATAAAGAACGGCACGCATAGGCACCAACCGGAGAGGTCGCATTGCCCTTACCATTTACCGCGTCATAATATCTTGTTTCATAATAGCGATAGCCGGTATAGAGGCCCTCGGCTTCGATGATGTAGGTACCAACCTTCGCGCCGAACTGACCGCCGCCTCGAGTGATCTGATCAGCATTGGTATACTGGAAATCACCCATATTCTGCATGGCCGGAGAAGACATATTATAGGTTGGGAAGATATCCGGCAGCGCACCGGACGGACTCACCTTACCGGAGATGATATCCGCGATACCAAGGAAGCCGTAGCAACCAGGATATCCGATCCAGAGGATACTATCGATTTCGGGATCGTTCTTAAGGTCTCCGATTTCGATTGCCTGCGCTGTGTTAATGAGGACGATGACATTGTCCGAAGCTTCCTTCGCAAGTGCGATCTCATCCTTCTCATTTGTCGTAAGAGCAAGTGGTTCATCCGCACCTAAGTTCGGTGCAACGCTGCCCGGCAGATAATCGGTTGATTCTGCGCTCGGACGGCTGATCACGACGATCGCGGCGTCACTATACTTGGAGAAGCTGTCACGGAAGGAAGCATTGACAGACGCAAGTTCATCCATCGAAGGCTCACCCGGATCGTAATCATGGGTCGCTGCCTCGTTGTTCGCATGGCCATATTTTTCATTGAGCTTTGTGTAGATTTCCGGCATAGTCGGATTAATGTTTAAGCCGGCACCTTCGAACTCAAACTCATCGCCGTTCCAGTCGCCGGTCGTCGGACCAAGTACGGCAGGATCTGTCGGTCTCGTACGATTGAGGCCGGTTGCGATGGTATGCGCAAAATCTGTCTTGTTCTCGGAAAGTGCCTGACGTAATGTGATCATACCACCGAAGGACTTCACGCCGAAGCTCGAACCGATGAGCGGAACCTCCGAACGGATGCCAAGGAGGGTTACATTGGAGCCGGATTTTAGTGGCAGTCCCTGGCCTTCCTCCTGATTATTCTTAAGAAGCACTGCTCCTTCTGCCGCCTGCTCCTCATTAAGATTGATTGCTTTCTGGATGAGGGCATGGCTGTTGCCAGTTCCATCAGCATTTAAAACTTCTTCTGACGGAACAAATTTATCATACAGCGGTTCATCCGCACTGCTCTCTGAAACGAAGCTTTCGCTATGCGTTCCGAGCTGCGTATCGATGGTTGACTTATACCCCTCTGCGATGGACCCTGCCACGCATGAGAAGGAAAAAAGCATCGCCATCGAAGCGGCCAGGCCTCTGTACACATACTGCTTTTTCATCACGTATTCCTCCCTGCAAATTTCTGTTTCATGACTATCGCCATTTTATGGGAAGAAAATTTTTCATTCAATAGCGTTGGTATAAGTGGGCCTTCTTCGTGAAAAAGTGGTCGGACGATACAGCAAAATTGAAATCCGGTAGTCTCCCTATAGATTATTTCTTCCGAAAATAATAAAAAATTTAACAGAATCTTCACACAAAAGAGAGCTATCCTGCTGTATACTCTTTTTATCGTAGGAAGGAGGCTTTGATCTTCCTCGATATGATCTTCCAGAGGTGAAGATCCGGCAGGATGACAGGATCATCCTCTTATATGAAATTATATAAAGTCTTGCATGGATGAAAGCTCTGGCATGTCCGTGAAGAAAGGACCCGATATGATGTACGAGAACAATGACTACAACAACGATTATAATGAATTTTCTTCGACCGGCACAGGTACGAGACAGCGCGTCCAGGAGGGTGAATTCAGAGAACTCAACGAAGGCGCCGCTGTCCGTCATCCGGACAACGCTGTCACCGATTCACTAGCGACCTTTACCGGTAAGACATTTTTATGGATGTTTGCCGGTCTCATGACGACCTTTGGCATCGCGATCGCTTCTGCCTTCACCGGCATCGCCTATGCTGTCGCGACCGGTCCGATGATGCTGGTGATCACGATCGCCGAGCTTTTCGTCGTGATTTACCTCAGCTCTCACCTTGATCAGCTTTCCGTCGGCAGTGCGCGGGGACTTTTCTTCGGCTATGCCGCATTAACAGGCCTTGTGTTCTCCGTCTATACACTGTACTTCGGCGCACCGGCGATCATCTTCGTATTTGGCCTGACTGCAATTTTCTTCGGCGTTATGGCAGCGGTCACGAAGCTTTTCCATCTTGATTTAAGCCGCATGGGAACCTTCATTTCCGCAGGACTTATGTTTATGATGGTTGTTCTTCTCATCAACCTTTTCGTACAGTCCTCGGGCTTCACGATGATGGTTTCTCTCATCGGCGTATTTCTTTTCCTTGCCTGCACGGCTTACGATACCTCGAAGCTTTCTGCTTTCTACAGCTATTTCCGGACAGACTCCGCTCAGCTCTCGAAGGCTTCGATCTACGCGGCACTGCAGCTCTACCTTGATTTTATCAACCTCTTCCTGTATCTGCTCCGTCTCTTCACCGGCAGCGCATCGAGAAGAAGCTGATCATCTACAAAAACATTGAACAACAGACTACTGGAAAATGGAGTGGGTCAGGATTAGTCCAGACTCCACTCCATTTTCCCATTTCTATTATTTTCTTCGCTCTTCTATCCGTAGACTTTATCTCATCCTGTTTTCATAATCCTGTAATCCATGAAACATATCATCCACAATGGCTCTATTCTCATCAAGATGAAAAATCATAAAATAGTTATGATGCTTGAAATTGATCCGCTTGAAGCCTTGTTTTTTGAGCTTTGATTCTTTTATGAATCCAAGACTACCTGCTGTAACCGCTAAAGCATCCTTTGTCTCTAAAAAATCAGTATAAACATTTCTAGCTGCCTGTTCACTTTTTTTAACGAATATAAGATACCAGAGAAAATCGTCCAGCTTTTTTTCTGCCACCGGTGTCATTTTAACTTCAAAAACCATATTTGTTTTTTAAGTCCTCCGCAACAGCTTCCGCACTCCTGTACTTTCCATCATCCGCCATCTGTTTTGCTCGGTTAATTTCCTCGTACATTTCTTCATAGGTCATAGGGCGAAATGGATCGCTATGAGACTGAAGCTTTTTTATCTCAAATGGAAATCCTCCGATACTTACCGCCTGCGTTAAAAACATTCGAATGGCTGTTGTTGTATCTGTTCCAAGTTCCTTAAAAAGTTCATCGGATTTTTCTTTAAGCTCATCATCTACTCTAATCTGTATCGTACTTGACATAATCTTTGCCTCCAACCTCGTCTAATTTCAATGCTATTGTATTACTCATTCATTTCTATTTCAATGCATTTTAAATCATTTTAACTCGAATGAAATTCGAGATGCCAGTTTGAAGTTATTGCAATTGCGCTTACATACAAAGATTATTTTCCATAATATCGAAGCATATATGTCTCTCTTTTCCATTTTTGAACTGAATCGATATCTCGCCCGTAATGCCTGTCCCGTACGGGTCGCTATAATTTATGCTCTTCACCGGGAAAAGCTCATCCTCTGTAAAGGGTTCTGCTGATTCCTTCGTGATGACCTGCGAGATGTAGAGATGCTGTTCGCTCGCATCATAATGCTTACAGAATTGGCCTTCGGCGAGAATCAGCTTCGACCTTTCAGAATCCGGATTCGTCCCGATAGAATCGATAACCCGCAGTGTATCAAAGCCGCTGTAGATCGTCATCGCCATCTGTTTTTCATGACCCATGTGATCCCTTCCTGTCAGGATGATGGCATGTGCCCTTCGGATTTTCTTCTGTATCGTTTCTTTATTGGCAAGGTTTATCACATACGCCTTTATGAGCTTCTTCTGATCTTGTTCATCATTTACACCGGCTGTTTGTCCATGATCCGGGAAGCCATAGGATCCGAGGCGAAGCACACAAGGTCGCCGTAGAATCCGCATCTGATCCACTCGGAAGATACCATAATCCACCGGGAAATCCGCAAGGTTCACCGCATCGATCCAGTGCGTCTCCGCATCCAGTCGGTAGTTGAAGAAGCCGCGGCGATACAGCACCCCATCCTTATGCCCGTGGAGGTAAATTGCGTTTGGATAGGAAATCATCCGGCCTTCCTTCGTCTCCTGGATCAGCACATATTGCTGTGCTTCGATATCTTCAGCCGGTGCTGCCTCCCACGGATATTTCGTGTTATAGCAGAGCTTCCCATAGTTCCACATGCCCTCACGATCGGTGTGTGCTTTCACAACCTTCGCCGTGCGAAGGATCGTCTCTCCATTACGCCCATGATTTGTAAAATCGAGCGCCGGACCTGACAGATAGGTTTCTTTTATAGTTTTCTTTTCTTCATGCACAGATTTTGATTTTTCTTCCGTTTCCTTGCATTCATCCTTCAGTGATTTTTTATTCTTTTCATCTGTGGCTGTTTTGTTCGAATTTACAAGCTGTTCGCCTTTGCTACAAGCTGAAAGCCTGTCCCAATCCCCATTATTCTCCTTCGCTGTCCAGAAGGGATGCTCCTTCGGAAGATGAAGACATAGAAATGCCTTCCCAAGCCAGAGCGGTGACTCCGCACAGGAATAGCTCTGGACGAGCGGCATGAACTGCCGATAAAATCCGAGTGTCGGCGCACCTTCATACAGAAAATCATCTCTTGTCAAAAACTGGAGCAGAGACCCTGATGCAATTCGCCGTGCACGTCCCGGATCTGCCTCTGCATGCCGGAGGAAAAAGTTTCCATCGAAGGCGCTGGTGGAAGCATTGCGATAGATGCAGCTTCTGCCCCACATGTTCGTGAAGCCGTCGCGATCAAACATATCCGGGAAGGTCTTCATGAGCGCGTTTGAATTTTCTTCGAAACGTGCGGCAAGCGCCGGTGCATACTGATAACCGTACCACTGACACCAGAGCGGTCCGTAGAAATTAAAGGCCCAGACCGAGTAATAATCGAAGCTCTGTCCGTCCCGATACCAGCCATCACCAGCATAGTAATTAAGGATCGCGGCGGCATGCTCGAGCATGATCGTATCATCGACCTTGTAGCCGTGCATCTTTAGAAACGCCATATCGAGCATATTGAACAGCCGCCAGTTCTGCGGTACCGTGCTCTCTCTTGCCCATTCTGAGAGAAATGCCGCGATCTGATCCTGCTCCGCCTTTGAATACCGTTCCCAGATTTCCTTTTCCGAAGCATACAGTCCGATCACGAGCGCGCAGGTTTCGACCGTCTGCTGGAAGGTATGACACGGATCCCTGTAGCCCTCTTGCTTTTCCGCGATGTCAAGCATCTCCTGATAGGAACCGACATAAAGCGCATCCGTAGAATCTGTCACGCGAAGGATCTGCCGGCTGTAGTAGTCACGAAGCCCTTTCCCCTCGATTTCCACCGCCGGTTCATTTTCAATGAGCACACTCGCGATAAAAAAGGAGCGCGTCAACCCCTCGAAGATCTCCGCCTTCCGCTCCCTCTCCTGCTGATCCTCCGGGGCTAGAAGATGCGGATAGGTCACCGCCGTATCCTGCCGCGGCAGCACGACCGGATCATCTATGGATTCTATATTCTGAAAGATACCCCTAAGCAGATATTTCGCCGCATCGATCCAGCTCTCGCGCGTGAGTCCGGTATAGGGACTTAGCGAAAAATCCAGGTATGTCGGTTTCCATCTCTTTCCTAAAAGCTTTTCCTTTTCTGACTTTACTTCATTCGTTTCCATATCCATAAATCCTTCACTGCACCAAGGCTTTATATTGCACCTTTTTTATCCTGAAAATTTTTTCATATCATAAATGAGTCCTAAAAACCGAAAATGTACTTTTTATTACACATTTCCAGCTTCAAGAACTCATTACCTACAGGATGACTTCAATGTTTTGTTTCTTCACCTGATTTATATCCAAAATTCGGGATCTTCTCCCAGCGCTCCCGGAGATAATGCGCCGCAAGCTTCGGCCGGCGTTCCCTCGTGAAGATACCCTTCCGGTTTCCATCCGCCCGATACACACCCTGGAGCGTGCCGAAATCTGCAAAGCACCAGCATTGTTCTCCGATGAAGAAGGGCCGCTTGTCAAACACCTCCTCATCGAGCCGCCGATAATATTCCCGCTGAAACTCCTCCGTCCACATCTCAGCGACGGTCCCGTGCAACCCCGGCAGTGTATCCGCACCATACTCCGTCACCATGACCGGCTTATGCTGCTTTTCCCAGAAATCAAGTTCGAGATTCCATGCATACACCGCACTGTCCAAATCCCCGGACAGATTGTACCAGCCATAATACCGGTTGATGCACACCACATCCATCGTCCTCGTCACGAGATCCCGCTCGTAGTTGTTCTGATTGCACACAAACGTCACCGGCCGCTTCTCGGGATCCAGCCCCTTCACATGATCATAGAGCGCTCTCCAGTATCGGAATGCCTCCTCCGGGTGGCTCTCCGTATCGGGTTCGTTGCCGAGGGACCACATGACAACCGAAGGATGATTCTTATCCCGCTCGACGAGATCCTGCAGGACATCCTTATGATACTGCATAAGCTCCTCTGTGTACGGATTCTGCCCGCCTGCACTGATTCCGACCGCCGGTGCCTCATCGATGATGACGATACCCTCCGCATCACACAGCCGGTACATCTCCTCTGCATACGGATAATGACTCGTCCGGAAGCTGTTCGCATGAAGCCAGTGGAACAGACTCACGTCCTTGACATTGAGAAGCTGATCCGTCCCGCGGCCATGCAGATAAAAATCCTCATGCTTCGCCGCGCCCTTGAAGTAGAAGGGCTTTCCATTGATGAGAAACCGCGTGCCCTCTACTCTGACCTCACGGATCCCGAAGGGCTCCGAATATTCATCCTCACCATACAGAACGCTTAGTCGATAAAGATATGGCGTCCCCGGATACGGCCACCATAGCTTCGGGGTTTTCAGCACAATGCTTCCTTCCGCTTCCGTCCCCTCTCCGACGACAGTTCCCTCTGCGTCGAGAACCTGTACCCGCAATTTGATGAAAGGTTCCACCTTAGCCTGCTTCAGTTCTTCGTCACCAGCTTCTCTTCTTTTTTCTCCAAAAAAGATCGTATCAACATCACTTTTGCTATGAGCATCTTCCTGTCCTATCGAAGACACATTGTCAAAAGTATTTTCCCTGGCAATTCCTTTTTCTTCCGCGTCCTTCACTTTCGACATGTTCTGAGACAGTACAGTACAAGGAGAATAGGCAATTACCTGATCTCCATCTGTCTTCACCAAATAATGCACGATGGCCTCATCGTCCTGAAGCTCTGGCACGATGGAAACATCTGAAATGTAGGCCTTCGGCGTCGTATAGAGACGCACATGACGATTGAGCCCCGCGTAATTAAAGAAATCAAAATTTGGCAGGTTTACTTTCCCGCGATGCACCTTCGCCGCCTGCACCGCCGGCACCTGCGCATTGTCCGAGCCGAAGAAGGGAGTACCGCCCTCATTGCCACGCGGCAGCGTCGTGTGATCGATCGTATTATCTGCGGAAACCACAATTCGAAACGTATCTCCGGGCTTCACATAGTCCGTGATCTCTACTTCAAACGGCAGAAAACCGCCCCGATGCCGGATGATTTCCTGTCCGTCCAGATATACCACAGCATCATGCGTCACCGCATCAAACCGAAGCCACAGCCTCTGCCCCTTGAAGCCGAGTGGAACCGTCACCTCCCGCTCATAGTAGGCCTTCCCGCAGTGCGTCCGGTATTCCGGATCCTCCCGCTGGTCATTGTAAGAGCCCGGCACATAAAGCCTTTCGACATCGCCCGGAAGCCCCCTCTCCCAGTGCTCCGTCTCTGCCTCACCATGATCCAGCCGAAAATTCCACATCCCGTCAAGATCCATGACCATTCTAGATTTATTTTGAATCGGATATAACATGCTATACCTCATTTCAGTATTTCATAACCTACCTGAACGGCAGCTTAAATCAGTGCTTCTCCGGGCTCGCAGGGGCACCCGTACGAACAATAAAGCCGAAAGTCCCAGCTAGCCAGACATCACGAACAGGGTAAAAATCGAGGGCTCACCCTAGCCCTCGATTTTTAGGCCTGCTGAAGGAGAATTCATCAAGAATTCTCCGGAATCAGGCCGACCCAGTTCGGGATGGCTGGATAGCGCTTGGACTTTCGAGCCGTGAGCTAGGGTGCCCCTGCGAGCCCGGAGAAGCACTGATTCAGGCTGCTGTTCAGGTGGACTGAGATTACCAATAAATCTGCCATGAAGGATTATACAGCCGGTTCAGGGCCTCCATCCAGTAGTAGTCACCCCAGATGACGCATTCGTCGACGCCTTCAGGAGTGCAGGTGTTGTAAGGGCTCTTTTTGCTGTAGGTGCCATGCAGGAGGAGGCCGTTTGACTCCTCTGGATCTGTCACACGACAAGCATCGTAGATGGCTTTCAGAAGCTTCCTGGCGATGCTGGTATAGTAGGCAGCCTCTTCTTGAGAGAGGTATTTTGCCATTTCGAGCATACCGCAGGCGGCGATGACCGCAGAGCTGGAATCTCTGGGCTCATCATCGCCATCACCGAAGGTAAGATCCCAGTACGGTACGAGGTCCTTTGGCAGGTGATGCAGGAAATAGCCGGTCACGCGCTTAAAATACGAGAAATATTCCGGACGCTTCGTGTACTTATAGGCAACAGCTGTGCCGTATACGCCCCACGCCTGTCCTCTGGCCCAGGCAGAGCCATCCTTATAGCCCTGACAGGTGGCGCCATGGTCAAATTTACCCGTTTTCGGATTCATAAAAACGGTATGCCAGGTGGAATCATCCTCCCGGATCACGTTGGCCATAGCCGTATGAATATGCTTTTCCGCGATATCCCGATATTTCGGATCACCGGTTTCACCCGTTGCCCAGTAAAGAAGCGGCAGGTTCAGAAGACAGTCGATGATGAACCGATAGTTCTCCGGCGCGCCCATCCTACCCCAGGCCTGGATAAATTCACCGACCGGTTGAAAGCGGGAAATCAGCTGATCCGCTGCAAGAAGCGCTGCCTTCCGGCCGTTTTCATCATCCCTGAGTTTCCATGCTGCCACACATGACGGACTATAGAGAAAGCCCATATCATGATGATCCACATCCGCCTTTCGTTCAATCCGGCTAAGAAAAGACAGCACCTGTCGCTCTGCCGCATGCGAGAAGAAGTCCTTTACATCCTGAAGCGTTCTCTCCGACGCTCCCTCCGGATTCTCCCGAAGCTTCCCGTCAGCCCCGATCCTCTCTCCGGCCACAAAGGAGGCATTCTCATACGAAAGCCATGTCTCCCCTGTGAAAAATCCCGTCGTCCAGCCCTTATTCACCCCCGGCTTATAAAACCCATCGAAGCTCGCCGCCCCCGGAAAATTCCCCTTGAAGCTATAAATATTCCGCACCATCTGCTCCACCGAGAACTTTAACGCAGTCTTGATTTCTATATCACTGATTTCCGGATAGCTTAAAAGATCTGTTTCATTAATCCACTTCTGCATTCGATTCACTCCGAATTTTTAAATTGATAACACCAATAATACTATTTTTGATGACCTACATATAGTCACAAATATAGATTTTGATATGCTTTAACAGCGCGTGGTGCCCGGTGACGGGCCGCCCACGCGTCAGTCATCATCCCTTCACACCGGTCGAAGCGATGCCGGCCACGAAATATTTCTGGAGTGACAGAAAGACAATCAGCACCGGAATAAGGCTCAGCACCGAAGCCGCCATAATGAGCCCGTACTCCGCAGAATACTGCGAGATGAACATCTTTAAGCCAATCTGCAGTGTCTTTTTCTTTTCAGACGTGAGATAGATGAGCGGTCCGAGGAAATCATTCCAGGTATTCACAAACGTGAAGATCGTCAGCGTCGACAGCGCAGGCTTGCTAAGTGGAAGCATAATCTTCGCATAAATCTGATACTCATTCATCCCATCGATTCGCGCCGCCTCGCAGAGCGAATCCGGGATGCCTTCATAGAACTGCCGCATCATGAACACGCCGAAGGCTGTGAAGGCCTGGAGGATGATGATCGCAAGATGCGTATCTGCCAGCCCGATCTTCCGCATGAAAAGGAACTGCGGTACCATGTAGGACTGCCACGGAATCGCGATCGTCGCAACATAGGCAAGGAAAAGCGCATCTCTTCCTTTGAAGTGAAGTTTGGCAAAAGCGTAGGCTGCAAAGCTCGAAGTGAGAAGCTCAAGGAAGGTCACAATCAGTGTCAGCTTCACGGTATTTTTCGTGAAAATAGCGAGCGGAATCTTGATCCAGATGTCGACATAATTCTGCCAGCGCGGCGTGAAGCCAACCCACTGATACGGAATCACGAAGATATCCTTGTTCGGCTTGAGCGACGCGGTGACCATCCAGATGAAGGGCACCAGCATGATTGCCGCCAGTATGATGAGGAGAAGATACAGGAAAAATCTCCCGATTTTCTGATTTCTGGAAATGCTGCTGTTCATGTTCTCCTCCTTAGTCATTCGCATAGTTCTTTTCACCACGGAACTGGATCAGCGTGATGACGAGAACGATGACAAACAGAACCATCGATGCTGCCGAAGCGGTACCGAGCTTCCAGTTACGGAAGGCTTCCTCGTAGATGTAGTACACAAGCACGATCGCGGACTTGTTGACGACACCATTTGATCCGCCGGCCAGCATATAGACGATATCGTACACCTTGAAGCAGTTGATGGTCAGCATGATGACGACGAAGAAGGTCGTCGGCTTCAGCTGTGGCCAGGTCACATACAGAAACTTCTTCCAGCCATTCGCGCCATCAAGCGACGCCGCCTCATAGAGCTCCTGATTGATGCCCTGCAGACCTGCAAGATAAATGACCATGTAGTAGCCCATGTTCTTCCAGATGGAGAACATGATGATCGTCAGCATGACAGTCGCCGGCGCTGCCGCCCACTTCATTGCCTTCATATGGAAGACATTGATGAGAATCTGGTTGACAATGCCTCCCTTTGCCGGCGTAAACAGCATGTTCCAGACAGCCGCTACAGCGACGAGACTGGCTACATACGGGAAGAACGTAATCGTCCGGAAGAAGTTCCGCCCCTTGATCTTCTGGTTAAGAAGAATCGCCAGCGCGAGTGCCATGATGAGCGTCAGCGGTACTGTGAAAACCGCATATACGGCAGTATTTTTGAGCGCTGCAAGAAACCGGTCATCTGTGAAGATATTCTGAAAATTTCCGAAGCCGACAAACTTCCATGGATTATTACCATCCCACTCCATGAACGCCATGATCATCGCGAGGATGATCGGGCCCAGCGTAAAGATGGCGAAGCCGATGAAGTTCGGGGCAATGAACGAATAGGCGACCAGTGCCTGCTGGCGTTTTCTCTTAGCTGCATTCATTTCTGCTGTCATGGTTCTGTTTCCTTTCAAACATACGAAGGTGATTTTTTTCGCATTTCGTGAGATTCTGCAAATATCTCTTTAAAAAACAGGGCTTCCACAAGCCTTTTGTGAAAGCCCCGCTATAAATCTGTTTTGATCGATCGAATCAAACTTACGAACAAAGGCTAAATGTCCTTCACATTTGAAGCGATCTGATTTTTACTTCTGAAGAATAGCCTGCACACCTTCATTCATGTTCTTGATACCCGTGTCCACATCCTCGGACTCTGTCATGATGAGGTCATGCTGCTCATTAAGAACTGTCTCGATCTCGGCAGACTTATCATTTGCCGGCATCTCGAGATAGGTATGTGTCGTAACGAGTGCATCCTTGGATGTCGTGTCATCAGCCGGGAAGCCATCCATCGATGCGATGGAGGAAACGATCTTATCGTTTGACATCGCCGGAATATTTCCTGTACCGGCCATCACAGTAGCGCCCTCTTCACCGGTCACAAACTTGATGAAATCCCAGGCTGCATCCTTATGCGGTGCGCTGGTCGGCAGTGCCAGACATGTGATCGTAGCGAGTGTAGAGCCCGGCTCTACGCCCTCAGCGTGCGGATACTTGACGATGCCCCAGTTCGTGCAGTCTGTGTACTCACCGGACTTGATCTTCGCGATCAGTGTGGACAGGAACCAGGTACCCATGTTCATCATACCGATGTTGCCCTGTGCAAACGCATCAGAATAGTGAAGTCCCTGTGTCTTCAGGGTTGCATAGTCCATGCAGACGCCGTCATCCTGCTGCTTGATGACCATATCGTAGTAAGGCTTCGCAAAATCATAATTGCCATCAACGGCAGTTGCCTTGCCATCGAGGATACCATCAAGCATAACCGTGGATCTCCAGGTGTGATAATGTGCACCATAAACCTCGGATCCAGCTGTCGTATCGGTGATCTTTCTTGCGAGCTCATCATACTGCTCCCAGGTCATGTCATTGGTCGGATAATCAACGCCTGCCTTATCAAAGACATCCTTGTTATAGTAGAGAACCCAGAAATCCGAACGGAACGGAAGTTCATAGAGCTTATCCGAGATCTTAACCTGATCGGTAATCCCCTTGTACTGAGAAAGATCGATACCGTCAGCGGCGATCCTGTCATCCAGCGGTTCAAGCACGCCCTTGTTGACAAGCGTCATATAACCCGGCACATCCTTGATCGTCACGACATCGAAGTCGGAGCCGGAGCCCGAAAGCTGTGTACCAAGCACGGTCGAATAGTCCGTAGATCCAAGATCTACCATCTCAATGCTTACGTTCGGGTGCTCCTTCGTATAGGCATCGATGAGCGGCTGATAATAAACCGTCGCGTCCTTATCCCAGAGTGCCCACTTGAGCGTGACGGCTTCGTCACCACCTGCCGCTGCCTCTGTGGCCGCTGCCGTTGTCTCAGCTGCAGCGGCTGCTGTTGTCTCAGCCTTTGCTGCTTCTGTCGCTGCCGCTGTCGTGCTCTGTGAGCTGCTGCTACCGCAGGCTGCGAGGGATGCTACCATCGTCGCTGCCATGACGGAACTGATGATTCTCTTTTTCATGTTAACCTCCCATATCGCGGAACCCGTTTTACCATTTGCTTTTCGCGGCATTCCGCATTTGCTATTTGATTGTCTATATTGTAAAATTTCTTTGCTTGTGAATAAATGCAGTTTTCGCGGTGGATTTTGAATTTTTTTATTCATTTTTTACAGAAAATGTGTATTTTTTAGAAATTTTTGCTTTATTTTTAGAATTTGGCGGTTGATATGATTCAATCTTATAAAAAACACCTCTCACTCCGGGTCCTCATCGCGGTATGGTCCCTCGGCTTTGCAGCTGTCCTCGCACTCATCGTCGTGATCGTCAGCTTCTTTTCCGTCCGCAGTGCGCTTACGAGGCTCCAGGCAGAGTCTGTGCGGAATAATCTGCAGCTTGTCGGTTCCGATCTCGATGCTTCTCTCTCGGACATTGAGTCCTTTGCCAACTGGTGTACGATCGATCCGAATATCGCGACCTACCTCACGACTCTAAAGAAGCAGACGGCAGAGGCAGCTTCCGACGATACGGATCTCCGGAAGCAGATGCTTTCGACCTGGGAGCATTTTCGTAATGAATACAACGCCGTCGGTAAAACAGAATTTATCAATCGTGCGGTTATCTCTACACCGGATGGCGCACAGTACCTCCAGACCGTGCAGAATAACGCACTTGGCTTCCGGACTGACTTTACAAAGTCGATCATGCAGGCGTCCTTCTTTGATCCCTTGATCGAAGCGCCATCCTATCTCTGGATCGGGCTCGTGGAAAATCCGGTCAGCACCCATACGACTGCCGAGATCCTGCCGGTCGTGCGCCCGATCTACAGCTCTTCCTCCTCGGAGGTGATCGGCTTCGTATATCTGGAGATCTCACCGGAGCTTTTCACAAGCTGCTTGTCCGGTCTTACCATCCCGGAGGATGCTGAAGTTTTCCTCTCGATCGGAGATGGGCATAGCTATGCTTATCAGAGCAATGCCTCTGCCGTCAGTCTGACAGAAGCCCCGCTGCCTGATGGCGTCATCGATGTTCCGCTGAAGATCGATGGCTTTCATCTCTACATGATTCCGTCGAAGGCAGAGATCCGGCAGAGACTTAACTTTTATTATCGGATCATCGCGCTGATCGCGTTCT
Organism: uncultured Eubacteriales bacterium; assembly: GCA_900315665.1. Taxonomy (GTDB): domain Bacteria; phylum Bacillota; class Clostridia; order Lachnospirales; family Lachnospiraceae; genus Oribacterium. Next base: position 27,104 of record OMZX01000031.1, read on the forward strand.
TCATCCTCGTGGGCGGTGTGTTCATCATGCACTCGCTGCATGTAAGCATTACGACACCGCTCAATGGACTTTTAAGAAAGATCTCGCTCGTGTCACAGGGTGATTTCTCGCGGGATCCGTCGATCGAGTCGGATACGGAGTTTGGTTCGATCGGCAAGGGCATCAATATGCTGTCTGAAAATGTGGAGTCGCTCATGAACCGTCGTGTCGAGGACGAGCGGAAGAAGCAGGCGCTCGAATATGAGATCCTGCAGTCGCAGATCAATCCGCATTTTATCTATAACACGCTGAATACCATCAAATGGATGGCGACGATTCAGGGCTCCGATGGCATCGCGGATATGTCGACGGCGCTTTCACGGCTTCTTCGAAACATTGCAAAGAACAAGCAGAATCTGATTCCGCTTCGGGATGAAAAGGCACTGGTCGATGACTATTTCACGATCATGAAATACCGCTACGGCGGGACGATCACGCTGCAGTATGTCATCGATGATCCGGAGACGCTTTCGTGCTATGTGAACCGCTTTTCGATCCAGCCGATCCTTGAGAACGCCATCTTCCACGGGATCGAGCCGAAGGGCAGCGCAGGAAGCATTGTCATCCGATTCTCCTTCGAAGACGTGGAGGGCTTTTCACCGGCTGCATGTCTCCTCATCCGTGTGCGGGACGACGGCGTCGGCATGGATCAGGCGATGATTGATCGTGTCATGAAGGGTGGCGATGAGGATGCGCATGATTTCTTCCGCCATGTCGGTGTGTCCAATGTCAACCAGCGGATCAAATATACCTTCGGCACGCAGTATGGCATCTCGATTCACTCGGAGATCGGGACCTTTACCGAGATGCAGTTTACACTCCCGGTGGTAAAATCACTGCCGGAGGGGACACCGGAAACGCTCGGAAGTGTCATGGCGAATGTAGAACATGATGCATGAAAGCCTCTTGTTCATCTTACTTAAGAACGATCTGCTGTACAGATCAACGGAGCCTTAAAAGTCGTTCCATCCGAGTGCCTGGATGAAGCTTTACTATTAAAATGGAGATCTTGATGAACTATACAATTTTGATTGTCGATGATGAACCACTGGTACAGGTCGGGCTTCGCTCGATGCTGTCGAAGGGGTTTGAAAATCTGGAGATTGTCGGGGCAGCAGGAAATGGCAGAGATGCGCTCTCCCTGATCGACGAGAAGCATCCGGTTATCGTCATTGCCGATATCAAGATGCCGATCATGACGGGCCTTGAGCTCATCCGGGCTTCGAGAGAAAAATTCGGTGAGCTTCCGGTCTTTATCATGCTGACAGCCTATGAGGAATTTGATATGGCAAGAGAAGCGCTCTCTTTACAGGCGGTCGATTATCTCGTGAAGATCGATCTGAATCAGGATGCGCTGCATCAATCGATTGATAAGGCGATCCGTCGGGTCGATCAGCTAAAGCCGAATGAAGCACCATCCGCGCAGAAGTCGGCAAATCTCGAGCTGTTTCAACAGAAATTTATGCTTCGTCTCCTGAATCACATGTTTAAGGATGAGGAGACGCCGCGGATGTTTCGATGCGCTTTACGGAAGACCGGTATCTCGTGGTGGTCGCAGATATCGGAAGCTCTGTTCGCAGCGATGACACATCGCTCAGCCAGGAAAAAAGGCTGACGCTCTATAACTCTTGTCTTGACATGTCGAAGGAGATCCTTGCGAAGTATTTCCCGTTTTATATTGTGTCCAACGATCCGAGTCATTTTACGATCATCGCTGCTTTTTCAGAGGACACCCCGATTGCCGAAATCAGTGACCGGTCTGAACGCGCGTGATATGATCCTCAATTATTTTAATATTTCTGTCTACTTCGGCATCGGTACGGCGGTTTCTCATCCTATGGATATCGCAGCCTCCTTTGACGAAGCGAAGACAGCGATGGAGGCCGCGGATGATCATCAGCCGATCCGGCTTTTCAGCCACATTGTCGGGGCGAACCGTCGTTCCGGAAAGGACAAGCTAATCGCGTCGATCCAACAGTACATCGATGAGAATCTCGACGGGCATATGCAGCTGAATGAGATCGCGGAGAAATTCGGACTGTCGCCAGCGTATCTTAGTGTGCTGTTTAAGAAAAATATGGAGATCGGATTCTCGGAGTATGTTTATACAAAGAAGATTGAGAAAGCGAAGGAGATGCTGCTGTCGGATGACATGAAGATCTATGAGGTGGCGGATGCACTGGGGTTTGAGTCGGCGTACTACTTCTCGAAGGTGTTTAAGCGGGTTACCGGAGAGTCACCGCGGGAGTTTATCCAGTCGAAAACTGGTGCACAGGGGTAAGTGGCTGTGTTGCTCCGAATATGGTTTCTAATTTGTTGCCTAATGGCAATAGAAGTAGTCTATAACAATCATGTTTCCAGGTTTCACCTAAACGTGCATCGGTGATGGGGATTGGTTCAATCATCGCTTTTTGTACGCCTTTTATTAAGATGTTCTGGTCCCCGACTGATATAGTGCATATATTCCGGCATTCTTCTTCAACGATTTCTGGCTTATTGTAGGTCATTAATGTGAAGACGGGGCGTAGGTCTGCGTCCCAATGGTCTTCGATCGTGATGCTTTGATTTTTCTGGAAAATACAGGTTCTTTGCATGCTGCGGATCTGCGGGGTTTCGTAGGCAGGCGCGATGTCCATAGTGAAGCAGAGTATTTCCGGATCTTGCTTTGTGTCTAGCGAGACATCTATTGCTTTTGCGGTGTCGCCTGGTTTTTCCATGGTGATACCTGCTTTCTCTAGTGCCGCTACAGTTGTTTCTCGCTCTTGGAATAGACTTCTTGTCATAGCTTCAGCATCTATATCTTTTGCATCCATAGTCATGGTCGAAGTTCCACAAACGTTCCTGCACACTGTACGAGTGAACTTTTCTGCAGTACCCATCAGTTCTTCTTTGCGCGAAGCAAAGAGCTTTTGCAGGGCTTCGTCGGTAAGGAAGGTCGGAAGGTTATGGTATCGAGACTGCATGGTCCAGATGTCGTAGCGGTCCTTCGAGAAGGTTTTTCTCGTGTAGGTGCCGACGCCGAGGTCGATGATGAGGGGCTTTCCGTCGCGGTACAGGGTGAAGGAGCCTACGTCGTTATGGTTGTGGCTGTCTGCATTATCGCCGGCTTTGATGGCGAGGGTGAAGTGGTTGTCGCGCGTGACGAGGAGGCCGGTGCTTTCGAAGTAGCTGTCCGCCGGCTGGATGGATTCTTCTGTCCGCTGCCATAACGTTTCTTCTTTTTGTCGATCTGGCATTCCATTTTTCAGTGACAAACTGGTCTCTGCCTTTTGCACAGATTTCTTCACTTGTGTGGATGCTGCCAGCATTTCTTTGTAGGCAAAGATCTGGAGGATATGGTACCAGAGGTTTTCTTCCATCGGCAATAGGCGTTCTGTCATGCTTTCTTCTTCGAGATCCTTTGCCGCCAATGCCTCCATCGTACGGCTTCCGAGGCGTTTTCCAAACAAATATTCTCTGGCTGTTCGCCTACCGGCGCGTGGAGAGCAATCTGAAAAATTGATATAGTAATTGTCACCGGCTACCATTTTCACGATGTATTCACCGATGCTTCTGATTTTCGTGTTTTGGAACAGTTCTTCTATTTTACTTTCTTTTCCTACTTGAGCCTTGTAAACTCCAGCTTGAATCTTTATTTCGTTAAATGGCGCTTTGCCACCGAAGATCTCATAGAAAAGTTCCAGACAACCGAGCATCGTGAGGCCGGCGTGGCTATAGTACTGTGCTCCTTCGTCACAGCAGCCATCAAGTGCATATTCGTTGAGAAAATAGTCGATGGATTTTGCCGCCTGTCGAAGGATCTGAAGTTTTTCTTCTTTTGACAAAATGGTATGCGTGGTCGGCCAGTCAGGCGGATCGACATGTCCATCCGGCTGGAGAAATTTCTCTGCTATCACGGGTGATGCCTTCGCCGCGTTGCTCCATTTCATCTTTATTTCTTCAAGTTCCAAAGGTTCGCTCGCTTCAGTTGAGAACAATTTCTCCTTTTCGTTGCTTTCCTTCCAAACATCTGATGCTTTGTTCTGCTGTGTTATATCAGAAACAGCTTTCTGCAAAGTAGACGTCTGTACTTTTCTGCCTTTCCCGTCATCTCGTGTGAAAACAGAAAGTAGAATGTTCTGTGTGATCCAGGGAGTCCAGTTGCACATTGGCTCTAAGCCGTTTCCCATCCACCAAAAGTGAAAATGAAGATACGGGAAAAAGATCCTGTCATAGAGGGCATTATCCAGTGTGATCTCTATGAACGGGCTGATGGCTTTAAGCGGTTCTCTCAAAAGATATTCTGCGACGCCGAGAATGGCGGCTGTCTCGGCTGCGAACAGGTCGACGACCGGTCGTGTCGTGTCCGGCACAGAAAACTGCTTTGTATCACGGATGTAGGCATTGTGCGCAGGAAGCTGCCACGCAGTCTCCCCTAAGATGAGGTAGATACCGTCGAGGATCTTCGGAAGAAATCTTCCTTTGTTTTCGACGCATTCTGCCAGCGTAAGTTTCGTAAGCATCCGACGGCGGGTGAAATACTTGTCTTCAAAGAGACTGCGATTACCATCCTTGGAAAATCGGAGGTAATCGGACATTAGGATGACCGGCCACGGCTCCGCAAGTGCCTTCTCCCCATCCGCAATGATCGCTTCCCGAAGCTCTACGGGAAGCGCACCCCACTCGGCTCTTTCACAGATCGTCGGAACTGAAGCAAGATAATCTGACCATATATACATATTTTCTGATTTCTGAAAAGCAGATGCATTACTCTTTTCTGTTTCCTGCTGTACCATCCGCCTTGTTTTCAAAATCTGTTCGATGCAATCCTCTACCAACGTCTCATGCATGATGCATCACGTTCCCTTCTGTCCCAAATACCTCAATTTCCGTAAGTGCTGGGAAGGGACTCGGATCGGATGACTTTTTCAGATCATGCAGGGTGAGCCAGGTGATGTTTTCCCTTTTTAGCGAAAAGCTGTGCGGTGTTCCAGCTCTCTTCTCCATCTGCACTGTTTCCTCTGTCCCGTCAGAAAAAGTGAAGGTTCCCGCTTTCCACCAGCTATCGTGTGGAAAATCAGCACGGGTATAAAGACGAATCTCATTAATGTTTACAGGTCGACCGAAATCGATACGGAATTCTGCATCCTCACGCCGATTGATGCCCCAGGATTCATAGGGCCATTCACCATGGCTACCCGTCGCGACACATCCGTCGATGGCATTTCTCGCAGCAAATACCGCTTCACCACGTGTCTCGATATTTGCACTGGCATGCGGATATACGCCGCTTACTTCATGCTGATCGAAAGGATTTAACGCGAGGTCACGTTCTCTGTAAATTTCTCGGTTCTCGGCTAAGCGAATCCGGATATAGTGTCTGTTTCCAAAAAAAGCGAGCGGATTGTAGCTCGTCTTCTTCTCATAGAACGGCACCTCATACAAGATAGAATCTGCGGTGACATATACCACTGCTTCCGGTACCGCGGCATCCAACGTCACGACATAAAACCGATTCTTCGTAAGTTCTGTGAATTCGATAAAATCATTCTTCCGATACTCCCCGTTCCAGGCAAGAACAGCCTCTTCTTCCCCTTCTGCTTCTGCCTTCGGTACATGATCCCAGCTGTTATATACAGATATTTTCATTTTTACATTTACCCCATACGCAATAAATCGAGGTTAAACATGATACCGCGGACTGATCTCACTCCATATCGGTGCCATGATTTCTTCGATTTTATCAAGTTCCTCCTGCGTAAAGGAGGTATGCCCGACCACACCGAGATTTTCGAGAATCTGCTCCGGCTTGGAGGCACCGATGAGAACCGATGTGACCGCATCGTCCTTAAGGCACCATGCAAGCGCCATCTGCGGCAGTGTCTGTCCACGATCCTTCGCAAGCTGATCAAGCGCCTGAATCGCCTGAAGCTTATTTGGAGTCAACGCATCCGCATGAAGGAATCTGCCATCTGTCTTCATCCGCGAATCCTCTGGGATGCCATGCAGATATTTCTCAGACAGCATGCCCTGCGCAAGCGGGCTAAAGCAAATGATGCCCATACCATTCTCAGCCGCGAAATCCTTAAGACCATTCTTCTCGATCGTCCGGTCAAAAATCGAATAGCGGTTCTGGTTAATAATCAGTGGAAGATGAATCTCCCGCGCCAGCTTCAGTGCCTCAGCGGCATGCGGACCATCGTAGTTCGAAATGCCGACATACAGTGCCTTACCGGAATGAACGATCTGATCCAGCGCCATGATTGTCTCTTCGATTGGCGTCTCCGGATCCATGCGATGATGATAGAAAATATCGACATAATCCAGCTTCATCCGACGGAGTGACTGATCCAGCGAAGAGATCAGATACTTACGAGAGCCCCAGTCTCCATAAGGCCCAGGCCACATCGTATAACCTGCCTTTGTGGTAATAATCATTTCATCACGATACGGCTTGAAATTGTCCGTAAAGATCCGTCCGAAATTCGCTTCTGCTGCGCCATCGACCGGTCCATAGTTGTTTGCAAGATCGAACTGCGTGATACCATGATCAAACGCAGTAAAAAGAAGCTGCTTCATGTTGTCCATATTGCAGTTCGTGCCGAAGTTGTGCCAGAGTCCGAGTGAAACGGTCGGAAGCTTCAGGCCACTCTTTCCGCAGCGGTTATACTGCATCGTATCATAGCGGCTTGCCGCTGCCTTATACTCATCTGTAACATACATAGCTTTTATTTCCTTTCAAAATTTTTTAAATCTTATCTATTATGGTATCCGCTTTGATCTATGAAAGCAAGAAAAAATACGGGTGCCGATCGGACTGCAGAAAATGATACCGGCGGACATGGCTGATGCAAACATAAGCGTACTTAGTCCGTAGCCCTGAAAGCCGCCAATGCTTCCGTTCATGAGCGCGTTCATGGCCCGATAGAGTCCGGCTCCGGGAATAAGTGGCACTGTCGTAATGAGACTGAACACCGTCGCTGGTGTTCTGCATACTCTGGCCATCAGTTCCGCATAAAAGGCGAGAATTCCTGCAGACAAAAAGCCTGCAAGATTGCTGCTTTTTGTCCAATCAAAAAATATCAGATACAGGATCCATGAAAGCACACCACCGAGAAACAGTAAGCCCCACTTCTCTTTACCAGCATGAAAGATCATCGAAAAGCTGAAGGTGCCAAACCCTGCCGTGATGATCTGAAGTATCGCCGTCTGTGTACCGGAGGATATGACATCTCCGGTATGAAAAAAGAGTCCGGCCGCGGCGAAGCCGATTGCCATCACAACGGCAAGTAGCACGGATTCCAGGAAGCGGATAAGTCCGGATATCGTATCGCCGAGGAAAAGATCCCGAAGTGAATTCGTGAAGGCAATCCCCGGGATAAACAGCATGATATTACCGATAGAGATCAGATCCGGATGAAGCTGAAGTCCCGGCATAAGTCTCGCCGAAAGGCTCGCAAGGGAACCGCCGGCGACGGACCAGATGAGCGCTGTCATCAGAGGATTTTCCGTAAAGTGCGCGAGAAATTCCTCGAAATAGCAGAGGAAAATGCCGATCAGGGCTGCGGCCAGACCATCCGGCAGATTCCCGCCGAAAAATATGGAGAAAGAAAAGGACGCTAGCGCATAGGCGAAAATTTTTATTGAAAATAGCGGTAAATTTCCATCGTGAATTTCAACCAGTCTTTCCCGGATTCTTTCGGGTGCGGGAAGCCCGGTACAGATTTCACGAGACAACTCATTGTATTCGTCGAGTTTCAGCATGTCGTTCACGGAATGAGAAACTCGTCTCGTCTCTGTCACCGTCGTAAAATCGCTGACATATACGGTCACGACGATCGAGGATGTGATCGTAAACACATCTGTACGTTCCGCGCCATAGGCCGTACAGATACGGCGGACGGTATCCTCCACTCTGTGCACCTCTGCGCCGGATTTCAGCATATGCTCTCCCACATCGGTAGCACAATATACGATTTTCTCCCACTCTTCACGTGACCTCGTCATCCCATCCCTCTTTGTCCGACAGAATAATGCTTACATTACCGCTATCTTAACAAAGAACCACAAAATATTACAGTAGAAATCATAGCATCGCTTGTAATGTACATTTTTTTGTTTTTCCGATGTTTTATATTGACATCATCAAGACAATTAATTACATTAAATATTGTCATTTAACTACATTTTTGTTTCGCTTAAGGGAGTCGATATGCAGGATAAAATCTATTTTTGTATCGATCTTAAGTCCTTCTATGCCTCCGTCGAGTGCGTCGAGAGAGGCCTAGAGCCGCTGGAAGCAAGACTTCTCGTGGCGGATCCGACAAGGACAGATAAGACGATCTGCCTTGCTGTGTCACCGGCACTGAAGGCACTCGGTGTACCGGGGCGGCCGCGGCTTTTTGAAGCAAAGGAAGCAATCCGGTCTGCAGAGGCGTCACTTCACCGGAAGATCGATTACATCATCGCACCGCCCAGGATGGCGCTTTATATCAAGTATTCTGCGAAGGTCTATTCCATTTATCTCAAGTATTTTTCTGCGGCGGATATTCATGTCTATTCTGTGGATGAGGTATTTATCGATGCAACACCATACCGAAAGCTCTATCCCGAGAAGCCGCATGATCTCGTACGTCGCGTGATCCAGGATATCTACCGGGAAACCGGTATCACGGCGACCGGAGGCATTGGCACCAATATGTACCTTGCGAAGGTTGCGATGGATATCGTCGCGAAGCATAAGCAGGCAGACCGGGATGGTGTCCGGATCGCTGCGCTCGACGAAGACGAATATTGCCGTGTGCTCTGGTCACATCGGCCAATCACGGATTTCTGGCAGGTAGCCGGCGGCATCTCCGCGAGACTTTCGAAGTACGGTATGTATACGATGGGTGATGTGGCCGAAATGTCACTCCGGGATGAAGAGCTTCTCTATCAGATATTTGGTATTGATGCTGAGCTTCTCATCGACCACGCATGGGGCATCGAGCCCTGTACCATGCAGGACATCAAGAACTATCATACCGGAAACCGGTCGCTCTCGAATGGACAGGTACTCCCGCGGGCCTACAGCTATGAGGAGGCAGAACTCGCTGTGAAGGAGCAGGCGGAGCTTCTGTCGCTTTCGCTCCTTCGTGAGGGGCTGGCCGCTGACTCGATGACGATCTACATCGGCTATGAAGTTGTTTCCGATGATTATGCGGGAACGGTGCATCTTGACTGGTACGGTCGCCGCATCCCGCCGCATGGCAAGGGCACGATCCGCTTCGGCACCTACACAGATTTTCCCGGGCAGATCATTCCGGCCGCTGTGCGTCTGTTCCGGCAGGCGGCAAGCCCGTCACTCCCGATCCGACGGATCTTTTTGACTTTAAATAACATACGTTCGAAGGATACAACCTGCTATCAGCTCGACCTCTTTCACGATAGCTGTGTGATGGAAAAGGAGCGTAATCTCTCGAAGGCGATTCTTCATATCAAAGACACTTACGGGCCCAATGCTGTCCTACGCGGCATGAGCCTCACGGACTGTGCCCGCACCAGAGAACGGAACACACAGATCGGAGGCCACCGGGCATAGGACAGGCTTGGCCCTCGAGAGGAGATGAACATGGAGTCCTTGAACAGCATCACAAAAAAGAGGCCATCGCATGATGGTGACGCCTTTTCGAGACGACATCCGAAGATGCCGCGCAGCAACCGTGCGAAGCTCTTCATGCCCTTCGACGCCCTCGACGGCTTCGACGAAACCATGGAGGCCGAGACTGTCGAAACCATTCACCCCGTTCCTCTGACAGAAGAGATGAAAACCGAACTGGGCGAGAAGCTCCAGACGCTGGAAGCCCGCCTCTCGACGCTCCCGCCAAAACGCTACGACCGAAAAGGCCTCCTCCCCATCGCTGTCCTCTACTTCGAAGAAGACCAGTCCCAGACCGCCCTCCATAAAGACGGCCCCCGCGGCCACTACCACTGGCTCACCGGCGACCTCCTCGACATTGATATTCTTTCTCATTCCATTAACCTAAGCGGCAGACCCCTCCGCTTCGACAGGCTCTACGCGATTGAGTTCTGAAACAGATGGTGCCGAAGGTGGGCGATGCAGAGCGGGCCTCAAAAGTGAAAGTCGCCGCTCTTCCCGCCATCCTTCTCCACGAGATGAATGTTCTCGATGACCATCCGCTTGTCTATGGCCTTGCACATGTCATAGATCGTGAGGCATGCGATCGAGGCGCCGGTCAGCGCTTCCATCTCAGCCCCGGTCTTCCCCTCAGTCTTCACCGTGCAGAACGCTGTGATCGTACCCTCCTCCTGGTCGATCGTGAAGGTAACCTTTGCGTTTGTGAGATTTAAAATATGACACATCGGGATGAGCTCCGAAGTCCGCTTCGTCCCCATGATGCCGGCAACCTGCGCAACCGTCAGCACGTCGCCCTTCTTCACTTTTTTCCCGAGGATCGCATCCATGACCTCGCGGGAAACCCGGATCGTCCCTTCCGCGATCGCCATCCGTTTCGTGACATCCTTACCGGATACATCTACCATAAAAGCATTGCCATCCGAATCAAAATGTGTGAATTCTTCGCTCATGTTCTGCTCCTTATGCATTTCTAATCTGTTAAGGATTATACTCCGGGTTCCCATTTATAAAAAGTGTTATGAGGTTCTCTCTTTGTAGAGTACTGACTGTGCACGAAGTGTTCCGACGATATCCTTCAGTGCATCGACAACATAATCTACGTCTTCTTGCGTGTTTTCGTGACCGATGGTAAAACGGATGCTTGAAAATGCATCTTCATGGGAGCGGCCGATCGCGGTGAGAACGTGGCTTGGGTCAATGGAGCCACTCGCACAGGCAGACCCGGCACTGGCACAGATACCCCGTCCATTTAGTAGATAGAGGAGCTGTTCGCTGTCTGTGTATGGGATGGTGACATTAATGTTGTTCGGGAGACGGGTTATAGGATCTCCGTTCAGGATGGTCAGAGGGATTTCCCGGAGGATCCGACCGATCATGTAGTCGCGGAGGGCGGTCTCTTCTATGATGCGATCCTGTAACATAGCGGCAGCGATTTCTGCCGCTTTGCCGAAGCCGACGATGGCGGCAGCATTTTCTGTACCGGCGCGGTGACCGTTTTCCTGTTCTCCGCCGAAGATCATCGCCGGGAAATGAATGCCACGGCGTATATAAAGGAGACCTATGCCCTTTGGGCCATTCAGCTTATGGGCAGAGGCAGACAGAAAATCAATATGCATTTTTTCTACATCAATCGAGATGTGCCCATAGGCCTGCACAGCATCGGTATGAAAAGGAATGCCATGTACCTTTGCAATGGCGCCGATTTCTTCGATCGGTTCAATCGTGCCGATTTCATTATTTGCCGTCATCACACTGATGAGAGCCGTATTTTCCTGGATTGCTTGCTGAACATCCGAAGGATCAATCCGGCCATACGGATCGACCTTGAGGCATGAAATCTCAACGCCATGCTTCATCAAATATTTACATGTATTAAGGACAGCATGATGCTCGATATTCGTTGTGATGATATGCGCATGCTTTCCCGGATGCGCCGCCTCATACATTTCGACTGCACCGCGAAGAACCCAGTTGTCCGATTCCGATCCACCGCTTGTGAAGATGATTTCTGCCGATCCCGCTCCGATCAGTGAAGCACAGCTCTTTCGTGCCGCTTCGATGCCACGACGTGCCCGCAAACCGAGATCGTACAGGGCCGAGGCATTGCCATAATCCTCCTGAAGATACGGTTCCATCGCCTCCAGCGCTTCCGGCGCAAGTGACGTCGTCGCAGCATGATCGAAATAATATATTTTTTTCACTATGATGCCTCCTGTTTTATGGAACCATCAAAACCATAATCGCAGGTTAGATGACCTCCATCAGAACATCCAGAACGCCACCACAGACCATACGTTCCTCTACAGCCGCATCCTCTGTGAGATCCACATGATAAAGACACGGCTTCGGATCCTCATCGAGAAGCATGTCCCGGCCTTTTCTCATGACTTCTGCTTCCACACAGCCTCCGCCGATCGTACCGACGCAGGAACCATCCGGCATGATCAGCATCTTGGTGCCGACCTCTCGCGGTGCAGAGCCTTTACGCATCACGATCGTCGTCAGTATTTTTCTGCCCTCCATCGGCATGTCATGCGGATTAGCGCCGACAACAGCGTTTAGTATTTCCTCCGGATAACCAAAATCCCGTTTCGTATCATTTTTCACCTTGATGATCTCTGCAAGAACAGAAACGGCGATTTCCTCCGGCGTCTCTGCCTTAATGTCAAGGCCGATCGGTGTATGAATTGCATCGAGCACGTCCTTTGACGCGCCCTCGCGGAAAAGCTCCTCCTTAACGATTGCGACACGACGTCGTGAACCCATGAGTCCGATATAGGCATGCGGTTTTTTCACGATCTCCCGAAGGCAGTCCTGGTCATAACGGTGCCCTCTCGTCACGATGACAAAGTACGTATCCGGATCCCCCGGAATCTTCTTCAGGGCTTCTGTAAACGCATCACAGATCACTTCATCCGCCCCGACTGCACGCGCGTTATTCGCAAACTGCGGACGATCATCGATACAGATCACATGACAACCGATCAGCTTCCCGATCTTAATGATCGGCATCGAAACATGGCCTGCCCCGAGCACGACGATCTTCTTTTCCTTTCCGAGAAGCTCGGAATAAATCCGTTCACCGCCAAGCTCCAGGATGCCGCTTTCCTTCACCGCGTCAGCTTCCGCTTCATGCGCCTTAAAAAATCCATTTTCCTTTGTGGTAAAAGCTATCTTGCCATCAGAAACCAGTGCCTTCTCGCCGAAGCTTTCCTCTGCGAGACTCGTCAGCACGTAGCTCTCTACATTCGGATTCAGTTCATCGATCTCTTCCATCAAGTCATACAGCCTGCTCATGATACAACCTCCATTCTATATTTTATGCATACGCAAACCATTTAAATATGCTTTTACTATTAACCATATCTACCAATATACGACAAGTCCAGTAGCCAGGACTTCATATAAATCAGCATTCACACATTGCATCAATCTTCCTCGCGATGCATTTTGTCTTATGAAAGAGCGCATCATGATGCCGTAGTGCCTCCTCCGTCTTACACTTCTTAAGGCTCGCCTGAAACCGTTCATCGACAAAAACGACCTTGTCCTCCTGTACACATTTGTCTGCATAAAAAAGAATTTCCGCTTCAGTCAGTGGGCCGACTTCATCAATGTCACTGCTATGATGCATCCGCACCATCCCGGCGATATCTGCCATGCCCTCATGTTCCAGCGCATCCGCCGACGCCTCCCAATGATGCCTCTCAGCTCTTAAAAGATCATGTAGAAGGCATGCTCTCCCGATTCGCTCCCGATCATAATGCCTACACTCGGGATCCACTCGGCTGCATATTTCTTCTGCTACATCCCGCACCTTCCGCATATGCCGGACCACATTCTCGGGGACCTGATACTTATCATACAAAATCCCGGATTCTACTTCATAAAAAGGCACTTCCTCAACATGAAGATACGGAAAAGAAATCGTAAACATCGCATCCATCGGCATACCTCGAAGACGGCAAAGAAAGCTCCGCATCACGCCGGAATGGCTCACAATAACAACATCATCTGATTGCATTTTATTCTTAAGACTCTGTACGATTTCATCCAAACCAGCGGAAAACCGCCTCTCCGCTTCAAGAAAGTTCTCACCACCCTCCGGTTTATAATGTTCAATATCTTGCCCGCGTTTTTCATATTCCTCCGGAAAATCCCTTTGAAACTCTTCCATCCGAACATTTTCCATGACACCCATATTGATTTCAGAAAGAGCAGGAATGATTTGCACCATTTCATTGCCGTCTACATCTGAAGACCCATCCAAGGAAAAGGGCTTCAAAAGAAACTTTGCTGTTTCCTTCGCCCGTATAAGCGGACTTGAAAAAATAGATAAAAAACCGTCACATGATCTCTGCTTCGCGAAAGCTTCTGCAAAGCTCCTACACGCTTCCCTTCCTTCTATGCTAAGCGGAAGATCCGTCATACCGATATATCTCTTATCTTTGAGCCCGATATCCCCATGTCGGATAAAATAAACATTCCTCATATCACGAACCCTGTTTCAACAACACACAGCAAATCGAATATTCTGTATCCTTCGGAATTCGGTGACAGAATAGACCTCTCCATGGAAGCCTTTAGCTACAATCTGCTTTCGTATATCACTCTCGGCTTCTCGATTTAAGATTGCAAGAAGGAGCATCTCCCCGGCTTGTCCGGCACCAAATATCGCTGCATTCATATTAAACCTCAAAAACGATATCCAGAATCGCGTTCTATTTTACCATCTCAAAAACTGGTTTTCAAAATGAACAGGCTTCTCTCCAAAAAAGTTGTGTATGCATTTAAGATATCGCCATGTTAAAATATTGTCTATCTATGAAACAGATCAACTCCCTTCCCATGCATATATCATCCTGAAGGGCAAGGTATACGGTTTTGAATATTCAAAAATCGGAGAAGAACGTATCTATTCCCTGAATGGGCCGGAAAGCATCATTCTTGAGGATACCTGTATGTTTCGGAAGGCATCTCCAGTCGGATTTCGGAAAAGTCCCTGATAAGCGGTACCGCGTAGCGGCCAAAAGCCTCTTTTTGATAGTAGTTTGCGCTACACTCGTTTTCTTAAATCGTGCCGTTTGTACGTAATCAAGCGCTTGTTGGTTCCAGCGTTTCTTAAAAATTCCCCTTCAACCTCTGAAATCTCGCCGAAGCAGTAGAATTACAGGTCTTTTTATGGTAAAACATGGTTTAATTGCGTTATGTGGGAGGATATGTCATGCAGTTCAGTAAAACCTTAAACCGTTTTGAGCCGGAGATTTTTGCAGCACTCAATGATAAAAAGATCGCACTCGAAAAAGAAGGGCGGACGATCTATAACCTGAGTGTCGGTACACCGGATTTTGAAACGCCGGCACATATCAAGCAGGCGCTGATCGACGCCGCAAAAGATCAGAATAACTGGAAATATTCCCTTCGCGATTCCGAACGGCTCGTTTCTGCTGTACAGAGCTATTATAAGAAGCGTTTCGATGTCGCACTGCAGCCGGATGAGATCCAGAGCTGTAACGGCTCCCAGGATGGCCTCGGACACATCGGTATGGTGCTTTGCGATGAAGGCGATACGGTTCTGCTTCCATCTCCCTGCTATCCTGCTTTCATCACGACAGTCAAGATGTGCGGCGCAGAGCCCTATTTCTATCCGATGACGAAGGAGACCGGTTTCCTTCCGAAGGTCTGGGAAATTCCGGAGGATGTTGCGAAGAAGGCAAAATTTATGATCGTGTCTCTCCCGTCAAACCCGATGGGCTCGATCGGTACCCCAGAGCTCTACGAAGAGATCATTGCCTTTGCAAAAAAATATGATATTCTGATCGTCCATGACAATGCCTACAGCGATATCATCTTTGATGGTAAAGTCGGACAGAGCTTTTTGAGCTACCCCGGTGCCCGCGAGGTCGGCGTCGAGTTCTTCTCGCTATCCAAGAGCTTCAATCTGACCGGTGCTCGTATCAGCTTCCTTGTCGGCCGCTCGGATGTCGTGCAGGCCTTCCGTAAACTGCATTCGCAGGTCGATTTCGGTATGTTCTACCCGGTGCAGGAGGCAGCGATCGCAGCACTTACCGGCCCGCTCGATTCCGTAAAGGAGCAGTGCCGGAAATACCAGGAGCGCCGGGATGCCCTCTGCGGCGGTCTCCGCTCCATCGGCTGGGATGCAGTGAACAGTCACGGCAGCATGTTCGTCTGGGTCCCGATCCCGGAGAAATTCAAATCCTCGATGGATTTTTGCCTCGAGCTCATCGAAAAGGCCGGCGTCATCTGTACGCCCGGCATCAGCTTCGGCCCACTTGGCGAAGGCTATGTGCGTTTTGCACTGGTATTGCCTCCGAAAAAAATCCGCGAAGCCATCGACGCGATTGACGAAAGTGGTATTCTGAAATGATGAATATTACCCCTATGACATATCCAATCGTCTGTCCGCTTGTTTTCCTGGCGGGACTCGTGGATGCCATCGGCGGCGGTGGCGGGCTGATTTCTCTTCCTGCCTATCTTCTGACTGGTCTTGATCCGCATGTTGCGATCGCGACCAATAAGCTCTCGAGCTGTCTCGGGACGGCTGTCGCTACCGGAAGATTTGTAAAGCAGCGTCTCATCAATTGGCGGATGGCCGTTCCCGGTGTGGTCTGTGCCTTTATCGGTTCTTCGATCGGTGCACGGGTTTCACTGGTTACGCCGGAAACTGTACTGCTTGGCATCCTCATCGTCCTACTGCCTGTGACAGCCTTTATTGTTTTAAATAAGAATCTTTTTCAGGATCATCGGGAAGAAGATGAAGTGATCACGCAGAAGACCTATGTGATTGCTGCGCTGGCGGCGCTCATCGTCGGGTTTTATGATGGCTTTTACGGTCCCGGAACCGGAACCTTCCTGATTATAGCTTTTACTGCCTTCGCGGGACTGGGCCTCAAATCCGCAAACGGCGAAACGAAAGTCATTAATCTGACGACCAATCTTGTCGCACTCTGTGTTTTTCTTCTGCATGGCAAGGTGCTTATCATGCTTGGTCTACCGGCTGCACTCTGCAACATGCTTGGAAACTACATCGGGGCAGGACTGATGATGAAAAACGGGATGAAGATCGTTCGACCTTCTATCCTGATCGTGTTGCTTCTTCTTGCGATCAAGATTCTGAGTCAGTTCTTTTCATCATCAATCATTTAGCCACTTCATTGGTAAATTTTCAAATCACCACTTGTCATCCGGCCTTTTGCATGCTATCACAGTCACCGGTGTTATTCATGTGAAAAAGGACAGGCAAAGATGTCTGGTTTGATCAAATCAGGAGGTCTTCATGACGAAGAATGGAAAGACGCACCAGGTAGACATGCTTCACGGGCCACTTCTTCAGAAGCTCGTCATGTTTGCTCTTCCGCTCACACTGACCAGTATCCTGCAGCAGCTTTTTAACTCTGCCGATACCGCGGTCGTCGGGCATTTCGTTTCCAGTGCCGCACAGGCCGCGGTCGGTGCAAACAGCTCCGTCATTAATCTCCTCGTCAACACCTTCGTCGGCATGTCGGTCGGTGCCAATGTTGTCGTCGCCGCACTCATCGCCCGTGACCAGAAAAAGGCCATCTCCGATGCGGTGCATACGATCATCGCCTTTTCACTCGCGGTCAGCTTCCTGATCATTGTAATCGGCGAGCTCTTTGCGGCACCGATTCTTCGTCTCATGGCGACACCAGAGGATGTAATCGGGCTTGCAACCCTTTACCTCCGCATCTATTTCGTTGGTGTCCCCTTCGAGATGGTTTATAATTTCGCCTCAGCGATCCTTCGTGCCCGCGGAGACAGTCAGCGGCCGCTCTATAGTCTCATGTTATCCGGCGTGATCAATGTCATCTTAAATCTATTTTTCGTCATCGTGCTCGGTATGAGCGTCGATGGCGTCGCTTATGCTACGGTCATTTCGAACGCGATTGCCGCCGGCATGGTGCTCTATTTCCTGATGACGGAGGAAGCGCCTTTTACATTTTCCTTTCAGAAGCTTCACATTGATAGAGCCTATCTTCATCGTGTCATCGTGATCGGTGCCCCGGCAGGCTTCCAGGGCGCCCTGTTTTCAATCTCCAATGTTGTCGTCCAGAGCGCCATCAACACCTTCGGATCGGCTGCTGTCGCCGGCGGTTCGATCGCACTCTACTTTGATCTTTTCGCTTACTTCTTCTGTAACGGCTTCAGCCAGGCCTGCGTCACATTCGTAAGCCAGAACGCCGCTGCCGGAAAGGAAGACCGGTGCCGTAAGGTATTTTCACTGTGCCTCAGCTGTGCTCTTCTTTTCACCTTCATCGTCGGTGCTATCTTCGTCTTCTTCCAGGACTTTTTCCTCGGCCTTTACACTGCCGACGCGGCTGTCCTCTCCTTCGCTTCGATCAAGATGCTTCACTCCTGCTTCTTTGAATTCCTCGAAGCACCCTTCGACGTCACCGGCTCTGCTATCCGCGGCCACGGAAACTCTATGCTGCCGACCATTATCACGATCATCGGTACCTGTCTCTCCCGTCTCGGCTACGTCTTCTTCCTTTTCCCCTACCAGCACGACTTCGCAGCACTCATGAACGTCTACCCCATCTCCTGGATCCTGACGTCTATAATAATGTTGTTTGCATATTACCGGATGGAGAAGAAGTTAGCGGCTTCCCTCCCAGGCACACTCAAGCCGTAGTGTTCCGCTAAGCCATCATTTCTTTCGGACAGCAGTATCATAGAACGCGAAGCAGGAGTGCCCCGGGCAGTGACATTTAAATGTCGCTGCCCGGGGCACTCCTGCTTCGCTCTTTTATCAGTATAAAAAAGCAGACCCTCTCGGGTCTGCTCTTTCTATGTACATTTTATAAAAATCACAACTACGATTAAATAAACCTAACCAGCCAATTGGATAAGCCCTCGACCTATTAGTAACCATCACCTGAGTGCCTCACGGCACTTACAGCCTGGCCCTATCAACCTTGTACTCTTCAAGGGGTCTTACTCTTGCGATGGGATATCTCATCTTGAGG
>OMZX01000119.1 GCA_900315665.1 uncultured Eubacteriales bacterium
AATCGCCATCATTTTCGTGACATAGCGGGGCGTCAGTACGACATCATTTTTCGCGTCATCCGAAATGGATGCCCAGTCAGACAGAGAGTTCAAAATCTTTCCGGTGAAGTCCAAGTTAATTCCTTCTTTGAACAAGGGGATGATCTCTTCTTTGATCTGCTTGTACAACGTGTGCAGAATACTGATGCCGCCGTCGTCCGGTCGCCACAATCCTTCTGTACTGAAGGTCGGCTGGAACAAGCTCCTAACCATGTTGACCTTATCCTGTGTGGACTCACGGCTCTCAAGAAACATCTCAATTCTGTCCATAATGAGCGTTCCATCATTGATTTTTGATGTCGTGTTGGAAGTTAAGTCCTTTGGTGACAGATCAGCAGCTCCCGCAATCGGCATTCCCGCCATGATCAGCCCGCAGAACAGATACAACTTCCCGTTGGTGTCGAGCATCACCCGCAGTTTCGGGTCGTCATAAATGCTCTGATGGATTGCTTTGACTCGTTCCTCAAGAGTTTGTTCAGTCTGCCGCTTGATCTGTTCCCGCTCGGCGTCAGACAAGGACATGGTATCGAGTTCATCGAATAATGCGCCAAGATTAGACGGCATGCAACGGACAAAATCGAAATCCGGAATTCGAAATCCGGAATATACTTCGGCATGCCGGAGTTCTTTTTGGCAACATAGTACGCCTTGAGTTCCGGATCTTTGACAATGCCGGTAACAGGATCTACCTCTGTACCGTTAATGCCGACGATGATCACTTCGGAATATGTTCCCTCATCCAAAATTGCATTGCCATAGTGCAGTGCTCCATTGACGGCATACCCCTGAATATAGGAAGACTTGGACATATCGATCTGATGATCCGTATTCAGCCGTTCCAGTTTGTTCTTTGTTCCCTTAGCCTCAATCATAACCGGGATACTGCGTCTGTTCGCATTCACGAGAAGCAGCTGAATATCCGGATAGTTGTTTCCACTGCCGCCCGACTTGCTGTTTGCGTTTTTCAGGGCGCGGGCAATCGAGTTATTCGTCGGCTCTGTTTTGCCATAATGACGAAGACCATATCTGTCAAGCTGTTTCTTGTAATATTCCTCAACCTGCTCTTCTATACTCATCTATAAATTTTTTCTCCTGTGTCTGAATCCGCGTCAAAGTGCGTGTCGTCTTTTTCATTGGATCTATGTGCGGAAAATACGCTCCTGTGATTTAGTTTATCGTGGATCCCGGATCGCCATTTCTCTGCGCAGATTCAGGGGGCTTCTGATATCGTGTGATATAATAAGATCTAGTAAACAGCTCCGCGGATGAACTGTATAAACGCAGTTCACATATCAAATCAAAGAAGAGCCTCCGGGCAAAAGGAGAAAACGATGAACGATTTTGAAACTTATAAAAGAACACAGCAGCAGAAACAGGACGATGCGGCAGACGCTTTTTATGCCGGCGCGCGTAAAATGAGTTTTGAGAATTCCATGCGGAGGAAAAACGGCCTGCAGGCAAACCATGGCGCTGAGGATTTAGGAAAGCTCGTAAATGAGACCGGCTACAAAGGGCTCTCTTATGATCCGGAGTTCCATAACGCAATTCCGGCGTATATAGGCCGGCGCAATTCTTTTCTGGAAAAACACTGCCCGGAAGAATATGGAAAACTCAAAGCGGAACACGACCGAATCTGGAACGAGTTCCGAAAATGCGAGTTCGGCGAACGGTACTGGGCCCTTGTAGACCAGATGGATGCGATAGACGAAAAGCTGGACGATCTTTATGATACGGAACAGGGAGACCCGCTGAAAAAGTTTTGCGTAGAAAATCCGGAGGATTAAACATCCCCCGGATTTGTTTTACAAAGCGTCTACATAAGGCTCGCCTTTCTCTCGGACGCGTTCAAAATGTGCTGTGACATTATTGATTTCGTCGGAGAGCTGGTCGACAGCAGTGGCGGTAAGTGTTCTCCACTCCTGTTTATCCTCCGGGCAGGTCTGATATTTGGTCAGATCAGCCAGAAGATATCCGCATCCGTTCTCCAGGCAGAGACGATTCAGAATTTTTGCACTGAACCATGCTGCGTCCTCTGCTTTCTCGTAAAACTTCTGCAGACTGACCCAATCCCAGTTGAGCGCGGAAATCGTTTCCCCGCTTGCCTTCTGGCGCATCAGGCGGGTTACAAATTCCACCTGTTCTGCTGCTCTGACAAAATGATCCAGAGCAGATACTTCTTCTGTATCCGCAGGAACCATAATGTACTCGGCGCCGGAAGCTCTCGTGACCTGTTTCAGCTCACGATGTCTGAAAATGCCGCCCCATGTGACAATTTCCATCTTCCCCGCGTTGAT
>OMZX01000077.1 GCA_900315665.1 uncultured Eubacteriales bacterium
GAACCCGAAGACCAAGGCACGTTCCGGATCACACGTGAAGTTCGCACTCGATGAGGCTAGAATCCACGTATTCGATAAGGATACCGAGAAGACCATCACGAACTGAGCAATGATATAAAGCTAGACGTTACGCAGGGGCCACCGCAATACGCGGTGGCCCCTGTTTTTGCGTGGTGGTGCAGAGGATTTGCGGGTGGCCGCGGTTCGTCTGCAGCCACCCGGAAGCTCGATTTCGACCGGTGCAGAAGAAAAGCAAGGTGAGCGTAAATCCTCTGCACCCGCCCCAAATCCGGCCTCTTCCAGGTGCAGACAAACTCTCGGGTCCCCACAAATCCTCCGTAAACCTCGCAACTTGAAGCCAAAATTCCTGGCCTCAAAATCTGCCCACATGCAATAACCTTGATTTCGCGCGCAATAAGCACTCCGATAACTTTGATTTCGTGCATAATAGGCCTTCCGATAACCTTGTTTTCGTGCACGAAAATTTCTTCTGATATCAACTCGAGGTCGATTTTTCCCACCTCAAGAATGGAGCGCCACACGATTTGACAAATTGGCGGGTGCCGCTTCAGAACGGGCTTCGTACAATAGAAATAGTATGTTCTTGTGCCGATCGATGATATGAAAGATACGCTCAAGTAGTCGAGGATCGGCCAAGGCAGATGTATTTCGGAGGTGTTTATCGTGCGAAAGGATGTTCTCGGCGGACTTTTGGTGGGCGGCGCAATCGTGCTGTTTGTCGGCGTTTCGGTCCTGCGCTCGCATCGCGAAGATGCGGTCTATCAGGAGTGGGCGCGGGAGCAGAATCGTGCGGTGTTCGACCAGTCTGCACAGAAGCGGATCGAGGACCGGGCGGCGGCGAAGAAGGAAAAAGAAGAAAAAGACGACTTCTACCAGCGCCTGTCGGATGGCCTGCCCGTGCGGATGCTGGTGGTCGGCGACGCATTCGCCGGCGGCTTCGGCGCGAGATCCGCAAGCTCTTCCTGGTCAAAGCTTCTTGAGACCGAGCTCCGCCTCAAATACAAGGTGTCCGTGACACTCGATGACCTCTCGCTCGGCGGCGCGAACGGCATCTTCGGTGCGTACAGCTCCGTCATGTCAATGCCTACAGCTGCGGCCCCATATGATGTGTGTCTCATATCCGCAGGCATGACGGACGACCCCGCAACATTCCCATATTTATATGAAGGCTTGCTCAGAGGCCTTCGCGCGCGATTCCCGCATTGCAATGTCATCGAAATCGAAGGCCTGCAGGGCTCGCTTGCGCCGGACACGGGATACCTCGATGAAAACATGGAAGCCATAATCAAGCTCGGCGCGCAGTACCATGTCGACCGCTTCAATGTCCCGGCAGAGATGGGCTATTCTGAAAAAGACACTGACGCTTTCTCGAAGTACACGGACAATGGCTTATATCTCAACAACGCCGGCCAAAAGGTGATGTCTTCACTTCTGTTTGATTTCATCGCAAAGCGGGCATCTGCATATCAGGGATACAAGGATGGCGATATCGCGCTGGTATATCCGGAAGCAGCAGGCCTTTCCCAGTATGCATACTTCCCGGCAGAGGATTTCAGCCGTCTCGATGATTTCAATCTGTCGCTCAGTGCATCGAAGCTGGTCGGCAAGGATGGAAAAGCACTATCCGGGATGTTCGGCGTGGACTACACGGTGCTGAACGGAAAAAATGATCTATATATGTCTACCGGAGTGGCAACCAATAGTCGTAATCCTGCTACAGGAATAGATACGGATGCCACTAATCTGAACGATAGTCTCGGGGATGGGTCAAATGAAAGCAATACGCATGATGTAATGGACGCGGAGAATGGCATAGCGGTTCAACCGAATACAGCAATCGGTCGGATCACGATCCAATCCGATGCGACAGATCCAGAAGAATCGATTCGAATCGTGAATAATGGATTTGCGGGCGACAGCTACCTACTGCTCACCTTCCTTTCAAAAGCCCAGGCGGACGCTTTTTCAGGCTTGATCGTATGCGGAGAGATTCCGTTACCTCAGGCATATTCCGATTTCGAAAAGGTTTCTATCATCGGGCCAGTGCACGACGATGGCACACCATATGCTCTAGACAAGGATGGCCTGCCGGTAAATGCAGATGGACAGCGCGTGACGTTGCCCGGAATGAAAATCGCCGAGTGGCTCACAAGCGGCAATGCTCCGGACGGTAGTGCTTCAGGTGGTGAAGCTTCGGGTAATAGCAATGCTGACACTGCGGGTGACGGCGCTTCAGATGATGATAATTCTGCCGTATCAAATACTAAACAGACCACACCCGACGGGTCCAGTACTTCTGCTGAGAAAGCTACGAAGATTTCTGCAGAAACAATACAGACTTCTAATGCCGAAAAAAACAGCCATACCACAGAAGGTCAAAGACAAGATGCTGGAGATAGTGGTGCCGGAAATAATACGCGAGAAAGCGTAAGCAGCACTGCAAATAACTCGCCTTCCGGGCACTATAACACACCCGTTGGAAGCGGAAACGAGAATTCCGGAACCTCTTCTCAAGAAACAACTGCTACAGAAACGGCTGCTTCAGAAACAACTGCTAAAGAAACAACTGCTAAAGAAACGGCATCCTCTGCTGCCGAAAGCAGTGCATCCAACGAAACTGCCGCTGCAACAAAAAAGAGCTCCGCAGAAAAAGCCGCAGAAGCAAATTCTAGTGTGAAACCGACAAGTGCGGATGAAACTACCGATGCACACGGTCCAGGCCATGAAACCACAGCTGCCGAGACGACGACAGAAAATGCCGGACCAGGAATGTGATGTTAAACGGCGCTAAGTACCTATAGAAGGTGCTTAGCGCCGTTTTCATCATAATATGACCTTTCAATCGTAATCCCGAACTTGTGCAATTACATCTTGATTGATATCTCTGATTGTTGAATCCTGAAGCATCTCATCTATCGACATCCATCGATAATTCTTGCCAGCTATCATGAAATGTTCCGTTTTCCATGAATCAGGTATATCAGAGATTTCTGCTTTATAGATACTGTAAATATACAATCTCATCTGATTATCATGCTCTACTGATGGTTTCTCGTTCGTAAACTCATGGAGAAAGTCAAGATGGATTTGACTAGCAGGAACCTCTAGCTCTTCAGACAGATATCCCCTTAATTCCTCGGTATTGCCTTTTTCCGCAGTTTTGTGGTTAGGGAAGAAG
Organism: uncultured Eubacteriales bacterium; assembly: GCA_900315665.1. Taxonomy (GTDB): domain Bacteria; phylum Bacillota; class Clostridia; order Lachnospirales; family Lachnospiraceae; genus Oribacterium. The sequence goes on from OMZX01000077.1 coordinate 3,200, forward strand.
TCACACTTCCATCCCTCATCAAAATATAGCAAGTACTTATGAGGATATGTTTCGAAGGTATCTTTTATTGCTATTATTGAGCTACGTCTCTCTACTTTATCCATCTGTAAAATCTCCGCATATAGATCATCCGCACTAAACGGATGTTTAAAATTCAGAAACATATGTTTGCTGCTGATGATAATTAGTAGCACACCAAGCACCAAACAGATAAGGAAAAATATCTTTGACTTTATACCAGGTAAAGCCATCAATAAAGAATAGCCGCTGGCTAGATTCACTAACTCTGTAACATTATCAAATCCAATTCTATCTTCTTTCCTTAGCAATAACGCATTTAACTCATTTTTATCAAGATGTAGTAAATTCAATCTATAGCTCCTTACCTACATCAGTACGCAAACGCATCATTAATATACATTTTATCAATAAAATTACGCACTGACAATCGTGATCATTGGTTCCACATTCATAGTATCAAAACACTGTGCTATTTCATATTGTCTAAAATTGGTCACGGTACAAAAAAGTACAAGTTATGTCTCTCGCAAACCCGCATAGTTGAGCCATTCCTGCTTTCCCATTTTCATGCGAAAATCAAAAGGCGTGGGAAAAACTATGCACGTTATGACATGCATATTCCGGCGACTACAGAGGATTCTCGTTCACCTTGCTCTTCATCTGCATCGGTAGAAGAGTAAGTTTGCGGGTGGCTACAGACGAACCGTAGCCACCCTGCAAATCATCTGCACCAGCCCGAAAACACTTGCCGAATATCGGCTTATTCCCTTCTGCAGCGTGCGGCCAGCGTGCAGACAACCCGTGGCATCCGTAAATTTATCTGCGCCACTCCCAACACATTGACATTTCTTCCCTTTATCCGCACCCGCCATTCCCATAAACTTGACCTAAACGTCAATTTTTTGGCAAAAAAGCTTGGCATAACCAAGGGAGAGGAACAACCGCACCGATGAAGAGAAAGAAACTCGAGCTGCTGATCACAGGCGCCATCTACTTCGCGACCGGCATCCTCAGCGGCATCCTCGCGATCCTTCTCCTCACGCACCTCCACCGCCTCACCGACTACTTCTTCGCCGGCTCCCTCGCGCAGAACGCGTTCATCCCCATCGTCCTCTCAGAAATCATCACGATCTTCCTGAGCCTCTACGATGGCCGCTACGCTTTCCACCGCTGCACCCTCGCCCAATGCTTCCGTCGGAGCATCGTCGCGTCGATTTTATTCTCCGCAGCCCTCGCCCTCACGCTGATCATCCAGAAGTCCGGTGTCACCGACTCAAGATATTTCTTCGTCACCACCGGCGCCTTCCACCTCGTGATCCTGACCGCCGCGCTTTACATCGTCATCAACTTCCTGATCCTAAACTTCTATAAAACAAACGCAGCCTCCCTCTGCATGCTCGTCTCAACCCGCAGCAGAGCCCCGCAGGCCGCCGCACTCCTAAAGCATGACTGGTCCCGTAAGCTCACTGCTATCGCCCTCCTGGACGACGACACCGCAACTACCGGCGACGTGGCTTCAGCCCCGCCAGCATCCCAGGCGAGCGAAGCGAAGCCGTCCGCTCAGCCAGCTTCCCCGACGCCCGCCGAAATCGACCACATCCCGGTCCTTGCGAACCGCTACACCTACATCGACTACGCGAAGACCCACGCCATCGACGAAGTTTTCCTCATCGTCGACCGCGACGTCCGCTTCGATCCCGGCGACGCCATCCAGCCCTTCGTCGAAATGGGCGTGAAGGTGCACCTAAACCTCCTGACCGTCGAAACCCTCCACGAAAACCTCCAGCAGGCCGACAGCCGCTACATCCCTGCGACCCGCGTGAACCTCTCCTATATGGAGCAGGATACCCCGGTCCTCTCCATCCAGCAGCCGGAACCGAAGATGCGCTGGATGGCTGCAAAGCGCGCCCTCGACATCGTCGGCGCCATCGTCGGCCTCCTCATCACCGCCGTGATCTTCCTCTTCGTCGCCCCGGCCATCAAGCTCGACTCCCCGGGCCCAATCTTCTTCGCGCAGACCCGCATCGGCAAAAACGGCCGCCGCTTCAAGATGTACAAGTTCCGCTCCATGTACCAGGACGCCGAAGCCCGAAAAGCCGCCCTCATGCAGCAAAACGAAATGAACGGCCTCATGTTTAAGATGAAGGACGACCCCCGCATCACCCGCGTCGGCCGCTTCCTCCGCCGCACAAGCCTCGACGAATTCCCCCAGTTCCTAAACGTCCTGATCGGCGACATGAGCCTCGTAGGCACCCGCCCGCCGACCGAATCCGAGTTCGACCAGTACGACAGCTACCACAAGCGCCGCCTCTCCATGAAGCCCGGCATCACCGGCCTATGGCAGGTTAGCGGCCGCTCCGAGATCACCGACTTCGAAGAAATCGTCCGCCTCGACTGCCGCTACATCGACGAATGGAGCTTCTTCACCGACCTCCGGATCCTCTGGCGCACCGTCATCCTCGTCCTCGAGCGAAAAGGCTCCGAGTAACGCCCTTAGGCCAATGCCTCCATCAGGCACCCGCCCGATGAGGCCCTCACACACGAAACGTCGAAGTACATTTTGCTCGTCGTGTGCCAGCTAGCGCCGGCACCGAACACCAACCAAAAGGAGAAGACACCAGATGCTCTACGTCATGCAGGTCCTAAGCGGCGAAGAATCAAAGGTCCAGCACATGCTAGAGGCCTTCGTCCTCGAGGACGGCGAAGAAATCTTCTCCCCGACCTGCGAGCGCGAATACCGCTCCCATGGCGAAATTAAGGAGATCATACGGAAACTCTTCCCGGGCTACCTCTTCATTAAAACCGTAAGCCCGCTGGACCTCCACCTCCGCCTCTACGAAGTAAAAACCAAGCATTTCATCGAGACCCTCACGAAGCTCCTACGGAGCGACGACCTCTTCCTGCCCCTCACGACAGAAGAAGAGCACACCGTTCTGTCCCTCCTCGACACGGAACACCACATGGGCATGTCCCGCGGCGTCATTCACGACGGCACCCTCCATATCTTCAGCGGCCCCCTCGTCGGAAAGGAAGCTGCCATCACGAAGATCGACCGCCACAAACGAATCGCCATCCTGCGCGTCCGCCTCTGCGGCCGCGATGTAAGCCTCCAGTCCGGTCTCGAGATCATCGAGAAGACCTGACTCTTCCATCGGACAACTTGCGCATGAGCCGCGTCCGGAAGCATTGGACGAACACCATATATGTCAAAACCCCGCCGCGAAAGAAGCCGAAACTTTGGTTTGCATGCGCGTTTATGGTATAGTTGTAAAGGCTACAAATCTACAGCCTACAAGCAGTTTCTATAATGTATTCGTCGCCAATGCGCGGTACAGGAAGGGATGAACAGCTCCGGGAGAACCGGCGCACGTGCTGCGCACGGGCACCGGGCGGGGGCGTGCAGCTTTTCTGTATGGGGTGAGAGCAAGTAATTGAATATGAATGAGGGAGAGTCGTCCTGAGGGACAACTCTTTTTTTGTGCCTTTATCGGCGAGGAGGACCAGCGCAGACAAGAAAAAACGACTGGTACGCTGTTGTCGTCTATGGTGATGGCAGTTCGTATTATTGGGAAGGCAAAGGTGCTCCGAATTTAATAAAGGGAACCAGGTATAACTGGGATGAAGTTATGGGCTTTGGAAAAGAGTGATCAGGAACAAGAACAACTGGAACAGCGTTTTCCGGAAACTTTTGATAATTGGTCGACCGGGGTGGGTTTTGGGATTTAGGGGTAAAAAGCCGAGGGCTTGCACGATATAAATCTAAAGAATGACAGGTGCCTTTTCTTCACTGAGTTTAACAATCGCTTGTTTATGAACGTTTGTATTCCATACTCCGGCATTCATTCACGGGATGGTCAGTGATTGACAGGCGAGAGAATGAATGAGTCAATATTACAAGCCTCTGGCATCCATTCACGGGAATGTCAGAAGGATGGCAGAAACTGTGAGTGGATGGATGCCTTGACATGCGCGAGTTCTGTCAACCATTCATTGGAAAGTCAGAATAGTGTTAATGAGCAAGAGTGTGCTGGGTGTAAGTACATCAAGGAAAATGAAGGGCCTTTACATTGGACAGGATGAATCCTGAGTGCATGAAAGCAAGGACTCAGATAAAAGAAATCAAACAAGAGCAGAATATACTTTTAACATATAGTAGATAGAATTAAGGAAGTGATGGAAGATGAAACTTCCTGATACTTCTTTTTTTATTGATATTTGTGAGTAAGGGAGAACACGTAATGTACGATTATTTAGTGGTAGGGTCCGGACTATATGGATCAATATTTGCCCGTGAGGCAACCAATAAAGGCTATAAAGTCCTTGTGTCTGAGAAAAGGAATCATATAGCATGAAATATCTATACAAAAAAGTCGAGGATATAAACTTCCGCCAGTATGGTGCGCATATCTTTCATACAAATAATAAACAGGTCTGGGATTATCTAAATCAATACATTTATTTAATCGTTTCACAAGTTCTTCAGTTGCCAATTATAAAGGCGAACTTTACTCACTTCCTTTTAATATGCACACATTCAATGAAATGTGGGGGTGTAGTAACACCGCAGGTAGCAGCTGAAAAAATTGATGAACAGAGAAAAGAGATAAAAGGCAAGCCAAAGAACCTTGAAGAGCAGGCAATTTCATTAGTCGGCAGAGATATTTATGAAAAGCTCGTTAAAGGTTATACCGAGAAGCAGCGGGGGGAGAGACTGCAAAGATCTATCGGCTTTTATCATTAAGAGATTGCCTATTAGATTGACTTTTGATAATAATTACTTCAATGCACTCTATCAGGGGATCCAAATTGGAGGCTATACCAAGCTTATAGAAAACATATTAGGGAATATTGAAGTAATGATGAATTGCGATTATCTCGAACACAGAGAAGAACTTAATAAAACTTCAAAAAAGATCGTATTTACCGGGCCTATTGATGCGTATTTAAATATAAACTCGGAATTCTGGAGTACAGATCTGTTAGGCTTGAAAATGAGATACTTGATATTCAAAATTTACATGGTAATGCAGCTGTTAATTATACAGACTGAGAGAACCCCGTATGGACCCGTATAATAGAACATAAATGGTTTGAATTTTGAAAAGATGAGGATGACAATGACATTCCAAAAACAATTATCGGCAGAGAATACAGTTTCGAATGGAAGCGAGAAAATGAACCTAATATTCTGTAAATGATGAAAAAATGGAATAATGTACGATTAATATCAAAACTGGCTGATGAAGAACAAAATGTCATATTTGGCGGAGACTGGCGAATATAGGTACTATGACATGGATACAACAGAAGCATTAGTACTACACGTTTGCAACAATCAAATCTGAGTTAATGGATTAGCATTCTGGTGATATGTCAAGATAAATTTTCGGGAAAATCGAGACGGGTTTTCTAAAAAAGGGTATACTTCACCCGCACCCGTAATTAAGAGTTTTAA
>OMZX01000043.1:0-2196 GCA_900315665.1 uncultured Eubacteriales bacterium
CGAGGGCTTATCCAATTGGCTGGTTAGGTTTATTTGATAGCAGTTGTGATTTTATAAAATGTACATAAAGGAGCAGGTTCGAAAGAGCCTGCTCTTTTTATGTTATCACTATTGACTTGCTGCGATGCAAAGTGTACGCTCAAACTTACCTTAGATTAGAAATGGGGTAGAGGATATGACTCTTAAAGGATTAAAAACTGGTGAAAGTGCAAAGATTCTGACGGTTGGCGGTGAAGGTGCTCTCCGTCAGCATTTTCTTGATATGGGCTTGATACCGGATGTCGTCGTGACACTGGTGAAGTTTGCACCGATGGGCGACCCAATGGAGCTTCGGATTCATGATTATGAGCTGACGCTTCGTCTTGAAGAAGCAGAGCAGATTACCTGTGAGAAAGTTCCGGCAAAGGCATTGGCAGAGGAAGCAGAGAAGCGGGAAAAAGAGGATACAGAAAAGAGAAAGCAGCTGAAGAAGGTCGGTGAACATCCGGGTCTTGGTGAGGGTGGACGGTTCCATGATAAAAAATCTGAGCATCCTCTCCCGGAGGGTACGAAACTTACGTTTGCGCTAGCCGGCAATCAGAATTCTGGAAAGACAACTCTTTTTAACCAGCTGACAGGTTCTAATCAGCATGTCGGGAACTTCCCGGGCGTGACAGTTGATCGGAAGAGCGGCGTGATCCGTGGTCATAAAGACACCGAGGTAACAGATCTTCCGGGCATTTATTCTATGTCGCCGTATACCAGTGAAGAGATCGTTTCTCGGCAGTATATTATGAATGAAAAGCCAAAAGGCATCATTAATATCGTCGATGCGACGAATATCGAGCGGAATCTGTATCTTACGCTGCAGCTTCTCGAGCTTGATGTACCGATGGTTGTTGCGCTTAACATGATGGATGAGGTGCAAGGAAATGGGGGATCTATCCTGATTAATAAGATGGAGTCTGCGCTAGGTGTGCCGGTTATCCCGATTTCTGCGGCGAAAAATGAGGGCATCTCGGAGCTGATCGATCATGCTTTGCATGTTGCAAAATATCAGGAGAAGCCGCTAAGGCAGGATTTCTGTAGCGAGAGCTATCGTGGCGGTGCGGTACATCGTGCAATCCATGCAGTGATGCATCTTATCGAGGATCATGTCGATCGTGCCGGCGTACCGATTCGATTTGCTGCGACGAAGCTGATTGAAGGGGATCCGCGCGTCATGGAGGCATTGGCACTTGACCAGAATGAAAAAGAAACGCTCGAGCATATTGTAAAGCAGATGGAGGCGGAGGGTGGACTTGATCGCGCAGCAGCGATTGCAGACATGCGGTTTTCTTTTATCAATGATGTCGTAGAAAAAACGGTCATCAAACCGCATGATAGCAGGGAGCATGAAAGAAGTCAGGCCATTGACCGAATCCTGACCGGTAAGTACACAGCAATTCCTTCCTTCGTTGCCATTATAGCGCTGATCTTTTGGCTTACCTTTAATGTAATCGGGGCATGGCTTCAGGATTTGATGGCAGCCGGAATTGACGCACTTTCCAGCGTTGTTGTCAGCGGGTTAGAGGCTGCGAAGGTCAGCCCGGTACTTATTTCCCTGATACGGGATGGTATCTTTTCTGGCGTCGGGTCAGTGCTTAGCTTTCTGCCTATCATTGTCGTGCTATTTTTCTTCTTGTCTCTTCTTGAGGATACGGGATATATGGCGCGGATCGCTTTTGTGATGGATAAGCTTCTTCGAAAGATTGGCTTGTCCGGACGATCGATGGTACCGATGCTGATTGGCTTTGGCTGTTCCGTGCCGGCAGTAATGTCAAGCAGGACATTACCATCCGAGCGGGATCGAAAGCTGACTGTGCTTTTGATTCCTTTTATGAGTTGTTCCGCAAAACTTCCGATATATGCATTTTTTACGGCTGCCTTTTTTCCACATCATGGAGCTCTTGTGATGGTATGCCTGTATCTTCTCGGCATACTGACCGGTATCATCGTCGCTGTGCTTGGAAAGAAGACCTTCTATAAGGGCGAGGCGGTACCGTTTGTTATGGAACTTCCAAATTACCGTATGCCTAGTGCAAAAAGCGTTGGACAGCTCCTTTGGGAAAAGGCAAAGGATTTCATTACGAAAGCCTTTACGGTAATCTTTCTTGCGACAATCGTCATCTGGTTCCTGCAAACCTTTGATATGCATTTCACGATGGTGACTGATTC
>OMZX01000043.1:2238-17981 GCA_900315665.1 uncultured Eubacteriales bacterium
AAGCCACTTGGTTTTGCAGACTGGCGTATTTCCACTGCACTGATTGCCGGTTTTATGGCAAAGGAAAGCGTCGTTTCAACACTCAATATCCTATATGGGAGCTCTGCAGCAATAGCGTCAGCAATTAGTGCATTCACGGCTTTTGTACTACTTGTGTTCTGCCTGCTCTATACACCTTGTGTTGCGGCCATTGCTTCTATCAAACGTGAGATGGGTGGCAAGACTGCCTTTGTGACTGTATTTTTCCAGTGTGTTATCGCCTGGCTCGTCGCTTTCATCGTACGCATGATTGGCAGTCTAATTGGCTTAATCTGATGTGACACCGGGGATGGTTCTCTCTGTCAGCTTTTTCCTTAGGAATTATTTCCGAAGATATATGTCTTAACGAAAAAGTTGACAGAGAGAATCGTCCCCGGTGTCACATCCTTTTTGTTTACAAAGTCTTTACATTCAAATAGAAATCGTGATGATTCTATGGTAAGATAATTTAACACTTATGAATGACGGCGAGATCCGTACATTCTCCTGATGCTTTTGAAGGTACTGATATGATATCACCATACGTGAGCACATATGCGACGTTCTGTGTGTTCTGCATCATCATACTGCTGATTCTTCTGTCACAGACCGGCTACAGCTTCGGCGACGAGCGGGATGTGATATATTTCCGTATGCTTGCGATTTCTATCATCATTCAGACTGCATCACAGGGCATCTGGGTATTTCGGTCTGAGATTCCGATTGGCTTTAACCAGAGAGCTGCCTATCATTTGAACCTTCTTGATCTTCTCGGCATGGCTGGCTCGGTCTACTGGTGGTTCCTATATATTTTTATACAAGGACAGCATAAAAAATTCATTGAGAAAAAGCAGGCACAGCTGCGTGCAATCCTTTTCTCAATACCTTTTTTATTTGTGGTCGTATTTGATACACTTTCCGAATTCAACAATCTTGTGTTCTATATTGACGCAACCAACTCCTATGTACGCGGTCCGCTATATAACGTACATGTTATCATCTGCTACGGCTATTATGCGGCATCCATCGTCATTTCCACGATGCGAATGCTGACAGGCGATCGGTTTGAGCGGGAATTCTACATGCGTCTTACTGTGTTCTCCCTGATTCCCGCAATCGGCGGTCTTCTGCAGGTCCTTCTGAAAAATGCTCCGTATGCCGTCATGGGAAATGTGCTCGGCGTCTTCAATATGTACTGTGGTCGGCAGAATTCCCGTATCAATACAGACGCACTCACCGGCATCAACAACCGTGGCCGTGCCGAAGAATACCTCGAGGGCATCCAGAAGAACGTAAAGGATAATCCGATTTATATCTACATGCTGGATGTGGATAATTTCAAATTCGTCAATGACACCTTTGGACACAATGAGGGAGATCGCTGTCTTCGGGCGCTGGCGGATGCATTGCAGGCGGTAGGGCGCATCACGCCGTCTCTTTTTATCAGCCGTATCGGTGGTGATGAGTTTTTGTGTACTTCGGATGTTGCCAGGACAGACCCTGAAGTTGTGATGGAGGCTATCCGTAAAACGTTTTCAGAACAGACAAAGCTTAAAAATATGAGTACCGAGGTATCACTGAGTATCGGTTATAGCATATATGACAATCCGTCTGTTCGTATCGTAGACGTTATGCATGCCGCTGATCAGGCGCTGTATCGTGAAAAAAAGCAGCACCACAGCCTCCGCGCATAAAATGTGACATCACAAAAGGAGTAGTATATGCGTTGTGTCGTACAGGTTGTACAGCATGCCTCTGTCACGGTTTCCGGAGAGAAAATTGCGGAAATCGGACGCGGCTTTCTGGTCTTTTTAGGGATATCCAATGCTGACACCGAGGAACTTACCGATAAAATGGTGAAAAAGATCTGCAGTCTTCGCATCTTCCCGGATGAGAATGGTAAGACGAATCTTTCCCTCTCTGATGTTGGTGGTTCATTGCTCGTCGTGAGCCAGTTCACCCTTTATGCAAACTGTAAAAAGGGCAATCGTCCTAGCTTTATTGAAGCAGGAAGCCATGAAATTGCGACTTGCATCTACGAGCATTTCACCAAAGAAGCAAAAAAATACGTCCCTAAAGTGCAGCACGGACAGTTCGGCGCTGACATGAAGGTCGACCTTCTGAACGATGGTCCCTTCACACTCATGCTTGACTCGGATACACTGTTCTAAAGATATGTTTTGACAGTATGAATATAGCTGCAGTAAAATAAAATGAAGTATGAGTGGAGGCATAGTATGGGTGAACGTACAGCAATATTTTTTGCAGATGGCTTCGAGGACTGTGAAGGTCTCATCACCGTCGATATGTTCCGACGCGCGGGACTAAGGATTGATACGATCAGCATGAATGCTGAGAAGGAAGTCCATACCAGTCATGGTGTGACACTTTTTGCAGACACCACATTTTCCGGTATTGATGCTTCCGACTATGATGTTCTCATTCTCCCGGGTGGCAAGAAGGGCGTAGCAAATCTGGAAGCATCAGAACCGCTGAAAGCCGCATATCGTAAGCATTATGAGGCGGGGAAACTTAGTGGCGCGATTTGTGCTGCGCCTTCGATCCTCGGTCATATGGGGCTTTTAAGAGGGAAAACCTATACCTGCTTTCCGTCGTTTAACGCGGAATATGGCGGAACCTATTCTGAGGAGCTTGCGGTGACGGATGGAAATCTCGTGACTGGCCGTGGCATGGGCGCAACGATCGAGTTCGCAAGGCAACTGCTCATGCAGCTCATAGATGATGAGACGCTTCGAAAGGTCGAATATGGGATGCAGTATAAAAGAAAGGAATCATGATATGATCAATGTGAGATTTCTCGGACATGCATGTTTCGAAATCGACACGGGGAGGGAAAAACTTCTCATCGATCCGTATCTCAATGAAAATCCCTATGCACCGGTGAAGGCGGAGGACATTTCTGCGGATTACATTTTCGTGACACACGGGCACGTCGATCATGTCGGTGATACTGCACTCATCGCATCCGCGTGCGGTGCGAAGATCGTTTCCTCTGCGGATATTCTGAATGCGCTATTCTTTCCCTATGAGTGTATCCCGATGAATCTCGGCGGTCGTGTCGATTTTCCATTCGGTTCCGTGAAGCAGATCCAGGCACTGCACGGAAGCGGTGTGAATGGTGCACCTGCCTCTGGTTTTCTGTTCGATATCAATGGAACGAAAATCTATCATGCCGGTGATACAGCACTCATGAAGGATTTTGAGCTTCTTCGGGATGATCATGTGGATCTCGCGCTGCTTCCAATCGGAGATGTTTACACGATGGGGCCTGAGGATGCAGTGAAGGCGGCGAAGATGATCGGTGCGAAGATGAACATCCCGATGCACTACAAGACGTTTCCAAATCTTGTGCAGGATCCGGGGATTTTTGGAGATCTTTGTAAGACGAATCATGTACCGGTGACAATTTTGGAACCGGGTGAAAGCTATCAGCTTTAACTTTAGTGCCGGAAATTTATCATTACAATAATTCCTGATGAATGTTAAGATTAGTATTTCTTTAGAATTATAGTCAAGCTGTTACAATTTTCTGTAGTAGCTTGACTTTTTTTATCCTATGTGTATTATTTGAACTAGTACAGCTAATACAGATGATACAGATTGGGTATAAAACTTAGAAGGGAGGTCGGCATGCTGATTAATCTTGATCAAAGAGACAAAAGGCCGATTTACCAGCAGATCGAGGACCAGATTGTACGGCTGTGTCTTCTTGAGATACTTAAGGAGGGGGATTCGATTCCCTCTGTTCGGCAGATGGCGGCAGATTTATCCATAAATCCGAATACTGTGCAGAAGGCATACCAGGAGCTGGAATCGAAGGGTGTGATCGTAACGGTTCGTGGAAAGGGAAATTTCATCGGAGACATTTCTGCCATCCGATCAGTACGGGAATCGCAAATCCTCCTTAACTTACATGAAACAGTTTCTGACGCCCGGAAGAATGGAATCCAACGAGAGAAAGTGCTTTCTGTCGTATCAGAAATTTACGATGAGAAAGAAAGCCTCGAAAAAGACCATATCATCGCTTCCTATGACAATGAGAAAGGGGAAATACAGCATGATTGAAATCAATAATCTGACCAAAACCTTTCAGAATGTGACGGCTCTTAGCGGCATCACGATGACGATACCGGAGGATGGTGTGTTCGGCCTCATTGGTACCAATGGCGCCGGCAAGTCGACACTTCTTAAAATCCTGGCGGGTATTCTTCGGGAGACCGCAGGAGATGTGAAGCTGGATGGTCAGAGCGTTTTTGAAAATCCGGAGATCAAAAAAGACATTTTCTATATCCCGGATGATCCTTACTTTTTCGCCAATGCCTCTAGCCGGGAGATTGCCGGCTTTCACGAAACGGTTTATCCAGACTTTCAGATGGAAACCTTTGACCGCCTCATGAAGGGCTTTCAGCTTGATCCGGAAAGAAAGGTAAATACCTTTTCCAAGGGCATGAAGAAGCAACTGTCGCTTGCGCTTGGCATCAGTGTCAACACAAAATATCTTCTCTGTGATGAGACCTTCGATGGCCTGGATCCTGTCGTACGGCAGACAGTAAAGGGACTTTTTGCAGAGGAAATTGACAAGAGAAAGCTGGTCCCGGTGATCGCAAGCCATAATCTCCGGGAGCTTGAAGATATCTGCGAGGTTGTAGGACTTCTCCATCATGGCGGTGTCGTGTTTGACGCCGACCTTGAGAAGCTGAAGCTGGATATCCATAAGGTACAGGTCGTATTCCCGGAGGACTGGGATAGCGTGAATTTTGAACACCTGAACATCGTTCGGAAGGAGAACCGCGGCCGACTCTATACTCTGACCGTTCGCGGCTCGGAAAAGGAGATACGGGAGCGGATCGAGGCAGAGCATCCGGTGTTTTATGAGGTGCTGCCACTGAGCCTTGAGGAAATATTTATCGAAGAAACGGAGGTATTGGGTTATGACATCAGAAAGCTTGTTCTCGGCGAATGATACAACCATACTGCGTGTCGATTCAACCAATCCGGAAATGAAAGTAAATACTAGAGCAATAGCGAATGGGTCCGGAGAAAAAAATCTGAATTCTATAGAACCAGGAAAGGAGCAGGAGAAGAGAAGAAAAGGAATTCGAACTGTGCTTCTTAGTCGTCATCCGGGAAGCTTCGCGATCTCGGTGCTGCTGTTTTTCTTCCTGTATCCGGTCAATATGGCAAATCTCATTAGCCAGGATTTTTCGGGCAGGAAACTCATGAGCGCAGAGGCGCTCCTTGTCCAGAAGCAGAGTACCATCCGAGAATTCGTAAGGTTTGCCGGTACAAAGAATACCGAAGGTGCTGGAGAATTTTACAGTATTCTTGCGGTGATCCTCGCAATCTCAACCTTTTCGTATCTTTTTGATCAGCGTAAAACCGATTTCTGGCATGGTCTTCCAGTGAAGCGGGGTAAGCTCTATCGAACGAATGTGCTAAATAGCTTCCTGATCTCTGCCGTTCCGGCGCTCGTCATGAGTGCCCTGTCTGCGCTGATCGTATCGACGCAGACCGGCCGTGCCGGCTACCTCGTCCTGACGGCACTGGAAGGGACCGTGCTGCACCTCATCGCCTTTTCCGCCGTTTACATGACGACCATGCTAGCCGTCATGCTGACCGGCAACATCATCGTGTCGCTGCTTGGTACGGCCGTTTTCTTTAGTATCGTGCCGGCCGTGATCGGGCTATATCCGACGCTGTGTCAGAGCTTCTTTACCCATTGGTATTCGAGACTGCCGGAGGCACTTGTCAGAACACTGCAGCTTTCGTCGCCGGTACTCCTCGACAAAGCCATCCGGTTTGATGAAAAGCCGGCACCACTTGCGATGAGACTTGCTGTCGCACTTGTGCTTGCAGTTGTACTATATTTTGTGAATCAGTGGATTTATAAGAAGAGACCATCAGAGGCGGCAGGGCATGCCATGGCATTTCAGAAGACAGAAACGCCGATCGAAGCTGTTCTTGTCATCGTTTGCGCGTTGTATATGGCATCCTTCCTGCATTCACTTTACGGAGGGACGACCGGCACACTCTGGTCTGTATTCGGCTTCGTCGCTGCACTTCTTCTTTCTCATGCGGTGATCAGCTGCATCTATGATGCCGATGTTCGCGCGGCTTTTCGTCATCCGAAGAGACTCCTCCTTGAGGCTGTGGCAGGTGGAGGCATTTTCCTCGTATTCCTGTTTGATCTCACAGGCTTCGACCGGTATATTCCTTCGGCGTCCGATGTTGCCTCCTACGGCATCAGTTCACCCTACCTCGATGCAAACCAGGTCCAATATACAGATATTTCGGATATTTATACAGATCAGTATGACAATGCTTACGCCGGGACCAGTCAGCTAGAGGATCGGATCCTCCAGAGGATGCAGATTGCAGACGTGGAGGATTCGATCACGCTTGCAAGAGAGGCTTTGACGGATTCGGATTTATCTAGTGAGAGAAGCTATAACACAACCTATGTCAATCTCTGCTGGCATCTTAAAAATGGCCGGGATGTCTACAGGACCTATACCGTCGATATAGATACGAATCGCGAAGCACTCCGGCATATCTATGACGATGAAGCCTACAAGAAGACAGAATATCCGGTGCTTTCCATGATGCCGGAGGAGCTTTCCGGTGTGAATGCCTGCGTGACCGGCGATACGACACATGTCAATTTTGCATCGGATGCAGAGATGAAGACATTGCTAACGACCTATCAGAAGGAGCTTCTGGCACTTCCGGCAGAGGAATGTGAGAAAACCAATCCGGTCATGACGCTTCAGTTTAAGTCGAAGGCGTTTCAGGCGGCGTATGATGCAGCCCCGGAGGACGGGAAGAGCCCATATTACACGATGTCTTTTTACCCGGTTTATCCGTGCATGAAGGAGACATTGGCACTTCTAAAGGAGAAGGGCTTTGATCCGATGGCGCTGCTTGATCCGGAGAATGTAAAGAGTATCTCTGTCGATGTCAATCTTTATGATCTTCCTGATGGTGCTTTTAGTTTCGATGCCACGAAGGCTGCCGGGTATACAGTCGATGCGGCTGAAATTGTGTCAAGGACGGTGACGGATCCGGCGGAAATCAAAGAGATCATGGCCGTTGCGACAGGGCAGTGGTGCGCTCTCAATATTAACTTGATGCTGCAGCAGGATTATGCGTATGTGGTCAATGTGAACTATAAGGAGGATGTGGCGAAGCTCGCCGGGGAGAAGTCAGCCTATGACGGGAGCAATGTTCTGAATTTCACATTCCCGCAGGGGGCTGTGCCGGATTTTCTGAAGGTTTCGTGAAACGCAAGCCGAAGCGCGCCATCCGCGCTGCCGCGCTTCGGCTTGTTGCCTGTATGTTCTGTCAGACGAAATTTTGGATTATTGTAACCTTGACAGACCGCTTTGCGTGAATATTAATGTAAGAGAAATCCTGTTATCTTAAGGATGGGGGTTATTATGAAAAAGCAGAATGATAAGAAGCGGGTCGACTGGAAGAGGCGCGGGATTGTTGCGGCTGGTGTGGTCATTTGTGTGCTGTGTGGAGCTTTTATTTTTGGGTTTTCGAGGCTTCATGAGGGTGTGGGCTTGAGCGCAGGTGCGAGTGCGGATTCTTATGTCATGGAGTCGGCGGCTTCGGTTGCGCCGATGATGAATGAGATGGCTCCTGTCAGTGTAAATCTCGGGATGAAGAAGAGTGCAGCGCTTGATACGGGTAGTAATAGTGCGGCTTCGTTTGATGTGGCGGAGGCTGCTGCTTCAGATACAGCGGATTTCGGAAGTTCTGATCATGGTGATATCGGGGAGACTGAGATTTATAGGGAGACGACAGCCGCCGATTTATCGGATGGTGTCGATGAATCGCTTTCTTCAGAGGTGGATACGCAGGATACGGCCGCGGACAAAAAGCTGATCCGGACAGTAAATCTTAGTGTCGAGACGTCAGACTTTGCGTCATTCACATCGAATCTCGAGAAGCAGGTGCAGACGCTTGGCGGATATATTGAAAATAGCAATATTTCGGGGAGTGGCGATCCGGACAGTACACGGTATGCGGACTATACATTTCGGATTCCGAAGCCGCAGGTGGATGCATTTCTGACCTTCACAGAGGGTGAGGGGAATGTCACGTCGAAGAATGAATCCATGCAGGACATCACCCTGCAGTATCATGATACGGAAGCGCGGAAGAAGGCACTGCAGGAGGAGTATGACCGGCTTCTTGAGCTGATGGCACAGGCAGAATCGGTCGATGCGGTGATCTCGATCGAGCAGCGACTATCGGATCTTCGATATCAGCTGGACAGTTTCTCATCGGATCTTCGACTCTATGATAATCAGGTAGAGTATTCGACGGTTTATGTTTCGGTTTATGAGAAGAGTGTACTTTCACCGACGACAGATACGAGTTTCTGGGGCCGTGTTACGGCAGGACTAGAGAATAATGTTGAAGCGCTTCTAAAATCACTCGTGAATTTTGCCATCTGGTTTATCAGTTCGCTTCCGATGATCATACTTTGGGTGATTCTCTGTGTAGCAGTCGTGAAGATCACGAAGCTTATTCTCAAACGACATGATGATAAAATACGGAAAGCAGCGACTTTTACAAAAGATCCGTCAAAGGAAGAACCGACATCGACGTCCATGGAAAATCCGTCAAAGGAAGAACGGTCATGATCTCAATCGGACGTTTTGCTCTGTTTATGATGTTTAGCGTCTTGTTAGCCGGCTGCTATAACATAGGATAAAAGCGTTTTTTGCTTGCCGCTTTTCGAAGGAATCTGTAGAATATTTCTATGATTGTTAACTATCGGAAAGGGGAAGCATGCTAAAACTTTTATTTTCGTATTTTAAACCACATCGGAAACTGTTTATTCTCGACATGATCTGCGCGGTGATTGCTTCCGCCGTCGACCTGACATTCCCGATGGTTTCAAGACATGCCATGTATCAGTTGCTGCCGGAAAAAGCTTTTGAGGCTTTTTTTAGGGTGATGCTTTTTGTCGGTATCGCTTATTTTATTCGGGCTATCTGCTATTACATCATGACATACTGGGGACATACCTTCGGTGCAAGGGTTGAAGCGGATATCAGGGAGGATCTTTTCAGACATCTGCAAACGCTTGATTTTGATTTCTACGACAAAAACAGAACCGGTGCACTCATCAGCCGTCTGACCGGTGATCTTTTTGATATCACAGAGCTTGCGCATCATGGACCCGAAGATCTTCTCATTTCAAGCCTTACGATAATCGGTGCGATTATCATGATGTTTTCCATTCAGTGGCGGCTTGCACTGGTTGTACTACTGCTTCTTCCGATTTCACTCGGAATCATCATGCATCAGCGCACGAGCATGTCCACGACATCAAAAAATGTAAAGGTCAAGATGGCGACGATTAATTCGGATATTGAGTCAAGTATTTCCGGCATTAAGACGGCGAAGGCCTTTGCCAATGAAACGGTAGAGAAGGCGCGTTTTGATGGTGCTAACAATCAATATAAAACGGCAAAGAAGGATTTCTATCAGGCAATGGGTCGCTTCAATGCGAGTCAGGAATTTTTCATGGGCATCATGCCGGCGGTCGTGATCGCAGCCGGCGGGTATCTCATCATGCAAGGTGAGATGAATTACATCGATCTTATCACCTTCACTCTTTTTGTTTCTACCTTCATCACACCGATTCGGAAGCTGGCTCAGTTTGCGGAGGTTTTCTCGAGCGGTTATGCCGGGTTGCAACGTTTTGCCAGTGTAATGGCGATGAAGCCCTCTGTTGTTGAAAAGGCTAATGCCTCCGATCTCGACATAAAAGGCGGTGCTGTAGACATTGATCACGTGAGCTTTCAGTATGAGAACGGACAGAAGGTGCTTTCGGATATTGATCTTCATGTGAAGAGCGGTGAAATGATCGCTGTTGTCGGCACCTCTGGCGGTGGAAAGACGACACTCTGCCAGCTGATTCCCAGGTTTTATGATGTAACAGCAGGCGCGATTCGAATCGATGGCACAGATATCCGGGATGTGACGAAGGCATCACTTCGCGGTTGTGTAGGCATTGTCCAGCAGGAGGTCTTCATCTTTCCGGATACGATCATGGAGAATATTCGATATGGCAGACCCGGAGCGAGTGACGAGGAGGTTATTGAGGCTGCGCGGGAAGCAGAGCTTTATGATGATATCATGGAAATGGAGAAAGGTTTTGATACCTATGTTGGTGAGCGTGGAACGAGATTATCCGGCGGGCAGCGGCAGAGAATATCGATTGCGAGAATTTTTCTTAAGAATCCCAAAATCCTGATTCTTGATGAAGCAACCTCTGCTCTTGATACTGTCACTGAGCAGCGAATCCAGAAGAGTTTCGAGGATCTCATGAAGGGAAGAACCTGTTTTGTGATTGCTCATCGTCTTGCTACGGTGCGAAATGCGGATCGTATCGTCGTGATTGAGGATGGGAGAATCGTAGAGGAGGGGACCGGACAGATGCTCATCGAAAAGAATGGAGAGTATGCGAAGCTCCTTCGCACACAGGAGCTTGCAGGAAGCATGTCCAAAGACTAGAGGGAATAGAAGAAAAAATAATGTAGATATTTTTACAGGAAGTATTCGTTAAGCACTTTTGTGTTGCGATTGCGACATAATATTTTTCTTGAGAAGGGTATAGTCCTTTTGAATTGAATTAAAAATGATATAAAAAGGAAGGTAATAAATTATGTCAGCATTTCTTGGACCTATTCATTTCTGGCTTTATAATAAGATCAAATTTCAAGAAGATCTAATCAGGGATCTTGCAGAGACGTTCCCGGATGCATGTGATGCACAATCCTATGTAGTAGAACTTCAGCCGCTTGAAGAAGCGTGTGATATAACAAATATTCATCGTTGGCTGCAAAGCCGCATCACGGATGCAGAAACCAGGTACGCAGAGTTGGTGACAAATCTTCTGAAAGAAGATAGCAGTCGGCTTGAAGCATTAAAGAAGTCAGCCTATACCGTAGGAAGCAGAATGAAGACTTCCCCTTCTGCTGATGCGATTGACTGCTATAAGGCACTTGATGATGCATTTCTCAATGGTATGCCATGTGAAAGAGTAAATGTTATCACGGAGAAGAATGCTGAGAACGTTTTGTATACAGAAGAACAGCGGATTCATGATGATGTATGGATTGACGCTGGGGGTGATCCCGAAATCTATTATACACTCCGTAAAAGCGCTGCTGATGGGATCCTTTCAGATACAGCGTTTATCCTGAAAACGGACGATAACAAGAATTACAACATTGTAAAAAGAAACTTGGGTCAAGCTTCCGCATAAGCACACAGTAAATATGATAGTGAACAAACAGGATAAAATAAAAAAGTCAGAATTATTATCTGTACCTCTTTTTTCCGGTATTACAGAGAATGAACTTAATCAACTTCTTTATTGCTGCCGAAGTTATGAAGCAGAATATAAAAAAGGCGATTTTATTATTCTGGATGATGACAAGGTGACTTATGTAGGCATCGTGTTATCCGGTTCTGTGAATATGCTGAAAAATGATATTTACGGGAATCAGACCTTACTTACTTATATTGGGCCAGGTGAGCTTTTTGGTGAGAATTTTGCAATACAGAAAGAGCAGAATGCGAATGTCAGCTTTGTTGCCGGACAGACAACGCATGTTCTTTTCATGGCAGCCTTTAATCTGATACATAGTTGTTCCAGAAATTGTACATTCCATCAGACCTTAGTGCAGAATTTTTTTGACCTTCTCGGGAAGAAGTCCGTTCGTCTTATGGAGAAAATTGAGATTACTTCAAAGACAACGATCCGCGATAAGATACTTGCTTATCTTTCTATGCTTTCCCAGGAGCAGAAGTCCCGATATGTTACACTGCCTATTACTAAGAGTGAGCTTGCAGAATATTTATCTGTAAACCGGTCGGCAATGATGCGAGAGCTTACAAATATGCGGAATGATGGTTTGATCGATTTTGATAAGAATACTTTTCGGATACTGATATAAAAATATACTTTTGAAGGAAAAATTCCTTCGCATAAGTTTGATCCAAAGATATATTTTGACATCTAAAATGCAAAAATTATTTTGAAATTAAGTATTTATTTAATGACGCGTGTGCTATAATACGGTTCGTTGAAAGGAGTTACTTTAAATGAGAAGTTTATTTGCCACGCTGGCTTTTTCAATATTATTTTCCACGGTGAGTTTAGCTGGAACCCTAGGTGATGCATCGAGACGTGCTCCTGCAAATTCATATTCATATGTTGAAGCTGATATTCCTGATGGCTTCGTCGAAACTGATCCCAAAGAAATCTTTTATGGCTGTACCGTTACCATCAATGGAAAGCAATACATAGCTGCTGATTTCGGTCACCAGGTATCAGGCAAAACGATACTTGGAAAATTTAATGGTGAACCTGCCAAGGGGAATATTGAGATCGTTTGGTCTCCTTCAAACGGTTCTTTTTGATCATATACTCGAGTGACCAGAAATAGATAAAAAGAAAAATATAAAATAGGAAAGCAAAAATGGTCCGGCCAGAGACAACCAAATGTCACTGGCCGGACCATTTCTGCTTCACTCTTTAAGGTTTATCAGATATCCACGTGCAGCTTTCCGCCAAGGAAATAGGGGAGCTCTTTCCCTTCTTTTTGCCACTGACGGTATTCGGCGGTTGCTGTAAATTCGACATCGCCAGAAGAGTTTAGGCAGGTTTCTACAGAATCCTGGATAACACCAATGATAAAGCCTACTGCGACAACCTGCATGGCAACATCATTGGAAATACCAAACATTGAGCAGGCCATAGGAATCAGAAGAAGAGAACCACCGGCAACACCCGATGCACCGCATGCGGCTAGCGTCGATAAAAGAGATAACATCAGAGCCGAAGGGAAATCAACGGTAACGCCAATGGTATGAGCGCAAGCAAGTGCCATAACGGCTATGGTAACGGCAGCTCCGTCCATATTTATGGTAGAACCCAATGGAATGGATACGGAATAGAAATCTTTATCAAGTCCTAAACGTTCACAGGTATTCATATTTACGGGAATGTTTGCGGCAGAAGATCTCGTGAAAAAGGCGGTAATTCCGGAATTTTTAAGACATCGCCAAAACAGTGGATACGGATTTCTATGAAGCGTAAGAAAAATCACAAACGGATCGATGATGAAAGCGACAAATAGCATGGTTCCAACCAGAAGCAGCAAGAGTTGCCCATACTGCGTTAAAATCGCAAGACCGTTTGTGGAGACATTTGTGAAAACAAGTCCCATGATTCCAAACGGTGCAAGATTTATAATCCAGCGGACACACTGTGATACTGCATCTGAAGCATCCTTCAGCATCGTTCTTGTGGAATCAGAGCAAAGCTTTTTCATGGCTAGACCAAGAAATACCGCCCAAAACAGAATGCCAATATAGTTTGCATTGGCAAGTGCAGAAACTGGATTTGAAACGGCATTCATCAGAAGATTGCGCATAACTTCACCAATGCCTTGCGGAATAGTTTCTGCAGTTGCTGACTCTGTTAAGACGATTTTCACAGGGAAAAGAAAGCTGAAGATTACCGCTGTAAGGCCGGCGAGAAATGTAGTCAACATATAGAGCCAGATGACGAGGCCAAACCGTCTGTCAAGTTGTGCATTTCCTTGTGCCAATGCTGAAAGGACAAGTACAAATACTAAAACCGGAGCAATCGCTTTTAATGCGCCGACGAAAAGATCTCCGAATACAGAAATCCATGTGGCATGCGGAACAATCATCGCTAAAATAATACCGATAATCAGACCGGCAAGGATTCTGAGTATTAGACTAGAACTATTATATAGATTAACTATTTTCATGAACGATCTGCCACTTTTCATATTATGTCCCCTTCAATAATAATCTTTCGTTAGATATATTAGCAGATTATTTCATATGAAGCGATATAATATTTTTTAACAGGTTGCGAATCTTTTGAATGATGAAGAAGGCTACAGAAAAGACTGTCCATTCCTTCAGAATGACATCGATAAAATAATCCACCACATTACGGTACATCCGAACGGTTGGATCCAGTATTCAGTTATAGCTTTTGATTTTGACCGAGTCGGAGACGAGATAAAGTCACGAGAATGCGGCGGCCAATTTTTCAAAATTGATAAAAGGTGGTTTTCTATGGAAACGGAGCTCAATCACATTTATAATTTCCTTAGTAGATGTGCAATCTAATTTAAAAAGTGAGGTGATTCCATTATGAGAAATGTAACACTTGGATCAACAGGAATTGTTGTACCGCAGAATGGGTTTGGTGCGTTGCCAATTCAGAGGGATTCTATGGAGGTGGCTGCAGATCTTCTTAGAAAGGCATATACAGGCGGCATGCGGTTTTTGTGGACTTTTCGAAACAAAGCGGGAGGAGATCGTCATCGCGACGAAAACGCATGCATTAACACCGGAAGATTTCTGGAAGGATCTTGAGACCTCACTTGCCAAAATGAATTGCAAGTATATTGATATCTATCAGTTCCATCAGATGAATGTCTGCTGGAAGCCTGGCGATGGCAGCGGCATGTACGAAGCCATGTTGGAGGCGAAGAAGCAGGGAAAGATCCATCACATCGGAGGAACAACACATAAGATCGGCATTGCAAGAGAAATCGTAGAATCCGGACTTTATGAAACGCTGCAGTATCCGTTCAGCTATCTTGCGTCAGAAGAAGAGCTAAAGCTTTACCAAATGGTAAAGGATCACAATATGGGATTCATCTGTATGAAGGGTCTTGCCGGAGGACTTATCAATAACAGCAAAGCTGCGATGGCTTTCATGTCACAGTTCGACAACGCACTGCCGATCTGGGGCATTCAGCGCGAGAACGAGCTCGAGGAGTGGCTGTCGTATATGAAGGTTACACCAACGATGACGGAGGAGATGAATGCTTACATCAGGCATGAGCAGGATGAGCTTTCAGGGAATTTCTGCAGAGGCTGTGGCTACTGCATGCCATGTACTGTAGGCATTACGATCAACCAGTGCAACAGAATGAGTCTGATGCTTCGGAGAGCACCTTCAAAGGGATGGCTCAGTGAAAAATGGCAGAAGGAAATGGACAAGATCGAGGATTGTATCGGATGCGGTGTCTGCAAGACAAGATGTCCGTATGAACTAGATATTCCGACACTTCTTAGAGAGAATCTCGATGACTATAGAAAAGTTCTCCGGGGCGAGAGAAAGGTTTAAATTGCATGCATCTTAAGTCCCAAAAGCATTGAAACCTGCTTTGTAAAAATGGGAAATCAAATGCTTACGTTTAAAACGGCGGTTAGCATGATCGTAATGAATGAGGATAAGGACAAGATTGGCAGTATGGACGGGACATTTTGTTGATGGTGAGAAGCTGATGGCCGCGATGGAAAAGAAGGGCTTTACCGTATCGACTCTAGCGTTCCGCGTCCGGATGTCAGAGCAGATGCTTCAGGAGATCATTGATGGACAGCGCACGATCAGTTTCCTTGATATGACAAGACTTGCAGGGCTCTTAGGCGTCGGTTCCACGGAGCGCATGAAGCAGTAAAGGGATTTTTATAGGTTATGTAAGGCAAAAGAAAAAGCACGTCGAGGGGGATTCGACGTGCCAGGGAAAATCTATATCTTGGTGGAATCAATCAATAAAGCTGCTTTGGAAGGCTTACGATTACGGACTCACCGGTGTGCTTCTTGTCCATTTCGATGAAGG
>OMZX01000042.1 GCA_900315665.1 uncultured Eubacteriales bacterium
GTGACATGCACCGCGGTCAGTCACTTGTCGTCTGGGCGATTGCCGAAGGTCGTGCCTGTGCGCATGAGGTTGACGAATATCTGATGGGTTACACTGTCTAATAGTACAAGGGCGCAGCAAATATGTAATTTTGGCAAATACTGAAGCAAAGCAGGAGTGTCCTGCATCGCAAAATTCTTAAAATGTCGCGGTGCAGGGTACTCCTGCTTTGCGTTGGTGTGTTGACAAAATCAGAATCTGCTGCGCCCTTTTTCAATTAGACAGAGAGAAAACTCTTTGTGTGGAGTTTTTGCGGGGAATGCTGTATAGTAGAGGAATTTAGTAGATCGTGTGCGCCGGCGCTATGCCGGCAGAGTGGGAAGTGTTTTATGCAGGAGACGAGCCGCCGGCCGGTGATCGGCATCTTGATCGGTAACAGTCATACCTATCATTCATCGGCACAGAGAGCGCAGGCTTCTTAGATGCGTTCTCAATCCGGAGCGACTACGATTACCAGTATCTGACACTGTATGGCTATACCCATTTTGCAGATCTCGATGCTATGATCGTGTCCTTCGGCACGATTACAAATTATCATAATATTCCGCAGGAGGAGTTTTTTTCTAAGCTGCCGGATATCCCTATGGTGGTGATGGAGTCGGATCAGCAGCCGAAGAAGGGTGTTTTTGTCATTTCTGATAATGAAAAGGGAATCCGTGACATGGTGAATCATCTGATCGGCATGGGGCGGAAGAAAATCCTTTTTCTCGGCGGTCCGCTAGGGAACCGGGATGCAGAGCTTCGCGAAAAGAGCTACCGTGACACGATGAAGCTGCACGGGTTTACCGTAACAGAGAACATGGTACAGCGTGGCGATTTCACTGAATATGTTGATGCGCTCGCGGAGTCCCTTCTATCAAGAAATCCGGATTGCGATGCAATCGTTTCTGCAAATGATGAAATGTGTAAGGGCATTTATCGTGTGCTTCGAAAGCATAGTCTTACGCCTGGCAGAGAAATCGCTGTCACCGGCTTCGATGATACGGATACTGCTGCCTTCATGGATCCGCCGCTTACGACGATTCGGCAGAACCGCCATGATGTCGGATATGCAGCAGCGGAGGAGGTTCTTCATCTCATCCGTGGCGAAGCAGCGGAAAACCGTTTTATTCCAACCAGATTTATCCAGCGCGCATCCGATGGCGGGCTCTTCACCATGGATAAGGCAAATATCGCAGAACATCAGAATATGTTGATCGAAAAGGTCAGACAATTCCAGCGTGATCAGGCACATATCTGGACAGGCGCGATTTTACTTCGGGAGCTGGCTACCGATAGTGGATCCGAACAGGTTTTCTTCGAGCAGCTCGGGCAGGAACTGGTGCGTCTGAATATCGATTCCTCTTATCTATATCTTTTAAGCCCTCCACAGAGGGTAAAACAGGAAGAAGGGATACGTCTGTTTGATTCACTTCGTCTCTACTTAAGGCAAAGCGGACAGAATTATGATTCTTACACAAAAGAAGAAGCACCGGTTGTCCATTATGGTGAGATCCGGAATTATGAATTTCATCATGAAAAGCCGGTTCGTATGATGTCCTTCCTCTTGTTTTTCTCGGAGGAGCAGTATGGCATTTTTGAGGTTAGCGCACATTGGGATATGGTGCCCTTTTTCTACATGCTTTCCATCGAGATCGGTACAGCCATCCGGTATTATCTGCTCAGTAAGGAAAAGAATGAGATGCAGCGGGAGCTTTCTGAGAAGAATGAACTCCTTAGCTTTGCGGCAAATCACGATAACCTGACGGGCCTCTATAACCGTCTCGGTGTGATCTCCCATATGAAGGAATATGAAAAGGCGCATCCTGGCGAAACGATGCTCGCTGTCATGGCGGATCTTGATCATCTGAAGGGAATCAATGACACCTTCGGACACACAGAAGGAGATAATGCGATCCGTGTGGCTGCTGATATCCTCCGGCTTTCACTTGGTGAAGGTGCTGTGCTCGGGAGAACCGGTGGAGATGAGTTTATGGGCATCACCTCCACAAAATACATCAGCGGCGAGATACTGCAGGATACGGTCGAGAAACGCTGTGATACTTATAATCAGACCTCCGGAAAGCCCTATTATGTCGAGGTTTCCATTGGTTACTATGAATATACCGTGGATGATCATGAAGAAGTCACAGCAATCTTTCGTAAGGCGGATGACATTCTTTATGAGGACAAAAAACATCGCCGCAGCTCAAGCGTCAAGAGCGACACCCCGAATCAGGAAACCATCGCCCACATCAGAGTGCACATCAAGAAGAAACTTTAAATTTTTATAATAAAGGAAATCATGGGAAAGGGAGTCTGCACCTGACCCACACAAAAGCCGGTAATGCACAGGGCCGGCGCTTAGCGATCCAGCACACGCTTTATCGTGCTGGGAGCTTAGCGTCCGCTGCTCCGAGCACTTTAGCGAGAGCGGGCCGGCGTTGTGTGGTTCAGGTGCAGACTCCCTTTTCCACGATTTCCGTAGGAGAGTCAAAAGTTTATAAATAATTTAGCACTCGAGTCTTGACGCTGCTAATAACCCGCGCTATAATACGTCATGTTGTTAGAAAGAAAGGTCTAAAGCCTTAAAATAACTTAGGAGGATATTCAAGATGAAGTTAGTTCCGTTATTTGACAGAGTCGTTCTTGAAAAGGAAAAGATGGAAGAAACCACAGCCAGTGGTATCGTTCTTCCGGGACAGGATGATAAGGAGAAGCCGGGTCAGGCAGTTGTCGTAGCAGTAGGACCGGGCGGTGTCGTAGATGGTAAGGAAGTGAAGATGCAGGTTAAGGCCGGCGATCACGTTCTTTTCTCCAAGTATGCTGGTTCCGAGGTTGAGATCGATGGACACAAGTATACGGTAGTTAAGCAGAATGATATTCTCGCCGTTGTAGAGAAATAAAAAGAAAAAAGCGGCGGAAGCGCGTAAGTGTTCACTGCCGATTGACTTACATTAGATTCATACATTTTTTAACAGGAGGATAGTTAACATGGCTAAGGAACTTAAGTATGGCGTTGATGCCAGAAAATCACTGGAGGCCGGTGTTGATGCCGTTGCCGATACTGTCAAGGTAACACTTGGACCGAAGGGCAGAAATGTCGTTCTCGACAAGAGCTATGGTGCACCGCTCATCACCAATGATGGTGTTTCCATTGCAAAGGAAATTGATCTCAAGGATCCGTATGAGAACATGGGCGCACAGCTCGTAAGAGAGGTTGCTTCGAAGACCAACGATGTTGCCGGTGACGGTACCACGACAGCAACTGTACTTGCACAGGCGATCGTCAAGGAAGGCATGAAGAACATCGAAGCCGGTGCAAATTCCATCGTTCTTCGTAAGGGCATCCGCAAGGCAGTAGATGCTGCGGTTGAAAGCATTAAGAAGCAGTCCGAGAAGGTAAAGGGCAAGGATCAGATCGCAAAGGTTGCCGGCATTTCCGCTGGTGACGAAGAGGTCGGCAAGATGGTTGCTGATGCGATGGATAAGGTTTCTAAGGATGGTGTTATCACGGTCGAGGAATCGAAGACCATGCAGACAGAGCTTGACCTGGTAGAAGGCATGGAGTTCGACAGAGGCTATGTCAGCGCGTATATGTGCTCTGATATGGATAAGATGGAAGCAAATCTTGATGATCCGTACATTCTGATCACGGATAAGAAGATTTCAAATATCCAGGATATCCTTCCGCTTCTTGAGCAGGTTGTGAAGATGGGCGCTAAGCTTCTCATCATCGCTGAGGATGTCGAGGGCGAGGCTCTGACCACACTGATTGTCAACAAGCTTCGTGGTACATTTAATGTTGTAGCTGTCAAGGCTCCGGGCTATGGTGACAGACGTAAGGAGATGCTCCAGGATATCGCGATCCTTACAGGCGGTCAGGTGATTTCTTCTGATCTTGGTCTTGAGCTTAAGGATGTGACTGTCGAGCAGCTCGGCCGTTGCAAGTCTGTCAAGGTTACCAAGGATAAGACGACAATCGTTGACGGCGAAGGCGAGAAGAAGGATATTGAAGATAGAATCGCACAGATCAAGCAGCAGATTTCTACGACAACTTCTGATTTTGATAAGGAGAAGCTGCAGGAGAGGCTGGCTAAGCTTGCTGGTGGTGTCGCTGTCATCAGAGTCGGCGCTGCTACAGAGACTGAGATGAAGGAAGCAAAGCTCCGTATGGAGGATGCGCTCAATGCTACTCGTGCTGCAGTTGAAGAAGGCATCGTATCCGGCGGTGGTTCTGCTTACATCCATGCACAGGCAGCTGTACAGAAGGTTGTAGATTCTCTCGAAGGTGATGAGAAGACCGGTGCAAAGATCATTCTCAAGGCACTCGAGGCTCCTCTTTATACCATCGCTGACAATGCAGGCCTCGAGGGCGCTGTCATTGTAAACGAAGTAAAGAATCGTAAGGCTGGTGAAGGCTTCGATGCTTACAATGAAACCTATGTCAACATGATTGATGCAGGTATCATTGATCCGGCTAAGGTTACAAGAACCGCTCTTCAGAATGCTGCTTCTGTCGCTGCATCACTCCTTACAACAGAGGCAGTCGTAGCAGATATCAAGGAACCGGCTCCGGCAGCTCCGGCACCAAATCCTGCTATGGGCTACTAATTCTTCTGAGGCTTTTAATCAGACTGAATATTCAAGGAAAATATGTTATACTGAATCCCGGACGGAAACGCCCGGGATTTTTGTTAAAGGAGCATTATATATGGACACAATCAGAGAAGATTTCGTAGAGCACCTCGTAAAAAGAAAGGATCCGGTTTTCTGGAAGCTGCTGCTTGTCGTTTCCGGGATCTGTACGGCGCTTTCTCTGATGGTCGCGTTAGTCAATCTTTTTGGCATACTGATTTTTATCGGACTTAGTGTCGTCACTTATTTCATCTGGCTTAATTCTTCTGTCGAATATGAATACCTCTACATAGAGGGCGAGTTCTCCGTCGATCGTATCCTTCATAAAAACACGAGAAAGAAAATGGTCGACGCCCGCCCCTCAGACCTCATCCTCTGCGGTCCCGAGAATAATGATGATGTAAAATACAACCGAAACGGCGCTAAGCTCGTAGACGTTTCCGGCGACTGCAATCCCCGCGACCGCTACTGCTACATCTTCCAGCTCAACGGCCAGAAAATTTGCATGCTTTTTGAAATGACCGATAAACTAAAGAAACAGATTAAATACTATTCTCCTTCAAAGTTTAAAGAGTATTAAGCGTCTTGTTTTCGTTGAAATATTAGAAAACGTATGATAGTATTGAAAAAATTTTAGAAACGCATACATGAAAGGAGATTCTAATGGCCAGAATTATTGGAGAGGGTATTACTTTTGATGATGTTTTGCTCGTTCCGCAGTATTCCGAAGTGGTTCCGAATGAGGTTGATCTGAGCACACATCTTACGAGATCGATCAAGCTCAATATTCCATTCCTCAGTGCCGGCATGGATACCGTCACCGAGCATCAGATGGCGATCGCGATGGCGCGAAATGGAGGCATTGGCATCATTCATAAGAATATGTCGATCGAACAGCAGGCGGAAGAAGTGGATATGGTAAAGCGCTCGGAAAATGGCGTCATTACGGATCCTTTTTATCTTTCTCCGGAGCACACCTTAAAGGACGCAAATGATCTTATGGCCAAGTTCAGAATCTCCGGTGTGCCGATCACAGAGGGTAAAAAGCTTGTCGGTATCATCACAAACAGAGACCTGGTTTTCGAAGAAGACTATTCGAAGAAAATTAAGGAGTGCATGACCAGTGATAATCTGGTGACGGCAAAAGAAGGCATCACGATGGAGGAGGCAAAGCTCATCCTCGCTAGAGCGAAGGTTGAGAAGCTGCCGATCGTTGATGATGAAGGGAATCTTAAAGGTCTTATCACCATCAAGGACATTGAAAAGCAGATGAAGTATCCAAATGCTGCGAAGGATTCACAGGGACGTCTTCTCTGCGGCGCCGCGCTTGGTATCACGGCGAATGTCGTGGAAAGAGCGCAGGAACTGATCAATGCGCATGTGGATGTCGTCGTGCTGGATTCTGCACATGGACATTCGGCCAATGTGCTTAAGTGTGTGACGATGCTGAAGGAGAAGTTCCCTGATCTTCAGATCATCGCAGGTAATGTCGCAACCGGCGCTGGTACAGAGGCGCTCATTAAGGCAGGCGCAGATTGCGTAAAGGTCGGTATCGGACCTGGCTCGATCTGTACGACACGTGTGGTTGCCGGTATCGGTGTGCCGCAGATTTCTGCAGTTATGGATGCCTTTGAGGTTGCTGATAAATATAATATTCCGATCATCGCGGATGGCGGTATCCAGTATTCCGGCGATGTCGTGAAGGCGCTTGCAGCAGGCGGCTCTACCGTCATGATGGGCTCTGTTTTTGCTGGCTGCGATGAAGCACCGGGTGAGTTTGAGCTCTATCAGGGCCGTAAATATAAGGTTTACCGTGGCATGGGCTCCATGGGTGCGATGAAGCAGAAGAATGGTTCTGCAGACAGATACTTCCAGGCCAATGCGAAGAAGCTGGTACCGGAAGGCGTAGAAGGCCGTGTCGCTTATAAGGGCAAGGTGGAAGACACGATCTTCCAGTTTGTCGGGGGCTTAAGAGCCGGCATGGGATATTGTGGCGCGAAGGATATCCGGACGCTGCAGACAACTGGACAGTTTATAAAGATTTCAAACGCTGCGCTTAAAGAGTCGCATCCGCATGATATTCATATCACGAAGGAAGCACCGAACTATTCGGTTGAAAATACAGATTGAGAAAGCTTATAATGGTAAAGGCTGTGGCGATGGCCACGGCCTTTTCTGTTTGGAGGGACTTTATGAATATAGAGGGTTTTGTCCGGATTGCGGTTGCAACACCGAAGGTAAAGGTATGCGATATCGAACACAATACAGAGGCTGTGCGGCTCGGTATCGAGGAGGCGGAGCGGCATGCTGCAAGTCTTATCGTATTTCCTGAACTGGTGCTTACGGCCTACACATGTGCGGATCTTTTTCATCAGACACTTCTTATCGAGAAGACTCGTGCGGCACTGGATGTTCTCCGGGAAGCTACAAAAGGACTCTCTGTGGTGGCTGTCGTCGGGGCTCCGGTGATGGTGCAGCAAAAGCTCTATAACTGTGCTGTGATTTTGCAGAATGGCCGTATCCTTGCCATCATTCCGAAAAGAAATCTTCCAAATTATAGTGAGTTTTACGAAGCAAGGTGGTTTACACCGGGAAGCTATGCCGTGCAAATGCTTCCATGGAGGATGCCTGATGGAAGCATTGAGGAGATTCCATTTGGGATGAATATCCTTCTTGAGGCGGATAATGATCCTTATTTCGTGCTGGCGGCAGAGCTCTGTGAAGATGTCTGGGTAGCCGATTCGCCATCCACAAGACATGCTATCGCCGGGGCGACCATCATCGCGAACTGTTCAGCGTCTGATGAGATGATTGGAAAGGGAGACTATCGCCGTCAGTTGATCGCGGCCACGAGTGCACGTCTATGTGCGTGCTATGTCTATGCCAATGCGGGTGACGGAGAATCTTCGACGGATCTTGTGTTCGGCGGACAGGATATCATCGCAGAAAATGGCTCGATCGTCACGGAAAGTGATAGGTTCCATACCGGGATTTATTATGCAGATGTTGATTTACAGAAGATCTCACAGGAGAGAGCGCGGATGACGACTTTTCCGGCGCCGGCGGAGGGAACAGAGGATTATACCCGGATCAGCTTCCATCGGTCCGAAAAGGATATTGCGCCGCTTGAACGGTTTGTGGATCCGAAGCCCTTCGTACCAGGCAATGAAAAGGAGCGGACCGAGCGCTGCAATGAAATCTTCACGCTGCAGGCTCTTGGTCTCAAGAAGAGACTAGAACATATCGGGGCTAAAACGGCAGTTATCGGTATATCCGGAGGTCTTGACTCTACGCTTGCGCTGCTCGTTACGGCAAGAGCCTTTGACATGCTGGGGCTATCCCGTGAGAATATCATCTCTGTGACGATGCCGGCGTTTGGCACAACAGACCGCACGTATCATAATGCGGTCACGCTGACGAAGGAGCTTCATGCAACCTTAAGAGAGATCAATATCAAAAAAGCAGTGTTGCAGCATTTTTCTGATATTGGGCATGATCCGGAGGATCATTCGGTGACGTATGAGAACAGCCAAGCCAGGGAGCGTACGCAGATTCTCATGGATATTGCAAACCAGACAGACGGAATCGTCATCGGTACCGGTGATCTCAGTGAGCTGGCTCTCGGTTGGGCAACCTATAATGGCGATCATATGTCGATGTATGCCGTCAATGTCGGTGTGCCGAAAACACTTGTACGGTATCTCGTAAAATTTGTTTCGGATAGCACAGATGACGCGGCTCTGTCAAAATGTCTCATGGATATTTTTAACACGCCGGTGAGTCCTGAGCTCCTGCCTCCGACAGGTGATGGAAGCATTTCTCAAAAAACGGAGGATCTCGTCGGACCGTATACGCTTCATGACTTTTTCCTGTATCAGATTCTTCGT
This sequence comes from uncultured Eubacteriales bacterium, assembly GCA_900315665.1. Lineage (GTDB taxonomy): Bacteria > Bacillota > Clostridia > Lachnospirales > Lachnospiraceae > Oribacterium. Next base: position 8,544 of record OMZX01000042.1, read on the forward strand.
TTCGGTTTTTCGCCGAAGAAGGTTTTTGCCTTGGCAGAGAGAGCCTTTTCAGAGGAAAACCAGAGATTAAGCGGCATCAGGGAGCCGGAGCTTTATGATAGAGCTACGATTCTCAAGTGGCTTCGTAAATTTTACTGGCGATTTTTCTCACAGCAATTTAAGAGAAGCTGTCTTCCGGATGGACCAAAGGTTGGTTCGGTGGCAGTATCTCCACGAGGCGATCTTCGTATGCCGAGCGATGCTGTTGTTTCTCTCTGGCAGAAGGAGCTTGAATCGCTTTAATGAAACCGGTTTGATGGAACTATAAAGATTAATTCAACTATCCGTTACATGAAAGGACCCCGCGGAGGATGCATTCCGCGGGGCTTTATGTTATAATAAAAAAGATTCGCATTCCTGCATGTTTTAAAGAATCAGCAGGTGATGAAGAAACGGAGCGCATATGCAGGAATACATGGCACCGACGAACCGGATGATCCGAGAGGTCCGGGAGCTTGAGAAAAAATCGAAGGTACGGCGGGAAAAGCAGCTTTTTATTGCCGAGGGTGAACGGCTGTGCAGTGAGATCCCAGCGGGAAGACTGGAACGTCTGTTTTTGTCCAGAGATTATCAGGGCAAGCTTCCGGCAGATGTGACAAACGGCGGTCTGAAGAGCTCCTCTATTTTCCGGGTTACAGACGAAACGATGCAGCTTATTTCGGATACGAAGACAAGTCAGGGTATACTTGCCGTCGTCAGGATGGAAGAAGAACATTCTCTTACAGGCGATTTGTTCCTGGTGTTAGAGACCCTGCAGGATCCGGGAAATATGGGAACCATCTTCCGGACTGCTGAGGCCGCCGGTGTCTCCGGCATTATCATGGATAGTACCTGTGTCGATGTGTACTCGCCTAAGGTAGTACGTGCTGCGATGGGTGCAATCTTTCGCATGCCGTTTCAGATTGTGCCTGATTTAAAATCCGCCGTATCGAGACTCAAGGCAGACGATTTTTCCGTCTATGCCGCGCATCTTCGTGGAGAAAAACCTCATTACTCGTTTGATTATCGTGGAAAAACTGCTTTTATGATAGGCAACGAGGGAAATGGACTTAGCGATGCACTTGCAGCACTTGCGACGGATTATCTCAGGATTCCGATGATGGGGAAGACAGAGTCGCTCAATGCTTCCATCGCAGCGGCGGTGCTGATGTATGAAGCGCTTCGGCAACGAAGCAATCCATAGCATTGCATCAGATGACAGGTTTTTAGAGATGTATGTTTGTGTCGGACTTCGTGATACTTCAGGTATGTGGAAGCTGTAGGCATTGGCATAAAGAGCTTTTATCGAAAAGGAGGATGGACATGGTTGATCTTACAGGACGTGATTTTCTGAAGCTTCTGGATTATACACCGGAGGAAATTCTTTATCTTCTGCATCTCGCAGAACGGCTCAAGAAAGAGAAGAAAGCCGGATCGAAGGATGGAAAACCGCTGCATCAGGGAAATTTCACGGGCAAAAATATTGCTCTGATTTTTGAAAAGAACTCAACCAGAACCCGTTGCTCCTTTGAAGTAGCGGCGAGTGATCTTGGGATGGGCTCTACGTATCTCGGTCCGACCGGTTCTCAGATCGGCACAAAGGAATCCATCGCCGATACAGCACGGGTGCTGTCCAGAATGTATGATGGTATCGAGTATCGTGGCTTCGGGCAGGATCTCGTCGAGACACTGGCAAAGTACAGTGATGTGCCGGTATGGAATGGCTTAACCAATGAATTTCATCCGACGCAGATGTTGGCGGATATGCTTACCATCATGGAGCATTTTCACTTGTCTGATCTTAAGGGCGTACGTCTGACTTATATGGGTGACGCACGCTACAATATGGGTAACAGCTATATGGTGGCTTGTGCAAAGCTTGGTATGCATTATACGGCATGTGCACCGAAAGAGTATCAGCCTGCAAAGGAACTGGTGGATACCTGTGACAGGATATGCGGTGAGACGGGTGGTTCCATCACGCTTACGGACTCTGTCGAAGAAGGTTGTAAGGATGCCGATGTGATCTGTACGGATGTATGGGTTTCTATGGGAGAACCGGATGCAGTATGGAAGGAGAGAATCGATGCACTGCTTCCATATCAGGTGAATGAAAAAGCGTTTTCCTATGCCAAGAAGGACGCTGTATTTCTCCATTGTCTGCCTTCCTTCCACAATCTTGATACAAAGATTGGCGAATCAATCTATGAAAAGTTCGGCTTAAAGGAGATGGAGGTGACAGATGAGGTCTTCGAATCTTCACGGTCTCTCGTTTTTGACGAAGCAGAAAATCGTATGCATACGATCAAGGCAGTCGTATATGCTACACTCGGAGGAAAATAATGTCGAGATATAACCAGACCATCCGGCAGAGTTCGAGACGGCTTGATCTTTTTCATATTGTGCTGGGACTTGCGCTTCTCGTGATGGCAGTGTTGGCATTTGTTGATCCGAATACCAATATGGTTTTGTTTCCACTGATCTTTTTTACAGCGGCGGCCATCAAGCTGGTTTCGCAGGGATATCTGATCTATTTATTAGAGAAGGAAAAGAAGAAGGTGACGAAGGCGGCAGTCGGATTGATACCGGGACTTCTGATGCTCATAATCGGTATCATATCTGCCGTTTCAATCTGGTAGAGTGCAGCGCTCTGATTGTGCATCTGTGACTTAAGAAAGAGAGGTAAACTCATGGCAGAAGAGAATGGAAAACCAGTCTCAAAGAAGGAGACGGGCAAAGAAAAAAAGGTTCTCGGCAAGGAGGAGCTTCTTGATAAAATCGAACGGCTTACAAAAAAGGCCGAAGAAAACTCCAACACGATCACCAAGTCCGATATCGTCGAGCTTTTTTCAGAGGATATTCTTACAGATGATCAGATGGACAGTATCGACAGAATCCTGGAGAACAGAGGTATCGATATCCTGGAACCTGAGGATGAAGAGGTAGATGATGAAGAACTGAAAAAGCTGGAGGAAGAGGTTCTTTCCGATGTGAATCCGAACCTTGATCTTGATTCGGATGTCGATCTCATGGAGGATCCGGATGCGGCGGCACTGGAGGAAGAAGAAACGGAAGCAAATGATACCAGTCTTGATCCGGTTGACCTGCTGGAGGGTGTCGGGACCGAGGATCCGGTCAGGATGTATCTTAAGGAGATTGGTACGGTACAGCTTCTAAGTCCGGAAGAGGAATATACGCTTGCCATCCGAAAACAGCAGGGCGATGAAGAAGCAAAACAGAGACTGATCGAAGCAAATCTCAGGCTTGTTGTTTCTATCGCAAAACGGTATACGGGACGAGGTATGAGCTTCCTGGATCTCGTGCAGGAGGGGAACCTGGGCCTCATAAAGGGTGTAGAAAAATTTGATCCGGAAAAGGGCTTCAAGCTTTCAACCTATGCCACCTGGTGGATCCGTCAGTCTGTGACGAGAGCACTCGCAGATCAGGCAAGGACAATTCGGGTTCCGGTACATATGGTGGAAACCATCAACAAGCTTTCGAAAATGCAACGCAAGCTGACGCTTGAGCTTGGCTATGAGCCTTCTATTAAAGAACTCGCCGAGAGGCTGGATATGACTGAGCAGAAGGTGCAGGAAATCATGCAAATTGCAAGAGAACCAGCCTCTTTGGAAACTCCAATTGGCGAAGAGGATGATTCAAACCTCGGTGATTTCGTTGCGGATACAAATGTCGTGTCTCCGGAGGGAAATGTTGAGACGGTGATGCTGAGGGAGCATATCAGCACGCTTCTACAGGATCTGAAGGAGAGAGAACGGCAGGTGATTATCTTAAGGTTCGGGTTAGAAGATGGTCACCCACGGACACTCGAAGAAGTCGGAAAAGAATTTAATGTGACAAGGGAGCGTATCCGTCAGATTGAAGCAAAGGCGCTCCGTAAGCTTCGGAACCCTGTCCGATCGAAAAGAATCAGAGATTTTCTGAATTAAAGAGATATTGATATGGTTTTATGAGTGCAATGCAGGAGGATATGTTCCCTGCATTGCATTTATATGTATAGACATGAAATGTGAGATTTATGCAGGATACAGAATATATTCATCCGGAACCAAATACAAAAAACTATCAGAGAATGATGGAGGAGATTATCGCGCTTAATAGAAGCGTCGAAAAGAAACCAAGGCTTCTCCTTCATAGCTGCTGTGCGCCCTGCTCAAGCGCTGTGCTTTCTGAACTGGCGGAGGATTTCAAAATCACGCTGTTTTATTACAATCCTAATATTTCAACAGAGGAGGAATTCTTACATCGGGCATCGGAGTTGAAACGCCTTGTATACGAGATGAAGCTCGATACGAAGGGCGTAGATATTTTGGTTCCTCCGTATGATCACGGAGAGTTTATAGAAATTGCCCGTGGGCATGAGAGAGATCCTGAACGCGGTGAACGCTGTCACCGCTGTTACCGGCAGAGACTTGAAAAGACGGCTGCTCAGATGCTCTTATCAGAAAAGGAAGGAATAAAATACGATTATTTTTGTACGACATTGACGCTGTCTCCGCTAAAAAGTGCAGAAATTCTGAACCGGATTGGAGAAGAAACGGCGGCGAAATATGGAGTTCGTTTTCTGCCTTCTGATTTCAAGAAAAAGGGCGGCTATCAACGCTCGATCCTTCTTTCAAAGGAGTACAATCTGTACCGGCAGAATTTTTGTGGGTGTGAGTTCAGCCGTTGACATGATTTCTATTTATATTTATGATTATTAAGTTACGAAATCAAAAAGGAGGTCATGCATGGTTGAAGGTGAAGTAACAGTCGTGAACGATGCAGGACTTCATCTGCGTCCGGCTGGTGTTTTGACAAAGACAGCGGTACAGTTTAAGAGTGATATTTTCCTCTATCATGGAGATCGAAAGATCATTGCGAAGTCTGTTTTGAATGTCATGGCTGCTGGTGTTCAAAAGGGAGCGAAGCTCCGTGTGACGTGTGAAGGACCTGATGAACAGGAAGCGCTACACACCGTGATCGAGGCAATTTCAACAGGCCTTGGAGAGGGTGTTTCATATTCGGACAAGGATCGGCTTTTTTGATGAATCAGTGATTTGGAGGAAACTATGGCGGAAACAGAAAATAAAAATGCTTCGAACTGTGATTCGAACTGTTCATCCTGCACGGCAAATTGCAACGCGCGTAAGGGCGGCGCACCTGATTTTCGTGCAAAGCTTGCTGAGGGCTGCAGTGTCAAGAAGGTGATTGGCATCGTGTCTGGCAAGGGCGGTGTTGGCAAGTCGACGGTAACTTCACTTCTTGCTTGTGGGACCAGAAGAGACGGCTTTCATACAGCAATCATGGATGCAGATATCACCGGACCATCGATTCCAAAGGCTTTTGGACTATCCAATGACGGACTTGCCGTATCAGACGATGGAAAGCTGATGGTGCCGGATCGTTCGGCCAATGGAATCGAGATTATCTCATCAAACCTTCTTCTTGAAAATGAAGATGATCCGATCATCTGGAGAGGGTCTCTGATCGCGCAGGCTGTCAAGCAGTTCTGGTCGGAGACAGAGTGGAAGGATGTCGACTATATGTTTGTGGATATGCCACCAGGAACCGGCGATGTACCACTGACCGTGTTCCAGTCGCTTCCTGTTGACGGCATCATTATCGTAACATCACCGCAGGATCTCGTCTCTATGATCGTCGCGAAAGCAGTCAATATGGCAAAGAAGATGAACATTCCGATTATCGGTGTCGTAGAGAACATGTCTTATCTTGTATGCCCGCACTGCGGGGAGAGAATCAATGTTTTCGGCGAGAGCCATCTCGATGAAGCCGCGGAGAAATATGGACTGAAAGTTCTTGCGCGCCTTCCGATGGATCCGAAGGATGCCTCGATGATGGATGCCGGCGCCGTCGAGGGGATAGACCTCGCTCCAATCGATGCCGCCGTAAAAGCCGTCGAAGCACTGGGATAATAAAATTCACTTAGAAATATCGATAAACAGAAAACGAGCTTGCGCAGGGCGGTTTCAGCGTACTGACGCGTCCCGGCGCTTAGCGATCCACGACATGCTTTATCGTCGTGGGAGCTTAGCGTCCGCTGGTCAACGCGTCCTGTAGGCGGGAGCCGGGCGATGAAACCGCCCTGCGCAAGCTCGTTTTCGTCCGGAAGTAATATGTGAAGTTATAACGAATTAGTTTTATTTGGTATTGAGTTATAGCACCCCAATATGTTATAGTAGTCATGTTCGTGGATTATGGATA
>OMZX01000054.1 GCA_900315665.1 uncultured Eubacteriales bacterium
CATAGTTGCACGTCAGTATATGACGTGTCTGTTTCTTTTCGCGTCATTATCAATATCTTTATTTTCGTCTAGTTTTTTCTTACCCGGCGTATGCGCGCCTCTTCTTCCATTCATGTATAGAAGCTGGCGATTGCAAATCGCCACTATGAATCGAAAAGGAGGTATTGAAATGGGTAGAGGAAGAACAAATTGCATCATGGATGCTGGGAAAATCAACAAGGAAACCTATAAATTTCCAAGAAAGGCCTTCGGCAAGACCCTGCACCGATATCGCGTCAAACGCGGGCTCACGCAGGAACAGCTCGCCGATCTCACACAGCTCAGTGTATCGACGATATCCCGCTTCGAATGCGGCCGCATCATACCTGACCTGCCAACCCTCGTCGTCCTCGCCGCAAACCTCGAAGTCGACTTCAACACCCTCCTGGGTGGCACCCATGAACGTCCGCGACCAATACTACCAGGAGCTAGGCGAAGCCCTCGCCACCCAGGCCCGCCTCTACCTCATGCACAACCCAGAACCCGCCATCACGAGCAGCGTCTTCGCCTCCCGGAAAACCAAAGATCCGAAGAAGCTATAAAAAACAGGTGGCGCCGAAAGGCGCCACCGTACGCATAGCCATTATTTAAGATACTTCGCGAGGTACTTCCCTGTGTACGACGCCGGGCACCGGCAGATCTCCTCGGGCGTCCCCTGCGCGATGACAGTGCCGCCGCCATCACCGCCCTCCGGCCCGAGATCAATGATATAGTCCGCACACTTGATGACATCAAGATTATGCTCAATGACGATGACTGTATTGCCATTCTCCGCCAGCCGGTCCAGCATCTGCACCAGTCGGAGCATCTGCACCAGTCGGTTCACATCATCGAAATGAAGCCCTGTCGTCGGCTCATCGAGAACATAAATCGTCTTCCCGGTCGGACGTCTCGAAAGCTCGGTTGCGAGCTTGATACGCTGCGCTTCACCGCCAGATAGCTCCGTCGACGGCTGTCCGAGACGGATATAGCCGAGACCGACATCATAAAGTGTCTGAATTTTCCGCATGATGGACGGCACATTTTTGAAAAACTCAAGCGCTTCCTCCACCGTCATATTCAGCACATCATAAATACTCTTCCCCTTGTACTTCACATCGAGCGTCTCACGATTAAAGCGCTTGCCGTGGCAAACCTCGCACGGCACATAGACATCCGGCAGGAAATGCATCTCAATCTTGACGATGCCATCTCCCTGGCACGCTTCACAACGCCCGCCCTTAACATTGAACGAAAAACGGCCTTTCTTATAGCCACGTGCCTTCGCGTCCGGCGTCCCTGCAAACAGGTCGCGGATCATATCGAAAACGCCGGTATAGGTTGCCGGATTTGAGCGCGGGGTCCGGCCGATCGGGCTCTGGTCGATATTGATGATCTTATCGAGCTGTTCGATGCCCTCGATGCCGCGGCACTTGCCGGGGATTGTCCTGGCGCGATTCAGCTTCCTGGCAAGTGTCTTGTAGAGAATCTCATTCACGAGCGATGACTTGCCACTTCCTGATACACCCGTCACGCAGGTGAAAATGCCAAGCGGGAAGGACACGTCAATATTCTTCAGATTATGCTCCTCCGCACCGCGGACCGTGATCCAACCGGTCGGTGTCCTTCGTTTCGCCGGCACTTTGATCTTCATCTCGCCGGAGAGATATTTACCGGTGATCGAGTTCGGATTTTTCATGATCTCCTCGGCTGTTCCGGTCGCGACCACCTCACCGCCGTTTTCGCCGGCGCCAGGACCGATATCGACAATGAAATCGGCCGCACGCATCGTATCCTCATCATGCTCGACGACGAGCACCGAGTTACCGAGATCACGGAGATGCTTGAGCGTTGCAATCAGACGGTCATTGTCTCGCTGGTGAAGTCCGATGGATGGTTCGTCCAGGATATAAATAACGCCGACAAGGCCGGAGCCGATCTGCGTTGCAAGACGGATACGCTGGGATTCGCCGCCGGAGAGTGTCCCCGCCGCCCGGGCGAGTGTCAGATAGTCAAGACCGACATCCACAAGGAACTTCGATCTGGCCTTTATTTCCTTCAGAATCTCATCACCGATTTTATGCTGCATTTCAGTCAGCTGGAGTCCCGCTGCCCAGTCATAAAATTTCCTGATTGACAGGTTCGTCACGTTGAAGATGTTAATGCCTCCGACTGTGACAGCAAGGCTGGACGGCTTTAATCTGGCTCCGTGACAGGCAGCACATGGCGTAATCCGCATATACTGCTCATATTCCGCCTTCATCACATCGGAGAAGCACTCACGATACCGACGGTTAACATTATCTAGCAAGCCCTCGAAGGCCACCTTGTGAACGTTGCCCCGGCCGAACTGTGACTCATAATACACCGTCACCTTCTCGCCGTGTGTACCGTTGATAATAATATCCTTCACCTGATCGGTGAGATCACGGAAGGGTGTATCGAGGCTAAATTTATAGGCCTTTGCCAGTGCTGTAAGCATTGCATGGGTAAAGCTCCCCTCGTCCTTTGAATTCAGCCAGCCGAGCACGGAAATTGCCCCTTCGTTGATGCTGAGAGAGTCGTCAGGTATCATGAGGTCAACATCGAACTCCATCTTGTAGCCGATACCGGAGCATTCCGGGCAGGCACCGAAGGGATTGTTGAAGGAGAAGCTGCGCGGCTCGATTTCATCAATAGAGATGCCGCAGTCCGGGCAGGCGAAGCTCGTCGAGAAGTTCACGGGCTCTCCACCGACGACATCGACCATCATCTGACCGTTTGTAATCGCCATAACCTGCTCGGTTGACTCGGTAAGACGCTTTTCAATACCAGGACGTACGACGAGACGGTCTACGACAATTTCGATAGAATGGCGGAGGTTTTTATCAAGCTGAATATCCTCGGAGAGGTCGTACATGGAGCCGTCGACGCGAACACGGACGTAGCCGGACTTTCTGGCACTCGAAAATACTTTTTCGTGCATACCCTTCTTGCCTCGAACAACCGGGGCCAAGAGCTGGATGCGGGTGCCTTCGGGCATCGCGAGAATCTGATCGACGATCTCATCGACGGTTTGACGTTTGATCTCACGGCCGCATTTCGGACAATGCGGGATGCCGATACGGGCATAAAGAAGTCGGAGGTAATCGTAGATTTCCGTCACAGTGCCGACCGTCGAACGAGGATTCCGGTTCGTCGATTTCTGGTCGATTGAAATTGCCGGTGAAAGTCCCTCAATCATTTCAACCTCAGGCTTGTCCATCTGCCCCAGAAACTGCCGCGCATAAGAGCTGAGTGACTGCATATAGCGGCGCTGGCCCTCGGCGTAGATTGTGTCAAAGGCTAGTGATGACTTGCCGGAGCCTGACAATCCCGTCAGCACGACAAGCTCATCACGCGGAATGTCTACATTTACGTGCTTCAGATTATGCTCGGAAGCGCCACGGATCTTGATATATGTTTTCATGGTTACCTCTTTCTTGAAGTCTGATGGATCGCTGTCCGGCAGCCCGATGCCGTCTGCTAAAGAAGCTTATCAGTCAATAAAACTGCCACCTTGTATTTCTAATTCCTGCCATTTAGGAATAGTCCGATACGACCAATCAGTAAGGAACTTAGCAGGCCGATGACGAGGCCAGCAGCTATGCCGGCAGCCAGGAGGACTGGAAAGTACATGTAGAGTATGCTTGCTTTCAAAAGAAACACGGCGCATACGAGCTGCCCTACGTTATGCATGACGCCGCCTGTGATACTGACGATGGTGCGGGAAAAGCCACCGAGCTTCCGGAGAAAGAGCATCGAAAGGAAGCTTAGGGCAAAGCCGCAAAGGGAATACGCAAGGGTCATCATATTGCCGAAAAGCGTGGCAATAATGATGATCCGAAGAAGAGCAATCACAAATGCCGGCGCTGCACCAATCGTATACAGGGTCACGACGGTCACGATGTTCGGAATGCCCATCTTGACACCCGGTATGCCGATATTGATTGGAATGATCGCTTCGACGTAGCCAAGGACGACGGCCAGGGCAAGCAGCATCCCATAGCTACTGATTCTTTTTGTTTTGTTACTCATATCAACAATTCTAAAGTCTTTTCAATGCAAATCTCTACAAAATAGTTCTTCAATGCCTTTTTTTCCGGCTATGATTGTTTTTTCTTCAAAAAGGCTGTTCGATTCATGATACTTGTTTCTTCTTAAAATGTAAATAAAAAGACGGCATCCATCGGATGTCGTCCTTTTCTTTGGTCTCGTTTCGTTAATACTTTTCTTGCAAGTAATACTAGTTATATATCAATTACAATCAGGTACAAACAAAAGCAGGATCTGATTAGAGCTTAACTACGTTAACTGCCTGAGGTCCCTTAGCACCCTGCTGAACGTCGAACTCTACTGCCTGACCCTCATCGAGTGACTTGAAGCCGTCACCAACGAGTCCGGAATAATGTACGAAAACATCCTTGCCGGTTTCGTCAGAAATAAAGCCATAGCCCTTCTGGTTGTTGAACCACTTAACTGTACCCTTCATGAATAATACCTCCAAAATTTCCATTGCACTCTTAAAGAATGCAATAAACACAACAGGCTTAATGATAGCATAAAGGCGGTTTAGCGTCAACCAAAATCGTACGGCTATGCTCTGTGACACCGGGGACGGTTCTTGCTGTCAGCTTTTAGGTGTCCAAAGGCACCAAAAAAGCTGACAGCAAGAACCGTCCCCGGTGTCACAATTATTTCGCCTGCTGGAGAAGTTCTTCGAGCTCCTCTGTAGAAAAAGCGTAATGCGTCTCGCAATAGTCGCAAAAGACGTCCTGGGATTTATGTTCATCAATCAGCGACTGAAGCTCCTTCCGACCGATTGAAACGAGTGCTTTCGACACCCGTTCCCGCGAGCAATTGCAATGGAACCGAAGTGGCACGGTGTCATGAAGCTCGAGGTCCATGTCCTGAAGAATAAAACGCAGCATGTCTTCGGGTGTCATGCCTTCATCGAGCATATGTGTCACCGATTTAATGCCGCTGAGCCGCTTCTCGAGCGCCGTGATCACGCTATCCTCCGCCCCGGGCATGAGCTGTATAATGAATCCTCCGGCTTGCTTCACGGTTCTTTCCTTGTCAGGATTTACAAGAACGCCAAGCCCGACCGACGATGGAATCTGCTCAGACTCTGCGAAGTAATAAGTAAGGTCCTCCGCAATCTCACCGGACACGAGATTAATGTGGCCGATATACGGCTCCTTCATACCTGTGTTTTTGATGACGCTGAGTGTGCCCTTGCCGATTGCGCCGCCGACATCGAGATGTCCGTTTTCACGAAGCGGCAGTATGACATCCGGATTGGATACAAAGCCCTTCACGTTACCGTGGGTATCCGCAGTGGCAGTAAGACCTGCCATCGGGCCATCCCCCTTTATCGTGAGCGTGATGGAGTCATTGGCGCCTTTTAAATCGATGCCCATCATAAGCGCTGCGCTCATGAGCCGGCCAAGCGCCGCTGTACATACAGGAAATGTGCGGTGCCGACGTCTGCCCTCTTCGACTGTCTCTGTGGTCACACAGGCAAAGGCGCGGATCTGATCGCCTGCTGCCGTCGCCCGCACGAGGTAATCACTCATGCGTTCTGTTCCTCACGGTACATCTTGAGTTCATTCTCCTCATCGATCCGCATGTGGCACTTCTTGTACTTCTTGCCGGAGCCGCATGGACACGGATCGTTCGGATAAATCTTCTTTCCCTGACGGCGGATCGTGCCGGAGTTCTTCTGTTCCTTATAGAGCTCCTTGCGGCGTTCTGCTGTGAGGATGCTATCCCACTCAGGAAGTCCGTAGAGCCAGGAGGCCTTTGCTTCTACCATGTTGTAATAAAGCTTCTCCGGATCGATCTCGATCTTCACTGTCGTGTTCTCATCCATCGTATCGATCGGATTGTGATAGCCCTTCAGGGAATCATCGATGCCGTCGAGGACACCGGTAAAATGGAAAATGTCGATGTTGAAGTGCTCCGCAAGCTCCTTCACTGTGCCCTCAAACACATGCTTCGGGTCGCTCAGAACCTCTTCGTAGAAGCCCTTCTCCAGCGCGAAATACTCATTCCAGAGCTTCTGCTGCTCTGCCTTAGTGAGGCCATCGCCATAAGCTTTATTTCTCCAGTCTTCAAGTAAAGTTGCCATACTAAATTTTTCTCCTTAAATTTCTAAATCAAAGTACATCAAAATCCGCTTAGATGTCTGATGTAAGCATTAGCGCAGGTCCGGTGTGTAGATGTTGTCCATATCATCGAACTCCTGGTTTTCGCCGCCCATTGCCCAGATAAAGGTGTAATTGTGAGTGGCTGCAGCGCAGTGGATCGACCAGGACGGTGAGATCACAGCGTCGTAGTTCCGCATCACGATGTGGCGGGTCTCCTGCGGCTGTCCCATGAAATGGAACACAACCTGATCGTCCGGAACTTCAAAATAGGTGTAGATCTCCATGCGGCGCTCATGCGTGTGGCACGGCATCGTGTTCCAGACAGAGCCCGGTTTCAGCTCGGTCATACCCATGGAAAGCTGTGCTGTCTTTAAGACATCCGGGTGGATGAACTGGTTGATCACGCGCTCATTGGCAAGCTCCTTCTCACCGCAGGGTCTGTGATTTGCATCCTGCATCGTGATGAGCTTTGTCTCATAGGAAACGTGTGCCGGTGCGGAAACCATATAGAACTTTGCAGGCTTCTCAGGGTCATCCGAGCTGAAAAGGACCTCTTTCGCGCCCTTTGTAATGTAGAGGCAGTCCTTATATCCCAATGCATACACCTGACCATCTACCGTGATCTTACCTGCACCGGAGCCGATGTTGAAGATGCCGATTTCTCTTCTCTCGAGCACATAATGCGTGCCGAAATTATGCCAGCAGTCGATGCCCTTGTCAAGTGGTACAGTCTCATGGACCGGCATACAGCCGAAGGTAACCATACGGTCAACATGGGAATAAACGGCCACAACCTCGTCCGCCTTATAAAGACCCGTGATCAGAAACTCCTTCCGAAGCTCCTCCGTGGTATATCTCTTCACATCCTCCGGATTCCCGCTATAACGAATATCCATAAAATCTCCCTTCATTTTTGAAAATATATGATCACGACGCGCCGCTTCTTTTTCTCTGCCGCGCCGGAATCTGTCTGAAATCACCCGCACTATTATACTAAAACGCGGTTAAATTACAATGCTGGCGGATCCGGGGTATTGGCATCCGGAGCGTGGCCATCTGAGACGACGGCAGCGTTTTTATCGAGTACGAGCTTTTTCCTACCAAGGAGCCAGTTCAACCAGCGCTCGAAAAGGTCCGAAAGCACAGCCCAGAGCGGCACGCCGATGATCATGCCGACGAAACCGAAGAGTCCGCCGAAAAGAAGAATCGAGAACAGTACCTCGAAGCTCGACACGCCGGTCGAATTACCGAGTATCTTCGGACCAAGGATGTTGCCGTCGAACTGCTGCAAAATCAAAATGAAGACAAGAAACTCGAGACTCTTGACCGGACTCACAAACAAGATCAGTATAGCCGATGGGATCGCGCCGATAAACGGTCCGAAGAACGGGATGATATTCGTCACTCCGACGAGGACAGATACCAGCATCGTATACGGCATCCGCATAGCTGACAAGGCGATGAAGCAGAGCACGCCGATGATCAGAGAATCAACCAGCTTGCCGGAAAGGAACCCGAAAAATACGGTATTAATATAGTGGTACTCGCTGATGAAGGCTTCGGCTGTCTTCCGGGGTAAAATCGCATAATGCACACGCTTGACAAAAACCTTCAGCCTTTCCTTCATATTGAGAATATAAACCATCACAATAATGCCGATTAGCGCATTTTTAATGAACGTGACGGCAGACCAGATTCCGGTTCCCAGCTTCGACATATAATTCTGAATATTTGGGATCAGTGTATTCTGAGCAAAATTTGTGAGAAACTCATAGAGCTTATCATAAACCTGTTCGAGTGTTCTTCTAGTATCCGGATAATCTTCCAGAAGCCTCATGAGACGATCATAGGAATCGGTCAGGTTTGCCGGCATCGTATCAATCAGGTTTATGACAGATTTATAGATTTCCGGAATGATCATTGCGACGAGTCCGACAGCGATGCAGGTAAGCATGAGAATCGCTGCGGTCGTACCGGCCGCCTTCGCCACCCAGGTATGCTTCGCTTTCTTTTCTCTATCTGTCTTGAGCTGCCTCTCGATCCAATCCCGAACGGTATTATAGACAGGCGTCATAAGATAGGCCATGACAGCACCATAGATAATAGGTGTCAGGATATCCATGAGCTTCCCGATGCCATCCCGCACCGCGCCCATGTTCATGATGATCGTAGCAATCACGCTGATGGAGGCGAGAACGAGAAACGCGGTGACGCCCCATTTGATCTGCTGTTCCCAGTCTCTTTTATGCTTCATCGACTTTTATCCTTTCTTTATGGGGTCAGGAGTCCTTACGTTTTTCTTACGACCGTAAGCTTTTGTGAATTTATCGTAATGTCTCCTGCCCCCATCTTACAGGCAATAAAAAAGCCCTCGGAGAAGCACTCGGCTTCCGGGGACTCATCAACGGAAGTAACACCAGGGCGCCGTACTGTACGCTTGACTCCTAGCCATTGCTAGGTGGGAAACCTCATGGATATTTTTATAGTCCTTGACCTTTCGGAAGGCATTATAGCAATACCGCGGATATTGGGATCCCGAATGTCATATTTGTAGGTTCAATATGCACAGCCTCGAACGCTCCAGCTCTTTACCTCTATTTGAATTATATCATAGGGGTCGGCTAGAAACCAAGGGGTATCGCGAAGTTTCATGGAAAATTCATAAGTGGCTGCCCCGGGAGGCGACCCGAAGGTTTCTACTGACCATAAATCAGTAACAATGTTCCTTCGCGGACGGAGATTTCTGCGGAAGTGCCGACAAATTCATTGCTGAGGCCAGTCGGCGTATGGTTGTTCAGTGTGACATCCGTAACGATGTACTTGAAGCCGCGTTCTGTGACGCCGCGGGATTCGTCCGTGAGCGACAGTGCAGAGAAATAGCCGGATTTTTTCGGGCCGAAGCATTGGCGTCCATCTGTGATGGCGGTGACGATCTGGTCGCGGGTGTAGAGGTACCCGCGGCAACCCTGCCTCGACAGGAAGCCGAGAATCTGGAAGTTTGCGATCGAATGATCGATACGCCCGCCTGTCCCACCGATCAGGTGAAATTCCTTGAAGCCGCGTTCCAGTCCTATGCGCACACACGCGAGTAAATCGGGGTCGTTTTTGACCGGATCGATCGCCTGCGCAGGTATGCCGTCGATTGTCAGGTCGTGGAGATGATGGATGTAGTCGGCTTTCTCTGCGTCAGAAAAGATGTCGAGGTCCTTGACCGGGCCGGTCACACCCTTCACACCGCGGACTCGCATGGAATCGAAGTCGCCGACAATGAGGTCCGGCCGGATGCCGAGTTTTTTCAGGTTCTCATAGCCGGCGTCGGCTGCGATCAGGAGGTCGCCCGGCCGCTTTTCCATCGGCTTCCTGGTGGAGTCCTCCGTCGTCTTTTCCATCGGCTTGCTGATGGAATCGTCCGTTAAAGTCTCCATCGGCATGCCAAAGAAATCGCCCGCGCCGACGATGATGCAACGCTCCATCATGAAAGCTCCTTTCCATTTTTTATCCGAAGTGAACGAAAAAAATCATTCAGCAGCGCCTGGCACTGATCGACAAGCACGCCGCGTGTGACCGTGCAGCGGTGATTGAACTCCTTCATCTCGAGAAGATTCAGCACCGATCCACCGCAGCCAGCCTTACTGTTCATCGCCCCCATAACAACCCGCGGGATGCGGGCCTGCACGATCGCACCGGCACACATCGGGCATGGCTCGAGCGTCACGTAAAGTGTGCAATCTTCAACCCGCCAGTCATGGAGCGCCCTGCACGCTTTTTTGATAGCGAGGATTTCGGCATGGCAGAGCGAGCTGCCATCGCGGTTACGTCTGTTATAGCCGCGGCCGATGATAGTTCCAGGCGCAATGCCGTAAGTGGACGCATTGGTATCTGCCTTGCTGTTCGGATTCCGCCCGTCGTAGACGATCACGCAGCCGATCGGCACGTCGCCATTCTTCGCCGCCTTGCGCGCTTCGCGGATCGCCATCGTCATATATCTCTCTTCGTCAGTCTGATACTTCACGTACTCTCCTCATAAGTCTAAAGGATGACACCGGGGACGGTTCTCTCTGTCAGCTTTTTTCAGTACGAATTATCGTCGGAAATATTTTGATGAAAAAGCTGACAGAAAGAACCGTCCCCGGTGTCATCCTAGCTTCACTTCGCATCCTGCTTGATCAGCAGCCGGATGGCCTCAATGGCGGTCCGGATGGCCTTATCTGTATCATGCTCGATGTCATTGGAGAGTCCCTGCTTTACGCGCTCCTGGTTCGACATGATGAAGAGGACAGCGCCGACACGCACGCGGAGGTAGGCACCAACCGTGAAAAGAGCAGCCGACTCCATCTCGGAGGCCTTGCAGCCGAGCTTTAGCCACGCGTCCCACTTCCGAAGAAGCTCCGCGCCGTTCGGCAGATCCTCCGGCTTATGCTGCCCGTAAAACGCATCCTTGCACTCGACGACGCCGACATGATGGCGGAAACCAAGTTCATCCGCCGCCTTCACAAGTGCGGTCGTCACATCGAAATCGGCAACCGCCGGCCACTCGATCGGCGCATATTCCTTCGAGGTTCCCTCCATGCGAATCGCGCCATTTGCAATGACGACATCACCGGCCTGGACGTCCAGGTCCATACCGCCGGCAGTACCTACGCGGATAAACGTATCTGCTCCGCACATTTTCAGCTCTTCCATTGCAATGGAGGCCGACGGACCGCCGATACCGGTCGAGGTTACAGAAACCTTTACGCCATCAAGTGTTCCGGTAAACGTCGTAAACTCCCGGTGGTCTGCAATCTGCACCGGATCCTCAAAATATGCCGCAATCTTCTTGCAGCGCTTCGGGTCGCCCGGCAGGATCACATATTTCCCGACCTGTCCCGGCGCCACGCCGATATGATACATCGTCTTATCTTCTGAGTAATTAATCATTATTTGCCTTTCCTTTAGTCTGTGAGGAGTCTGCCCGCGTCCCGTCTGTGGGACATCGGAGGGGCTCCCTAGCTCACGCTCGAAAGTCCTAGCGCTATCCGGGTGTTTCAGTCGGGCCGGCCCAATTCAGGAAAAATCCTTGAAGGGATTTTTCCTTCAATGGGCCTAGAAAATCCGGGGTTGTAACCCGGATTTTCTACCTCGACTGGCTTTATGTTCGTACGGGAGCCCCTCCGATGCCCCACAGACGGGACGCGGGCAGACTCCGCCGTAGATTTATGCCAGCTCCAGCGCGATCTTGATCATGTCATCAAAGCCGGTCTGTCGCTCTTCAGCCGTGAGCTCACCCTCCTTGAAGAGATGATCCGAAATCGTCAGGATGCAGAGGGCTTTTTTATGTGCCTTTGCAGCGTTCATGTAGAGTGCCGCGGCCTCCATCTCGACGGCGAGGCAACCCATCTCGCGCCACTTTTTATTCACATCCGGGAACTGATTGTAGAAAATATCGGACGACACCACATTCCCGACCTTGACACTCGCACCCTGGGCGCGTGCCGCAGCCACTGCCTGTTCAAGAAGGCCGAAGTCTGCGATCGGTGCGAAGGTTCCCGGCAGCGCGTACTGATACTGGTAGCGGGAATCCGTGCAGGCGCCCATGCCAATGACAACATCCTTTACATTGACGTCGTCCTGCAGACCGCCGGCCGAACCGATACGGATGATGTTATCGACGTCA
>OMZX01000038.1 GCA_900315665.1 uncultured Eubacteriales bacterium
ATGTAAGCATTGGACGAACGGAAATGTGCGGTTTGCGTTACTTGGAATAGAGAACCAGGCGACGATCGATGCCGATATGCCGCTTCGCATCATCGGATATGATGGGGCGGAGTATCGAGGGCAGTTGTTTACGATAAAGACTGAGGATGGAAGTATCCGGCGTAATAAAAATCCCAGGTATCCAGTGGTTAGTATCGTGGTTTATTTTGGAAAGCAGGAGTGGAAAAGGCCGTTGCGTCTTTTAGAAGCGGTGGATGTGCCGAAGCGACTTGAAATCGTGCATGTGAAGGAAATCATGGATCTTTTTAAGTATGCTTTAAAGGACGATAGATTTAGCCTGGATAATATAACAAAGAGCGGAGAGGAGGTTCCGAATAATATGGCTTCAATCGTAGATGAGTGGATTGAAAAAGGCGTGGTACAAGGTATGGAAAAAGGCAAGCGGGAAGGTGCGATACTTGAGAATATCGAGGTGAGTCATGAATTTGGACTTTCTGTATGTGAAATCAAGAGCAATATTATGAAGAAGTTTGGGCTCGATGCGACGACAGCGGACGAATACTTGAAACTGGCTGGTATGTGAGTTGAATACTATTTTGAAAGGCGGGGAGGCTTTATGCCTCTCTGCTTTTTTGATATACTTTAAGGCAGATTTAACAAGAGCAGAATATAGCGAGATTAAGCATTTTCTGTCGTTATAGATGGGGTATTAGTTCGTATTGTAATGTCCTGTTTCTCAGAGGTACGGCCATGACGAATTTCGAGTTTTTGCTGGGGAAATCGGAATATGCGCTTTTTGCACAGGCAGCAGTGGAAGCGGAGAAGGTATATTATAGCTCCTATGCTATGTGCGCGATGTGCTGCCGATTTATAAGCTTACGCACAACAAGCCGCTTAGTGAAGGAGATTATCAGGAGCTGAATCATGTACTCACATCCGAACTCGGAACAGAGGCGGACTACAAGCGGGAGTTCGGTGATACGCCTTTTGGCCTTCTCGTTCGGCGAATCGCGAAGCTCGATCATGGTGCGGCGATGGAGGCATTTTCGAGCTTCATCAATGATCAGAATCTCAATGATCGTCAGATTGATTTCGTGAAGAAGGTGATCGCCTACATCGAACAGAACGGCTATATCGAAGGCCCGGCGGAGCTTCTGAAGCCGCCCTTTGATAAGCCGGTGAGCTTCGTCCGGATGTTCCCGCCGGCAAAGCAGAAGGAGCTTCTCGACTCGATCAACGCGGTGAGGGACAACGCGGTGAAGATACAGGCATGACACAGGTGTAGTACATCGCCGCAGAAGCGATCTGGCCAGTGACATTTGGAGGCCACCGGGTAGATCACTTCTGTGGCGATTTATGCTTTGAACAGGAAGCCCTGAGAAAAAGCTTTTGTACCAACAGTAAAGAGAAATATGCTAAGATACAGCCATATCTCAATAGATATAAGCGCAGTATACGGAGGATCGAATGAACAGAGGAAACAGACTTTTTCTGAGTGACTGGGGCGGTGTAGTTGAGCATTCTCCGCAGTGGGACATCAAATGGGCGAACATTGCAAAGAAGCTTAATGCCGGCGACCCGATGAAGCTTCGTCTCGCGTTTTATGCTGATGACGACCAGGTGGAAAAGGTAGGCGAAGAGGAGGCCAGAGCGTTCCTGGTGAAGGCATTTCGGAAAGCAGGATATACCTTCACCGCGGATGAATTTATCAAGGCACATCGTGAGGAGATGAAGACCAATACCTATCGCGAGGATGTCGCGGCTTATCTTGAAAAACTGACTTCGGAGCATGATGTAGGCATTTTTTCGGATGTCGGCTTCCTTGATTTGAACCGGCAGAATCGACAGATCGGCATCGGGAAGGTACCATACCGGTTTGTTTTTCAGTCACTTCGGGAAGGGTGCTGCAAGTATCATGGTATGGATGGGTTTCGGCATGTCGATGAGGTTGTCCGCGGGCAGGGCTATGAATACATCTTCTTTGCGGATGATAATCCGGCGAACCTTGAGAAGGCGGAGCGCGTCGGCTGGGAAACGCTTCTGTTTAATGACCGGGATGCGCTTACGAAGCTGGAAACAAAGATCCATGATTTTTTTGATGAATGATTCTGTGAAAGCGTAATCGAAATAAATAAAAATAAATATGAATAAATATTCTTGCAAGAAATAAATACGTTTAAATAAGCTGGCAGAGGAAAGGAACAGGTTCAATTCTTGAAAATTGTCATTATCGCAAATGTCATTTCACTGATCGGCTCGCTCATGATGGTGGGCACCGGGCTAATCAAGCGGAAGCGGAATGTGTTGATCGTGCAGAGCGCGCAGTTCGTGGTCATGGGCGTTTCGAATCTTATGCTCGGCGGCATCACCGGCTGCATCACAAATGCACTCAGCCTCATCCGGAATTTCGTCACGATGCGGTCACGCCTCACGATGCCCGTGAAGCTTGTCTTTATCGCAATATGGGTCGGAATGTGCCTCATCGTGAACCGTCAAGGACTTCTCGGCTGGCTTCCGGTGATTTCCGCCTGCGTGTATACCTGGTTCCTCGATACGGACAGTGATGTATTTCTTAAGATCATCATTATTCTCACGACAATCGAATGGGTGTTCTATGACTTCATCCTCATGAATTACAGCGCCTTCGCCTTCGATATCCTGACGCTCATTGCGAATGGTGTAGGCATTGTGCGGATCAAACGGCAGTAGCTGCCAATTTTTGGTGGAACACGATTCGATTATTTTGCAAGACTTCCCACGCATGTACTTAAAAATGTACAATTTGCACTAAAGTTCATAAATTATTTACAAAATATATGTTGAAAATAGTGCATGGCAATGCTATAATGACGCAGGAAACGTTAAAAAAATAACAAATGTTTTAACGTAGCACAACATAACTTGAGCGCTTTGACGCTTCAGATAAAACACAAAGGAGATGTTCATTATGGCAAGATTTACAGTACCAAGAGACATTTATCACGGTAAGGGCTCACTTGAGGAGCTGAAGAACCTGAAGGGCAAAAAGGCTATGATCTGCGTAGGCGGCGGATCCATGAAGAGATTCGGATTCCTGCAGAGAGCAGAAGATTATCTCAAGGAAGCCGGTTTCGAAGTTAAGCTCTATGAAGGTATCGAGTCCGATCCGTCCGTTGATACTGTTATGAAGGGCGCACAGGCTATGCTTGATTTCGGTCCGGACTGGATCGTAGCCATCGGCGGCGGTTCACCGATCGATGCTGCAAAGGCAATGTGGATCAAGTATGAGTATCCGGATATCACCTTCGAAGATATGTGCAAGGTATTCGCACTTCCGGAGCTTCGTCATAAGGCTCACTTCTGTGCAGTATCTTCTACATCCGGTACCGCTACAGAGGTTACTGCATTCTCCATCATCACAGATTATAAGAAGGGCACGAAGTACCCGATCGCTGACTTCCAGATCACACCGGATGTCGCTATCGTAGATCCTGACCTTGCAGAGACGATGCCGAAGAAGCTCGTTGCACACACAGGTATGGATGCTATGACACATGCCATCGAGGCATATGTTTCTACAGCACACTGCGAGTATACAGACTCCCTTGCAATTCACGCAATCGAGCTTATCCAGAAGACCCTTATCGATTCCTACAATGGCGATATGGCTGCAAGAGACACTATGCATGATGCACAGTGCCTTGCCGGTATGGCATTCTCCACTGCTTCCCTTGGTATCGTACACTCCATGGCACACAAGACCGGTGCTGTATTCGCAGACTACGGCGCACACATTATCCACGGCGCAGCAAACGCTATGTACCTTCCGAAGGTTATCGCTTACAACGCTAAGGACGAGACAGCAAAGGCAAGATATGCAGTCATCGCTGACTACATGCACCTCGCAGGCTCCACCGCTGATGAGAAGGTAGCAGCCCTCATCAAGGAGCTCCGTCATATGAACGACGAACTCAACATCCCGCACTGCATCAAGAACTACGGCCCGGATTCCTTCCCGACCGAGCAGGGCTTCGTACCGGAAGAAGTCTTCAAGGAGAGACTTGCCGGTATCGCAGAAAGAGCAGTAGGCGACGCCTGCACACTCACGAACCCGAGAAAGATCGATCCGGATCAGATGGCAAAGCTTCTCACAGCCTGCTACTACGACCAGGACGTTGATTTCTGATTCAACCTTTGACTTACGCCGGGGACAGGTGAAAACCTCTCCCCGATTTTTCACTTCAATTTTATTGCATCGAAAAACAGGAGGCCAACGCAGTGGATGCCAGATGTCCGGTCGGGCGTGACAGAGGGGCACCCATAGCGAGCCTAAAGCCGAAAGTCTCAGCTAGCCAGCCAGCACGGACAGGGTAGAAAATCCGGGTTACAACCCCGGATTTTCTAGGCCCATTGAAGGAAAAATCCCTTCAAGGATTTTTCCTGAATTGGGCCGGCCCAGTTCGTTTTCGAGCAGCGAGTGAGGGTGCCCCTCTGTCACGCCCGACCGGACATCCGACATCCACTGCGTTGGCCTCCGTCCGGGCTACGCCCGATGTAGACATTGGCAAAATGCACAGTGAAAGCGGATTCACAGTTGAAGGATTCCGTCAGAATGATATAATAGTAACAGTGTGCCGCGGACGAACACGAAGCGGCAAGCAAAACTATTGAGACATGGAGGAGATCATGTACAAAATTTTAAAGGCTGAGCACCTGGTAGGAAAAGACTTCCTCATGGTTGTCGAAGCACCATATGTTGCAAAGAAATGTGAACCCGGTCAGTTTATGATCGCACGTCTTGGTGAGCTTGGTGAGAGAATCCCATTCACCATCGCAGATTACGATAGAGAAGCCGGCACGATCACGATCGTGTTCCAGGTTGTCGGCGCATCCACCGAAAAGATGAGCCATCTTAAAACTGGTGACGAGTTCACCGATATTGTAGGACCGCTTGGTAAGCCGTCCGATCTCATTGCTACCCCGATCGAAGAGCTGAAGAAGACAAGCATCATCTTCATCGCCGGCGGCGTCGGTGCTGCACCGGTTTATCCGCAGGTCAAGTGGCTCCATGAGCATGGCGTCGAGGCAGATGTCATCCTCGGTGCGAGAAACAAGGATCTCCTCATCATGGAGGATGACCTTCGTAAGGTTGCGGCCAATGTCTATGTCTGCACGGATGATGGCTCCTACGGTGACAAGGGCGTCGTAACCGATATTCTTAAGAAGCTTGTGAACGAGCAGGGCAAGCACTATGACAAGTGCATTGCCATCGGCCCGGTTATCATGATGAAGTTTGCATGCCTTACCACAAAGGCGCTCAATATCCCGACAGTCGTTTCCATGAACCCGATCATGATCGATGGTACCGGCATGTGCGGTGCCTGCCGTCTGATCGTCGGTGACGAGGTGAAGTTCGCCTGTGTAGACGGACCTGAGTTTGACGGACACCTCGTAGACTTCGATCTTGCGATGAAGCGTCAGAGACAGTACACAGACGAAGAGCATAGAGCGCTTCTTGAGCTTGAAGAGGGTGCAACCCATTCGGGCGGCTGTGAAGCAGACAAAAGATAATCGGGGAGGACAATCATGGATGCAATGAAGAGAGTACCTGTTCGTGAACAGGATCCGAAGGTAAGAGCGACGAACTTTGACGAGGTCTGCCTCGGTTATAATGATGAAGAAGCAAAGGCTGAGGCTGAGAGATGCCTGAACTGTAAGAATCCGCGCTGCGTAGGCGGCTGCCCGGTATCGATTCACATTCCTGACTTTATTCAGAAGGTAAAAGCCGGAGATATCAAGGGTGCTGCGGATGTTATCGCACTTTCCTCTGCACTGCCTGCAGTCTGCGGCCGTGTTTGCCCGCAGGAAACACAGTGTGAGGGCGTCTGCGTACGTGGTATCAAGGGTGAGCCGGTAGCCATCGGTAAGCTCGAGAGATATGTTGCTGACTGGGCAAGAGAGAACAACTATGTGGCTGCGAAGCCGGGCACACCGAACGGTAAGCGTGTCGCTGTCGTAGGCTCCGGTCCTTCAGGCCTTACCTGTGCCGGTGACCTCGCAAAGCTTGGCTATGATGTGACGATCTTCGAAGCGTTCCATCAGGCCGGCGGCGTTCTTTCCTACGGCATCCCGGAGTTCCGTCTTCCGAAAGACAGAGTCGTACAGCCGGAAATTGAGAACGTAAAGAAGCTCGGCGTCAAGATCGTGACCGATGTAGTCATTGGCAGATCTCTGACGGTCGATGATCTTCTGAAGGAAGAGGGCTTCGATGCGGTATTTATCGGCTCGGGCGCAGGCCTTCCGAAGTTCATGAGCATCCCGGGCGAGACCGCAAACGGCTGCTATTCTGCAAATGAGTTCCTCACGAGAAACAACCTCATGAAGGCCTTCAGAAGTGATTCTGATACCCCGATCAAGGTCGGCAAGAAGGTGGTTGTCGTCGGCGGTGGTAACGTAGCGATGGATGCTGCGAGAACCGCACTTCGTCTCGGCGCTGAGGTACATATCGTCTACAGACGTTCCGAGGCAGAGCTTCCGGCAAGACGTGAGGAGGTTCACCACGCGATGGAGGAGGGCATCCACTTTGATCTTCTCCAGAATCCGGTTGAGATCCTTACGGATGAGAATGACTGGGTAAAGGGCGTCAAGATCCAGCGCATGGAGCTCGGCGAGCCGGATGCTTCCGGAAGAAGAAAGCCGGTTCCGATTCCTGGTGATGTCTATGAGCTCGACTGCGATATGGTGATCATGTCCCTTGGTACATCCCCGAACCCGCTCATCAAGTCCACAACCGAAGGCCTCGATACAAACAAGCACGGCTGCATCATCGCGAAGGAAGAAAACGGTGAGACAACCAAGCAGGGCGTATACGCCGGCGGTGATGCCGTAACAGGCGCTGCAACCGTCATCCTCGCAATGGGTGCCGGCAAGGCTGCCGCAAAGGGCATCGACGAATATCTGAGCAACAAGTAAAATATATTCAGCTGACACATAAAGTGAAGTGAAAGTGCCCCGGTCGTTAACATTTGAATGCCAACGGCCGGGGCACTTTCACTTCACTTTTCTGTTTTGGCTATTATATTTGAAATTTTTGTGAAAAGTTAAACAATACCCTTGCAAGTTAGCCGGCTTTGTGGGAAAATAAACAAGGTTCGCGGGCTACGGTCAGAGCGCCTGCGGACGGTAAGTCTATTGGGTTCGTGCAGATGGCATGAACCGTTGAAAGGAGATTTATATGACCTATACAAGTGAGGTTGAAAACATGTGCCCTGTAACACAGGGAGTACATCATGGTGCCGCTCCGATTCCTGAAGAAGGAAAGTGGATCGCTGCCAAGGAAGTCAAGGACATTTCCGGATTCACACACGGCGTCGGCTGGTGTGCGCCGCAGCAGGGTGCCTGCAAGCTTTCCCTGAATGTCAAGGAGGGCGTGATCCAGGAGTGCCTCATCGAGACGATCGGCTGCTCCGGTATGACACATTCTGCAGCGATGGCAGCAGAGGTTCTTCCGGGTCTGACGGTTCTGGAGGCATTGAACACTGACCTCGTTTGTGATGCTATTAATACAGCGATGAGAGAGCTCTTCCTGCAGATCGCTTATGGCCGTACACAGTCCGCTTTCTCGGATGACGGTCTCGCAGTCGGCGCAGGTCTTGAGGATCTCGGTAAGGGACTTCGTTCTCAGGTTGGTACGATGTACGGTACTCTTAAGAAAGGCCCGAGATACCTCGAGATGACAGAGGGCTATGTAACAGACCTCGCACTCGATAAGGATAACCAGATCATCGGTTATAAGTTCGTTTCCCTCGGCAAGATGACCGACTTCATCAAGAAGGGTCTCACACCGAACGAGGCTTGGGAAAAGGCAAAGGGTCAGTATGGCCGCATCCAGGATGCAGTAAAGTTCATCGACCCGCGTAAGGAATAATCGAGAAGGAGGACAAAAACATGGCATTATTTGAAGGATACGAGAGACGTATCAAGCAGATCAATGAAGCTTTAAATAAATATGGCATGAAGGACATTTCGGAAGCCGAGAAGGTGACCAAGGATGCCGGCCTTGACGTTTACAACATGGTTAAGGGTATCCAGCCGATCTGCTTCGAGAACGCAGCATGGGCTTACACCGTAGGTGCAGCCATCGCAATCAAGAAGAACGCTAGAACCGCTGAGGCAGCTGCCGAAGCAATCGGTGAGGGACTTCAGTCCTTCTGTATCCCGGGCTCTGTAGCAGACAACCGTAAGGTTGGTCTCGGCCACGGCAACCTCGGTGCAAGACTTCTTTCCGAGGAGACAGAATGCTTCTGCTTCCTGGCTGGTCATGAGTCCTTCGCAGCCGCTGAGGGTGCAATTGGTATCGCGAACAACGCGAACAAGGTTCGTCAGAAGCCGCTTCGTGTTATCTTAAATGGCCTTGGAAAGGATGCTGCCAAGATCATTTCCAGAGTTAACGGTTTCACTTATGTAGAGACCGAGTATGATCCGTATACCAACACCGTAAAGGAGCTCTCCAGAACTTCTTACTCTGATGGTCCTAGAGCAAAGGTTAACTGCTACGGCGCTGATTCCGTACCGGAAGGTGTAGCCATCATGTGGAAGGAGAATGTAGATGTTTCCATCACTGGTAACTCTACGAACCCGACCAGATTCCAGCACCCGGTTGCAGGTACCTATAAGAAGGAGAGACTCGAAGCCGGCAAGAAGTATTTCTCCGTTGCATCCGGCGGCGGCACGGGTCGTACACTTCACCCGGATAACATGGCAGCAGGTCCTGCTTCCTATGGTATGACCGATACGATGGGTCGTATGCATAGCGATGCACAGTTCGCAGGTTCTTCCTCCGTTCCGGCACACGTAGAGATGATGGGTCTTATCGGCATGGGCAATAACCCTATGGTCGGTGCTACCGTTTCTGTCGCTGTCGCTGTCGCAGAGGCTGCTAAGGCTGGCAAGTTCTAATTTCATATAAAACATGACGGGGCTGTCGCAAAAGCGGCAGCCCCTTTGTGTTGATAAAATTATGAATTATTGCGGAATTGCATGCGGTAATCGGTCGGAGATGCGCCGCGGGCGAGGCGGAAGGCCTTGGCGAAGTAGCTGATGTCGAGGAAGCCACAGCGGACGGCGACGTCGACGATGCGGTCGTCGGTGGTCCGGAGAAAATAGGCTGCCTGCCGGATGCGGTAGCTCTTTAGGTATTGGATCGGGGTCGTGTTAAGCATCGTGTGGAAGCAGCGGATGGCCTCGGCGGCGCTGACACCGGCGCTGTCGGCGATGCTGTCCGCGTCGATCTCATCGTGGAAGTTTTCGTCGATGAACCGGAGCATCGTCTTCATGTGATCATTGTCTCGCGCCTCTCTGGCAGAAGCCGGTGCCTGGGTGCCCTGACCGTTTGAATAAAGAAGGAAGATGGCCTGGCAGAGTGTGTCCCGGAGGGCCTGCAGCAGTGCGCTTTCGTCGGATTCCAATGCTGACAGCCGGCGCGGGAGTGGCGCTTCCTTTTTCTTTTGTTCCTCGGAAAGCTTTTCGAAGACCTGCTCCGTCAGACGGAGTACCTCCTTCTGCCACGGCGTATCGAGGTGAAGTGCTGTGCCCTTCTGCATGTTGTTCTTAATCAGCGGAGAAAGATAGGTCTCATAGAAAGGCTCGGTGGGCGCACTGATGTCCTCCGGACTGAATAGAATCGCGTGAAGGATGCAGCCGTCGGTCTCATCCGGGGAGGTCACAGAAAAGAAGGCACCCTGGTTCACGAAGAAGCCTTCCCCTTCGTCGATAGACAGCTTTTCACCGGGGAGCTGCACATCTGCACTTCCCTTTTCCACGAAGCCGATAAAGAGCGCATCATCATGCCACTGAAAAGCGCTGTTCAGCTCGCGTCCTGTTTTTGTGAAAGCTCTAAAATGCTCCTTCATCGGGATCCTCCTGATAAGTGATATCTACATTTTAACATTTCTTTCAGATTTCTGCACGGAAATATCATTGACTTGCTGTGACACCGGGGACGGTTCTCACTGTCAGCTTTTTGGGAAAGTCACAGGCAGCCCCAGCAACATAAAAAGCTGACAGGGAGAACCGTCCCCGGTGTCACAGCCTTTTTTCTTCTTGTATTTCGCAGAGGTTTCGATATACTGTAGAACTTATAACATCTAGAGGGAAACCGGTGAAGGAGTTGATCGCATGAAGAATGGAATCGTCGTGGTTGGAGCATCTTTTGTGGATATCAAGGGATATCCGCTTACGAATTATGTGCCGAACGGTCGTAATGCGGGGCGGGTGCTGGAGGTGCACGGTGGTGTGTCCCGGAATGTGGTCGAGGACATTGCCAATGTGGAGCTCCGGCCGACGTTTGTCTCGCTCGTCGATGATACCGGCACCGGTCAGGATGTGATTCATAAGCTGGACCGGCATCAGGTCAACACAAGCTATATCCGTACGACGAAGGATGGCCTGGGAACCTGGCTTGCCATCTTTGATAATGACGGTGATGTCGTCGCATCTATTTCGAAGAGGCCGGATCTCACAGAGATTGGCAATATACTCGATGAGAAGGGTGATGAAATCATTCGCGATTGCGATAGTGTTGCCGTGGAGATCGACATGGAGGCATTCATCTTAAAGAAGATTTTCCGTCTGGCAGAGAAGTACGATAAGAAGGTCTATGCCGTCGTTTCGAATATGTCCATCGCGATGGAGCGACGTGATCTTATGCAGAAAACCGGCTGTCTGGTCTGCAATCTCGAAGAAGCGGGACTTCTGTTCTCGGATGATTACGAGCGTCTTTCGCCGGAGGAGTTTGCACCGGTTCTTTCGAAGAAGGTCATCTCTGCAAACATTCCGAAGATGGTCGTGACGATGGGACCGAAGGGTGCTGTCTTCGCAGAAATTGATGGAAATTATGGCATCTGTCCTTCCATCAATGTTGCCGTCATCGACACAACCGGCGCTGGCGATGGCTTCTTCGCCGGTATTGCAATCGGACTGACATACGGAAAGACACTCGCAGAAACCTGCCGTATCGCGACGCGGCTTGCATCGAGCGTCATTTCGACAAAGGAAAATGTCTGTCCGCGATTCCTGCCGGAGGAGTTTGGACTGGAGGTAGACAAGTCCTGACGATTTCCCTATTTGCAGTTATATGTCAATATAGTAGGATAAACAGAGTAGATAAATAGGAAGTATGTAGCGTATGGGATTACACTTTGTCATTAATAGCATCTTGCTGGGCGTCGGCCTCGCGATGGATGCCTTTTCGGTGTCGATGGCAAACGGACTGGAGAATCCGTCGATGAAAAAGAGCGGTATGCTCCGGATCGCGGGGATGTTTGCCTTCTTCCAGTGGCTGATGCCGATGATCGGCTGGATCTGTGTTCACACGATCGTTACCTATTTTCATGCATTTGAGGCATTGATTCCCTGGATCGCACTGCTGCTGCTCGGCTACATCGGTGGAAAGATGATCTATGAGGGTGTCACGGATAAGGGTGACGACGGGAAGGAAACGCTCGAAACAGAGGAGAAGGCGGTCGCCACCGGTACACTCATCATGCAGGCCATCGCGACCAGCATCGATGCCCTTTCGGTCGGCTTCACCATTGCGAATTATCAGCTGATGGAAGCCATGCTTGCCTCGGTCATCATCGCGATTGTCACGCTTTTCATCTGCCTCGCCGGCATCCGCATCGGCCGCTACTTTGGCATGAAGCTCGCCGGCAAAGCCTCGATTTTCGGCGGGGTGATCCTCGTCGCCATCGGGCTGGAGATTTTCATCAGCCATATGTAATTTTTTTTAAGATATCTTGCCAATATAATTCTTATAAATCGCAAAGGCAGATGGAATTGCATATTCTGTAGAGAGTTTTTCAAAGTGCACTGGCAGCAGAGACTGCAAAACCTGTTTTGCGGCGGGGACATTAATATGATCAGCTGCTTCTAAGTCGGATTCGAATTTCGCATGCTTTTTGGCTTTTTGCCACGCATCTAAAGAAGCTACAGTGATATCATATCCAATCATGTGCCATTCGAGGTGGGTGAAGATGTGCTTTGCATCCGGAGCCTTTCGGATGGATACAATCGGAAGCTTGAGCGCGGAGAGTGCTTCGGGCAATGCTTCCTCCGAGAGATGTCCCTCTACATTCGGAAATTCATAGAGTCCGGCGAGGAGGCCCTTCTCCGGCCGCTGGTCGATCAAAATATGAACTTTATCATGGATCAGGAGCACGGTGCGGTTTTCGACGCGCCGTGCCTTTTTTTCGGGCATCACCGGGTAGCTTCCCCAGGTTCCATTTTTCTTTGCGGCACAGAAATCTGCAAGTGGACAATGCGCACATTCGGGTGCTCCGTGCGGGAGACAGATGGTCGCGCCGATGTCCATGAGTGCCTGGTTGAAATCACCGGGCCGATTCTTCGGAATTCTTTCTTGATACCAGGCGAAGGCGGCTTTTTTAGCGGCGCTGTCCTTGATGGAAGACGGATATTCCGTGAGTCGGGCAAAGATCCTAAGGAGGTTTCCGTCGACTGCGGGCACAGCTTCTCCGAACGCGATCGATGCGATCGCAGCCGCGGTATAATCACCGATGCCGGGAAGCTCACGGAGAGCCGCATAGGTATCCGGGAGGTTCGCATTATACTGATCGACCAGAAGGACGGCGGCATCGTGGAGGTGACGGACACGGGAATAATAGCCGAGGCCCTCCCAGAGCTTCATATAGGTGTCCTCGGACGCAGCGGCAAGGGAACGGATGTCCGGACATGCTTTCATGAAGCGGTCGTAATATCCGAGCACGGCTTCGACCCGGGTCTGCTGGAGCATAATCTCGGACACCCAGACATGGTACGCGGTCGGATCCTCGCGCCAGGGGAGATGCCGGCGATGCTGGTCGTACCAGTAGAGGAGGGCAGCGGAAAATTCAGTTTTATTGTGATCGAACATCAGGAGCTCCTTTGTAGACGAATGCGGGTCAAATATCTCTTTCGGCTAATCTTTTTTAATAGTATACTGTGTTTATGACCTATCATATTGAAAAAAACGGAGAAAAGCCAGCATATCTCCAGCTGTACCATATCCTTCGGGAGGCCATCACCGGCGGAGAATATCCATATGGCGCGCGGCTCCCGTCGAAGCGGACGCTTGCCGATGATGCGGGTGTATCGGTCATCACGGTCGAGCACAGCTTCGATCTTCTCGTCGAAGAGGGCTATATCGAGGCGAGAGAGCGGAGCGGCTATTTCGTTTCGTATCAGGCAGCGGATCAGTTTCCGGTCGGTGAAGATATGAGTGACTTGGGGACGGAATCAGAAACGGGTCTGGACGCGGAGCGAGATGTGGCGACGGTCGACCGGTATGAAGCGAGTGTCGAGGAGTTTCCCTTCCCGGCGTTTGCACGCACGATGCGGCGGGTGCTTAGTGAGGAGGGCAGCAGGATCCTCGAGAAATCACCGGATCAGGGGCTCCTTAGTCTTCGTCAGAGTATCGCGGAGTATTTACGAAGAAGTCGTGGCATGGAAGTGGGACCGCAGCAGATCGTCATCGGCGCCGGATCGGAGTATCTATACGGGCTCATCGTCCAAATGCTTGGCCGCGACCGGATATACGGTTTGGAAGATCCCTGCTATGAAAAGATCGAAAAGGTCTACCAGGCGAACGGCGCCCGATGTGAGCATTTGAAGCTTGGGACGGAGGGAATTCACAGAAGCGAGCTCAAGCGTTCACAGGCGACGGTGCTGCATGTGACACCGTTCTCCAGCTATCCGAGCGGTGTGACAGCTTCGGCGTCCCGGCGCCAGACCTATGTCCGGTGGGCACAGGAGCGGAATGCCTACATCATCGAGGATGATTATGCGTCTGAGTTCTCCCCGTCGACGAAAGCGGAGGATACGCTTTTTTCGCTGGAGCCGGAGCGGACGGTGATATATCTTAATACCTTTACGAAGACGATCTCGAGCTCCGTCCGGACAGGCTATATGGTGCTGCCGCGGGAGAAGAGCGAGGTACTGCTTGAGAAGATCAACTTTTATGCCTGCACGGTGCCGGTCTTTGACCAGATGGTCATCGCGGAGTTCATCCGGAGCGGTGACTTCGAGCGGCATATCAATCGGGTGCGGCGGAAGCTTCGGAAGAATAGATGACTACAGGATAATAGACGTAGGAAAAATAAGCGGATGTAAAACCATTTCACGAAGTCGTGACTTTGATAAGTAAGGAGGCAGCAGAATGAAAACCATGAAATATTTAGCGGGTGCAAGACATGTTTGGGGAAGCACCGGTGAATTCACGCATTACCTTGTGATCGCCGGGATCATTGCATCTCTCGATCAGATGCTGAAAAGCTCGATCGACTCCGAGCCGGTAGAGAATTTTCCACGCGATATGCCGAAGACGAAGGGTAAGGTCCGCATCATGCGGGCACATAATCCGGGCTTCACACGTGGACGTTTCGGACAGTTTCCGGAGGCCGTGAAGCTTGCGAGTACGGCAGCCGTTGCCTTCATTGCCGGCGGACTCCAGTTTTTAAGTACGTTCTATCCGGGCCAGTATAAGCTCCGGAAGCTTAGCATGGCGACCGTCATGGGCGGCGCGCTCTCAAACACCATCGACCGCGTCGTAAACGGCAAGGTGACCGATTATCTCAACATCCGCTTCGGCCCGCTGAAGTCGCTGATCGTCAACATCGGCGACCTCGCCATCTACACAGGTGGATTACTGTATGGTATATCTCTATTACTTCCTGATAAAGAGGAATAAAGACTGAAGGACGGAGTGAGACAAAAACGACGGCGTCCCTTGCTTGCCTAGGGTGCCCTCCGGACACCGCCGTTTTTGCCTCACTCCGGTGTCAATCCATCTTGTTTTAAATATTGCCATAGGCCGGCCCATTTGATATAATACTTTAGCTGTTGCCATCGGGCGTAGTCTGCCCGCGCAGCACAGTAAGTTTAGTAAGAAAAGGAAGATGTTCCAATGAACAACAAAGTAAAGGGAGCACTGGCAGTGCTTCTGATTCTGGCACTCACAGCCGGCTTCTGCATCCTCGGTGTACACGGCGCAAAGGATATCAAGCTTGGCCTGGATCTGAACGGCGGTGTTTCCATCACCTATCAGACTGTCGAAGAAAACCCGACGGCGGAGGAAATGTCCGATACCGTTTATAAGCTCCAGCTGAAGGCCCAGAGCTACTCCACAGAATCCGCGGTATATCAGGAGGGCAACAACCGGATCAACATCGATATTCCGGGTGCCACCGATGCAAACGCGATCCTCGAGGAGCTCGGTAAGCCGGGTACCCTCCAGTTCTGTGATTCGAACGGTGAAGTCCTTCTGACCGGTAACGACGTGAAGAACGCGACCGCCGGTATGACCGATGAAAACGGCACGAAGAAGTACATCATCGAGCTGACCTTCACAGATGAAGGTGCAAAGAAGTTCGAGAGTGCGACGGAAGCGAACGTCGGCAAGCCTCTTTACATCATTTATAATGACAACGTCATTTCCTATCCTACCGTCCAGGAGAAGATCTCCGGCGGTCAGGCATCCATCACAGGCCTCACGGACTATGACGAAGCGACGAGGATCGCTTCCACCATTCGTATCGGTGCCCTGCCGGTTGAGCTGACAGAGCTTCGTTCTAACGTAATCGGCGCTACACTCGGACAGGAAGCCATCTCGACATCCCTGAAGGCAGGCGCCATCGGTGTCGGCCTCGTGATGCTCTTCATGATCTGTGTCTACTATCTGCCGGGTCTTACAGCAGCCATCGGCCTCGTGATGTATATAGGCCTTGAGATGCTCCTGCTGCAGGCGTTTGAAGTTACACTTACCCTGCCGGGTATCGCCGGTATCATCCTTTCCATCGGTATGGCTGTTGATGCAAACGTCATCATCTTCACCCGTATCAAGGAGGAGATCGGCCTCGGCAATAGTGTAGGGAAGTCGATCAAGGCAGGCTATTCGAAGGCGCTGTCTGCCATCCTCGATGGTAATATCACGACCCTCATTGCAGCAGCAGTTCTCTATTTAAGAGGCTCCGGTACGGTTAAGGGCTTTGCGACGACCCTGGCGATCGGTATCGTGATCTCCCTGATCACTGCATTGTATGTTACACGTGCACTCCTTTGGGGCTTCTACCAGATGGGTCTCGATAACCCGAAGCTCTATGGCTCGAAGAAAAAGGCAAAGACCATCGACTTCATCAAGTTCCGGAAGATCGCTTATCCGGTTTCTCTTGCCATCATTGTAGCCGGCTTCATCTTCATGGGTATCAACAAGGCTTCCCTTGGAAACCTCTTTAACTATGATCTCGATTTCTCCGGTGGTTCTTCCACGAACATCACGTTCAATGAGAACATGACTCTTGAGGATATCGATGCAAAGGTAGCTCCGATCTTTAAGGAAGTTACCGGAGGCAACGCTTCGGTACAGGCTTCGAAGGTAGCCGGTACCAATGAAGTTATCATCAAGACCAGAACCCTTTCTACCGAAGAGAGAAAGGACCTCTATCAGAAGATTGCCGATAACTTCGGCGTTGATGAAGATAAGATCACGACAGAGAACATCTCCGGTGCTGTATCGAATCAGATGAAGGCAGATGCTGTGTATGCATTTATCATTGCCATTATCTGCATGCTGATCTACATTTGGGTGCGGTTCCGCGACATCAAATTTGCCGGTGCATCGGTACTGGCACTCGTTCATGACTGTCTCGTGACGATTACCTTCTATGCCGGCCTTCGTTGGGCAGTCGGTTCCACCTTTATCGCCTGCATCCTGACGATCGTCGGTTATTCGATCAATGCCACCATCGTCGTGTTCGACCGTATTCGTGAGAACCTCGCCGATCCGTCGAAGAGAAAGGATCTTGCCCTTTGTGTCAATGATGCCATCTCCCAGACCCTCACGAGATCCATCAATACCTCTCTCACGACCTTCATCACCGTCCTGATGCTTTACATCCTAGGTGTATCCTCCATCCGTGACTTTACGATGCCGCTGATGGTTGGTATCATCTCCGGCGCATGGTCCTCCGTATGTATCGCCGGACCGCTCTGGTATGACTTCACCCGCATGGCAAAGGGTAAGGCTGAATCAAAGAAGGCGCAGGAAAAGGCAGCAAAGGCTGCACAGAAGGCCGCAAAGAAGAAGGCCATCGAAGAAGCAAAGAGAAGAAATGACGGCGCAGTGGTTTAACTTCGGTCTGTCATGATATAATGGGGCTGCCGCACGAATGTGCGGCAGCCTTTTTCAGAAAGAGGAATAATATGAAATATGAAATTATAGCGACACAGGGCCGTGCGAAATCAGCCCACGTGGAGACCGTGCATGGAAGCATTGAGACACCGGTATTTATGAATGTCGGCACCGTCGGCGCGATCAAGGGTGCGGTATCGACCGATGACCTTCACGTCATCGGGACACAGGTCGAGCTTTCAAATACCTATCACCTGCATGTACGGACCGGCGATGAGCTCATCAAAAAAATGGGTGGGCTTCACAAGTTCATGAAGTGGGATCGTCCCATTCTGACCGATTCCGGTGGATTTCAGGTTTTCAGCCTTGCCGGTACGGGTCGAAAGATCAAAGAAGAAGGCGTTACGTTCCATTCCCATATCGATGGCCGCGTGATTTTCATGGGACCGGAGGAATCGATGCAGATTCAGTCGAACCTGGGCTCGACGATTGCTATGGCCTTTGACGAATGCCCGCCGGCGCTTGCAGACCGGAGCTATATTCTCCCGTCTGTCGAGCGGACGACCCGCTGGCTCGAGCGCTGTAAGACAGAGATGGCACGGCTGAACAGTCTGCCGGATACGGTAAATCCGCACCAGCTTCTCTTCGGCATCAACCAGGGCGGCATCCTCGAAGACATCCGGATACAGCACGCCGATACGATTTCTCAAATGAATCTCGATGGCTATGCCGTCGGCGGACTCGCGGTCGGTGAGACACATGAGCAGATGTATCATATCCTCGATGTCGTCGTACCGCATCTTCCGAAGGAAAAGCCGACCTATCTTATGGGCGTCGGCACACCGGCAAACATCATCGAGAGCGTTGACCGCGGTATCGATTTCTTTGACTGCGTTTACCCGACGAGAAACGGCCGCCATGGTCATGTCTATACCCACAAGGGTAAGATGAACCTCTTTAATCTTAAGTATGAGATGGATGACCGTCCGATCGAGGAGGGCTGTCAGTGTCCGGTCTGCGCCGGCATGATGCGTCCTGACGGCACACGAAGCGGCGGCTATTCCCGCGCCTACATCCGTCATCTCCTGAAGGCAAAGGAAATGCTCGGTATGCGCCTCTGTGTACTCCATAACCTGTATTTCTACAACCACCTGACCGAAGAAATCCGGACAGTCATTCGTGGAGGAAATTGGGATGATTGGAAGCAGGAGGCATTGGACAAGCTACAGACCTATGACAGAGAGGAATGATTTTTTGAGGAGGTGAGAGTATGCAGCAAAAGATGCACAAAGAGGATATCAAGGATTCAGTCGGCAGATTGATCTTCGTGGGACTTGCGGTATTGGCGCAGGTCGGCTGGTTCGTGCTGACGATCATGAAGCTGACGGAAAATTACGCAGCCGTTTCAGCAGTGGCCAGGTTGATTTCTGCGTTTTGTGTACTGACCATTTTCGGAAAGCATATCATGCCGGATGTGAAGCTAAGCTGGATCATTCTGATCTTAATGTTTCCACTATTCGGCATGATACTTTATCTTCTGTCGACCCGATCGAACTTCGTGCATACCATGCACGACCGCTTAAAGGTTATTGACAGTGATCTCGCTCCGCTGTATCCGGAAAATAAGGAAATTTATGAGAAGTTGAAGAAAGAAGACCCATGGATCGCACATCATGCGTATTTTCTCAAGCATGAGTCCGGCTTCCCGGTTTATGACGGGACAAAGGTCAGTTATTATAAGGATGCCTCGGATGGCTTAACAGCACAGCTTGAGGATCTCAGGAAGGCAGAGCATTTCATCTTCATGGAATACCACGCGATCCAGGACAAGCAGTCCTTCCAGGAACTAAAGGACGTGCTCCACGAAAGAG
Source organism: uncultured Eubacteriales bacterium (assembly GCA_900315665.1). GTDB lineage: Bacteria > Bacillota > Clostridia > Lachnospirales > Lachnospiraceae > Oribacterium. The sequence goes on from OMZX01000038.1 coordinate 19,030, forward strand.
CCGAAGCCGGCGTCGAGGTGCGACTCTTCTATGATGACATCGGCTCCATCGGCTTCATCAATACAAAATTCATCCGGGAAATGAAAGAGCTCGGCATCCAGTGCCGCGTCTTCAATCCAATCGTTCCCATCGTCAATGTCTTTATGAACAATCGCGATCATCGTAAGATCACCGTGATCGACGGAAAAGTAGGTTTCACCGGCGGCTACAACCTTGCCGATGAATATTTCAACATCACACATCCCTTCGGCCACTGGAAGGACACCGGCATCCGACTTGAGGGCCCGGCTGTTAAGACACTGACGCTACTGTTCCTCGAAATGTGGAACGCCATGAAAAAGTCAGAGACTGAAGATTACAAGAAGTACATGGTTGATGTAGCACCAGCACCCGATGCCACCGGCTACGTCATCCCCTTCGGCGATTCCCCGCTCGACGAGATTCATACCGCAAAAGACGTTTACCAGAACATCCTGAAAAACGCAAACACGCAGGCCTGGATCATCACACCATACCTCATCCTGACCGATGACTTTTCAAGGGAACTTCAGCTTGCTGCTCGCCGCGGTATCGACGTTCGTATCATCACACCGGGCATCCCGGACAAAAAGCTGATCTATCAGATGACCCGCTCCTATTATGCAGCCCTTGCCAGTGCCGGCGTCCGCATCTACGAATACACACCGGGCTTCTGCCACGCGAAGATGCTCCTCTCGGACAAGGTCGCCGTCGTCGGTACTGCAAACTTCGACTACCGAAGCTTCTTCCACCACTTCGAGAACGCCGTCTACATGTATAATTGCGACTGCCTCGATGAAATCCGTCAGGATTTCGAGGCCACCTTCCCAAAGTGCCGCGAAGTCACCGAAAAATACAGCACCGGCCGCTCCACCTCCCTCCGCATCTGGCAGTGCATCCTGCGTAAGGCCAATACAAGTCTTTCAAAAATGAAAAATATCCTGATATCTATCTTGTTCATTCAGCATAAATAATGCGAAAGATAGATGTCAGGATATTTTGAATCTGAGAGATATTGCTACCTCAACTTAAAAGGAGATGTGTCTTAGGCATACTGCTTTTGGAAAGCTTTCGGGAAAGCGACTTATGCCTTGTTGTTCGGGTCATAGGTGTAGTCATCGACCTCAACCTTATCAACCTGCTGATGAGGGCCGAGTACAGAAACCATCTTTACGGGCTCTGAATAATTATTGATGCAGAAGTGAATCTCCTTCGGCTCTATATGGATCATATCACCCTCGGCAAGCGTATGGACAACACCATCTACGACAATATCAATCTTGCCGTTGAGGATATAGAAATTTTCCTCCATGATATTATGATAGTGCGCCTTGAAGCTCTGTCCCGGCATGAACTGTACCAGGGCAAAGTTGAGACGGGGACCCTTCATGAGATACTTGGGACCATTATCTCCATAACGATATTCAAAATCCTTTTCATTAACCTTAAACATAGTAACCTTCTTTCTCAGACACCGGGTGCTGCCCACATATGCTTTGTCAAGCCTTCATTTGCCAGGTCGAGCTGTACCTTATATACTTTTCTCCATGTATCATACATTTCCATATAAACCTTATGATTTTCTGGATTTGGCTGATAAACATGAACGATATGTACCAGCTTCTTAGAGGTTTCCGAAATATCCTTATAAATGCCGACACCGTGTCCTGCGAGGATGGCAGCGCCGAGCGCAGTGGCTTCCTTAACGGCAGGAACCTTCACCGGAATACCGAGAACATCGGCAAGAATCTGGCTCCAGAGTGGACTCTTCGAAGCGCCGGATGCGAAGACAACCTCTGATGGCATATTGCCGGTAGATTCCCGGACGAGATCCATATGGCCCTTTGTCACAAGAGCTGTGTTTTCAAGTATAGCCTTATAAAATGTATATCTTGAGAACTTCTCCGGGTCGAGTTCGAAATTTGTAAACGTCGGGGCTGCATGCTTCCAGGATATAAAATTCATGACATCTGAAAATGTGCACATCATGCCATAGCAGCCGGCGGGAATATCCTTCGCTTTTTCATTCATGAGATCATAAGGATCTCTGCCGGTTTTTTGAGCCTCTTCCTTTTCCAACTGGCAGAAGCCATCACGGAACCAACGCATGACTAGACCTGGCTTGAATGCAAGGGCTTCATACTGCCATACATTCGGGACTGCATGACAGTTCACACGAACACGACACTGATCGTCGGTTTTTGCTTCTCCGGTATTGTATTCATATTGCCAGAAGCTGCCACCGAAGATTGCCGCTTCATTCGGATTTACAACGCCAACACCGATACAACCAAGCTGTGCGTCACCGCCGCCTACAACAACCGTCGTTCCCTCGGTAAGACCGGTTTCCTTTGCTGCTTTTTCAGTCACTTTTCCGGCAATCGTGCCTGATTCCCGTACTTCAGGAAAGATATCTGTTTTTAATCCGCATCGCTCAAGAATAGAAGGATCCCAGCTTCTTGTTTTCAAATCCATAAGTCCTGATGTGGAGCCATTGGATGGTTCTACTGCCAGGATGCCTGTCAGTTTATAAATCAGCCAGTCATTGAACATGCCGATATGGGCTACTCTTTCATAGACATCCGGGAGCTTGTTCTTTACCCAGAGAAGACGAGGGAGCGCATCGAGTGCATAGGATTGGCCGCTTTCGAGGTAAAGCTCCTTTTCGAGCCCGGGGAACTTATGAATCAGCTCGACAACCTCATCGTTTGAACGGGCGTCTACATTGGCACATGCCCAGATTTCCTTGCCTTCGCGATCATACAGGACGATGCCTTCTCGCATACAAGTTGTCGAAATTGCTGCGATTTCAGAAGATTCAATACCACTTTCTTTAATTGCGCCTGCGATACATTGCTTTGCGAGCTTCCAGTCATTGACCCAGTCGAAGTTCATACTTCCCGGGTATTTCGGGTCTTCGATGTGAGACCACTCCTGCTGTGAACAAGCAATCTGATTGCCTTCAAGATCGAACAGCACCGCGCGGATGCTTCCGGTTCCGGCATCAATTGCCATAAGATACTTTGCCATAATACCTCCTTATATTATAGGATCTGCTTTGCTGTTTCTTCGTCCGTAATTAATGCATCCAAATATCCGCCACGAAGGGCTGCCCGGATGATATTGATTTTGTTCGGACCACCGGCAATGCCGATCACATTTTTTAATGTTTTTAATGTTTCTAGCGATGTGCTGACGAGACGGTTATCCAGGTCGGTTTTTACCGACTCACCATTTTCGTCGATAAAGTGTGTTAAAATATCTCCGACTGCGTTCTGCATCTGGAGATACGTGAAATCATTTTTGTTCATAATGCCGTTTGTAATGATCGTGGCATCAGGATTCATACCGCCGAGTCCTACAATTGACAAGGAAGAGAGCTGAATCATTCGACGAATTTCCTGAACACTCGGCTCCTGCAGAATCGCTTTGCAGGCTTCTTCAGAAGAAATGACCAGTGGCGTTGGAAACAAGTGAAGACGCGCATTGAAAATGGATGAAACTGCATTTGGAAGATAGTAGTTCACGCCACCGGTCAGGGAGACAACTGATATCGGGACATCTGTCATTGCTGCAAGATGGTTCAGCACTCTGGAAGGCGTATCGCCGTAACCCATGTTAATAAACGCATTCTCTCCGATGATATCTTCTATATAATTGGCACTTGCCAGAGCAAGAAGCTCATTTAATGTGGAAGGATCCGACGGAGTTGGGATCACCAAAACCTTCTTTAAGCCCCATTTTTCTCCGATTTTCTCTTCCAGGGAAATATCCATACCTTTTCCGGTGGAAATTCTGAACTGAATCACCCCAGTTTCCTTCGCGGTATCAAGAATGCGGATTACTTTCATTCGCGAGAGGCCAAGCTTATCAGAGATGGCCTGCTGGGTCATCCCTTCTATATAGTAATACCATGCAATTTTCAGGACGAGTTCATTTTCATATTTCATACATAAAACCCCGAACGCACAAATGTATCATATGGTAAACAAATATAATTATTTCATAATTTGAACATTTGTCAAGGATCCGAACAAAATCCTAACAAGAATCATATAAAATATATAATACAAGCTTAGAAAAATCAATAATATTATTCAAATTCACAATAAAAGTTCACATCGAGCTTGACATTGACACAACACATGATATACTGAAAATGCTAAAAATGTTCGTGACATAAACATTTTATTCAATATTTGAATAGAGATCTGCGAATAAATATATGATAGGAAAGGAGAACAGCATGAGCCAAAAGGCAGAATCAGAGAAGCTGCTTGTTGTAAAAGACATCAAAAAGCAATTTGGCTTGAATGTTGTGCTGAAGGGGATTGACCTTTCGGTCGCTTCAGGAGAAGTTCTAGCGCTGGTCGGCGGAAACGGCGCCGGCAAGTCGACACTGATGAAGATCATCATGGGTATCTATCAGCCGGATTATGGAGAAGTTTATATCGGGGGAGACCGTATCACATCGTTTAAGCCGATTGTTTCACTGGAAAAAGGAATATACATGGTTCCGCAGGAGCCGATGCTTTTTCCGAATATGACTGTCGAAGAGAATATCCTGATAGGCTTCAAGGAAAGCCATGCATCATTGGACGAGAGACTTCGCAAAATTATGGCGGATATTGGTTGGAATCTGGACCTTACCAGAAAGGCACTTAGCCTTACGATCGCAGAACAGCAGATCGTTGAGCTTTTACGAGGCCTTATGCGTAACGCAAGACTTCTGATCCTGGATGAGCCGACATCTTCACTGACCTTTGATGAGGTTCTTTCACTTTTTAAGGTTATCAAGGGACTGAAGGAAAAAGGCATCGGTATCATTTACATCACGCACAGGCTGAGTGAGGTATTTGTCATTGGCACACATGTAGCCATTATGAGAGACGGCCATATTACTTTACAGGGACCGATTGCGGATTTTAACCGTGACATGCTGGTAAAGGGACTTTTGCCAGATAACATGCAGGATATCGAAAAAGAAGATGTCGCATATGAGAAGGTTGATTATGAAGGCAAGAAACCTGTTCTCACGCTGGATCATTTTTCAGGATATGGCTTTAAGGATGTTTCCTTCGATGTATATCCGGGAGAGATCCTTGGCCTGGCAGGCCTGGTTGGCGCTGGCCGTACGGAACTTGCGACGACGATATTCGGAAGGGAAAAGCCTTTAGGCGGAAAGGTCTTTCTGAACGGACAGGATGTTACCGGCCTCAGCACGAGAAAAATCATTGATGCAGGTATCAATTATGTACCGGAGGATCGTCATCTGAATGGACTTTTCGGTATGGATTCCGTCGCAGCTAATACAACATCGTCTTTCCTCCATAACAGGGCTATGGGCAATGCGTTCCTGGACCGGAAGAAGGAATATGAGATTACCGAAAAATATATCAAGGATTTTAGAACGAAGGTGACGGGACAGGATCAGGAGGCAGGCAGCCTCTCTGGCGGTAACCAGCAGAAGATCGTCATCAGCCGCTGCCTCGCGACAAATCCGAAGGTTGTTATCCTGGATGAACCGACAAGAGGTATCGATGCGGCAGCCAGAGGAGATGTTTATTCTATCATCCTTGAGCTTAAGAAACAGGGCGTGGCGATCATCCTGATCTCTTCCGATATGGAAGAAATCGTAGAGCTGTCTGACCGGGCTGTTGTTATGTACCAGGGATATAAAAAGGATGAGTTTAAGAAGGAAGAGATTACACAGCCTGCCCTCATGAACGCTTCCTTTAATATCACGGAGAAGGAGGCCTGACCCGATGAACGGACTTAAAAAATTTCTAAAAGCGCGTGAGGCCGGAAGTATTATTTTCCTGATTCTTCTGTTCTTTATCGTAGGATGCATGAATCCGGCGTTCCTGAAGCCGGCCAGCCTGCTGGCCTGCCTTAATGATTCTGTTGTATTTACGCTTTTGGCAGCGGGCATCGCGTTTGTGATTCTGACCGGTGAAATCGATGTATCGATCGGCGCTACACTTGGCATGTCGGCTGCGATTGCAGCGACGATTCTTCGGGATGGTGGAAACTGGGGCATCGCACTCGTTGCAGCACTGATTACCGGCGCGTTGATCGGCCTTGTCAATGGATGGGGCGTTTCTGTGATGAACATTCCATCCCTGATTTTCACACTCGGTGTAAATGGCGTTGTTCGAGGCATGATTTATGTGTTTACCAAGGGCGCTTGGGTTGAAAATCTTCCTGGCGAATTCACAAAGCTTGCGAATGTGATGCTGGTTGGCCAGCTGACGGTTTTCTATGTTATTGCCATTGTGATCGTTTTAATCTGTAATTACATTACGAAGAAAACAAAACGCGGCAGATATTTTACTGCAGTTGGTGATAATATTTCCGGCGCGGCACTTGTCGGTATTCCGACAACAAAGACGAAGATTCTTGCTTACGTTCTGTGTGGTGTATTTGCTTCTCTTGCGGGTATGGCATATACATCAAGAATCGGATTTGTCACACCGATCGCCGGCAATGGCTATGAAATGAAAGCAATCGCTGCATGCGTACTTGGTGGTGTAGCACTGACCGGCGGCCAGGGATCACTCTTCGGCGCAGCGATAGGCGCTATCATTATGTCTTCCATCAGCCGTATCCTCATCTTCATGGGCTTCTCATCGGATTATGATAATACGATAACCGGTGTCATGCTGATTGTTATCGTAGTGGTTACTACAGTTATGCAGAACCGTGAGATCGTTAGAAACCATCACGACATGCTTCTTGCGAGAACTAATAAGGAAGAAGTGAAGAAGGAGGTGGCAGAGGCATGAACAAGTCCTTTTCGGAGAAATTTAAGGGGTTCTTAAAGAGCTGGGAATTTGTTCTCATTATGATTCTCCTTCTGGAAGTGGTTGTATTTGCCACAAAGAATCCGAAATTTTTGAAGCCGGCTGTTTTGCTGGGCAGTATCAATGATATCATTTCCATCTGTATCATTTCGGTATTTGTTACATTCTGTATGATTACAGGCGGTATCGATATCCAGGTTGGTTCGATCGTCGGCCTGACATCCATCATTATCGGCGTTTCATGGCAGGATTTTGGATTTAATATCTGGGGCGCTGCAGTCATGGGCATCATTGTTGCAGCACTTTGCGGTGCACTTTCTGGTTTCTTCGTCGCATATTGCGATGTACAGCCGATGGTTGTCACACTGGGCGGCAGCTTCCTGTATTCAGGCATCGCACTTTTAATCTCAAATCTGTCAGCGACAGCGAGCTATAAGGGTATCAGCGGATTCCCGGACAGCTTCAAATTCATTTCAAAATTTCGTTTCTTTGGCGTTTTACCTTTGCAGGTGGTAATTTTTGTTGTATTAACGATTATTGCGTATATTCTTCTCAATAAAACGAAATATGGCAGGATGCTCTTCCTGGTTGGCGCGAATCGTCAGGCAGCAGAATATTCCGGTATTAATGCAAGACTTGTTACGATGGTAACCTATATCCTTTCTGCCATGTCTGCATCAATCGCCGGCATCATCCTGACCTCCTATCTCGGAACCGCAAAGTCTGATCTTGGTTCTACCTTTACATTGCAGATCATTACAGCATGCGTTCTCGGCGGTACACTCTCCACCGGCGGCAAGGGTTCTGCAGTTGGTACTGCACTGGCGGCTGTCGTAATCGGCGTTCTGAAGTTTGGATTACCACTTGCCTTCGGCGTAAACCAGCAGTACATGGATATTCCGGTTGGTGCGCTGCTTCTGATCGTTGTAATCGTGAGAGCAGCATTAAATAACCAGAAGGTTATTGCATTTTTTCACAAAAAGAAGTAATATCCTTACGGATGATTAAAATAACCAAAAAAAATCAGATTGAAAAGCGAATATTTGTACATTTTAATGGTACAAATGTTCAGGGTTTTCTTAGAAAGCATTAAAAGTGCACAATAAAAACTGTAATTTATGCATCAAAAATATACAAAACGATGCATGCAATATAAGGAGGTTTATATGAAAAAAAGAATTGTAGCTATGGCACTGGCTGCCACTATGGTGGCATCCCTCGCAGCGTGCGGATCTTCTTCTTCGGGATCTGCCGAGACAACGAAGGCAGCCGAGACAACAAAGGCAGCTGAGACAACAGCAGCACCCGCAGCGACAGAAGCCGCTAAGGAAACGACGGCAGCGGCAGCCGAAGCATCCGGTGATGTAAAGTCTGTAGAAGGCATGACGATTGCATTTATTCCGAAGGTAACTGGTAACGCATTCTTCGAGTCTGCAAACAAGGGCGCTCAGAAATATGCTGAGAAGTGGGGCATCACAGTAAATTATACTGGTTCACCGAACGCGGCTGTAGCGGATGAGGTACAGGTTGTTAACCAGGCAGCTGCTTCCGGCGCTGATGGTATCTGCCTTTCCTCTGTAGATGCTACTGGTCTTGATGATGCATTAAAGAGTGCAACGGATGCCGGCGTTGTTGTAGGAACATGGGATTCCGACGTTTCTACAGATGCAAGAACATTGATGGTATCCCAGGGTACTCCGGAGATTCTTGGCAAGATGCTCGTTGATATGGGTGCTGATGCTCTTACAAAGCGCGGCAAGGATATCGCGAAGGATCCGATCAAGTATTGCTGGCATTATTCAAACGCAACAGTAACCGACCAGAATTCATGGCAGGTTGCTGGTGAGAAGTATATCAAGGAAACCTATCCGAACTGGGAAAATGTTGCTCCGGATAACTATTATTCCGAGCAGGATGCAGAGAAGGCAGTTACTGTAGGTGCTTCTGTCCTTGATGCACATTCTGACATCGATCTGATCATCTGCAACGACTCTACAGCACTTCCGGGCCAGGCTAAGGCTGCCCAGAACAAGGGTCTTACAAAGAACGATGTTACAATCACTGGCTTTGCTTCTCCGCAGTCCATGAAGGAATATGCAGAGGCTGATGTCCTTGAAGAGTGGGGACTCTGGGATTGTGGCGTACAGGGCGCTATGGGATGCTATCTGACAGCTTATATCGCTGCAGGCAATACCGTTCATGTAGGCGACAAGATCAACATTCCGGAAATCGGTGAGGTTGAGGTTCTTGCCAATGACTCCATCTCCGAGGGTGCAACGACTGCTGATGAGAACAATGGTGTTGTTCTTCTTCCGGAAAGACTTACCTTCAATAAGGACAATGTAAATGATTATGATTTCTAACTTTTAAGCTAGAATCGATATACTGCTCCGGTGGGTCAGACCCCAGAGCAGCTTTAGAACCGAGGTTGTCGGTTCGCAGGAAAAGTAAAAATGGATCTACAGCTTTGAAAGGAGAAAATTATGGCAGATCTTGATGGCTTAAAGGTAGCACACAATTATTATGTGGATGTTCCTTTTCAGAATAATAAAGGATTTTATGTGAAGGGTGCGAACGCACTGGACTGGGGCATGAAGAAGCATCTTGCCCATATTTTTAATCCAAAGAGCGGAAATACGGTTATGTTTGCCTTTGATCATGGCTATTTCATGGGTGCAGCAGCGGGACTTGAAAGACTGGATATCGAGATTCCGAAGCTGATTCCGAATATCGACGTTCTGATGGCAACAAGGGGCGGACTTCGGAGCTGCATCGATCCGGCACTGATCGGCGATAAGGGCATTGCACTTCGTGCAACATCAGGATCGTCTATGCTGGATGAGGATCTGTCACATGAAGCACTCGCTGTTGATGCTATGGAAGCAAGCAGAATGAATGCAGATTGCCTTGCAATCCAGACGTTCATTGGTGCAGATGGTGAACTTTCCTCTCTTGATAATCTTGCAAAGGCTGTAAATTTCGGACAGCAGTATTCGATTCCGATTCTTGGCGTTGTTGCTGTTGGTAAGCAGATGGAAAGAACACCGAGATTCTTCAAGCTGGCAACACGTATTCTTGCAGAACTTGGTGCAAACATTGTAAAAACCTATAATTGTGAAAACTTCGATGAGGTTGCTGCGGCTTGTCCGGTTCCGATTGTTGTAGCCGGCGGTAAGAAGGTTCCTGAGAAGGAAGCGCTTGAGATGGCTTATAGTGTCATTCAGAATGGGGCACATGGCGTTGATATGGGACGTAATATCTTCCAGTCGCTTCATCCGGTTGAGATGAGCAAGGCAGTTCGCATGATCGTTCATGAGAAGGCAACTGCAAAGGAAGCATATGAGTTCTACGAGGATGCGATTCATCCTGTTCAGTAACTGGTATATTGGAAAGACAGTAGGGAGCACTTTCAGATATGAGAGTGCTCTTTGCTGATTTAAAGCTATTTATGCGGTATGATTTATAAAACCGTGCGTATGTACGAAGGAAGTAGCTATGTTAAAAGGAATTCCGAAACTTTTGAGTCCCGAGCTTTTGAAAGTGCTGAGTGAAATGGGACATGGGGATCGGCTGGTGATTGCAGACGGTAATTTTCCGTGCGAAAGCATCGGTAAGGATGCGATCGTGATTCGCTGTGACGGCCATGGAGTCAATGAAATATTGGATGCCGTGCTGAAGGTGATGCCGCTGGATCAGTTTGTCGAGAAATCAGCATTTCTCATGAATCCGCCGGAGAAGGATGCAAAGGAGCCGGAAGTATGGGCTTCTTACAAGGAGACAATCAAAAAGACAGAGGATATTAATCGACTTTCTGTCATTGAAAAACCGGATTTTATGGCTGAGGCGAGAAAAGCATATTGCATTATTGCCTCTTCAGAGACGGCTCTTTATGCAAATATTATGCTCCAAAAGGGATGTGTCTAAAAGTATTTCTATAGGGATGGAAATTTAACATATAACGTGTTAAAATATAAACAATCTCTGTAGAGAGGGACCTTTCATCACGTTTATGTAGGAGGAAACAGAATGTTAGTCAATGCAAAAGAAATGCTGGACAAGGCACTTGCCGGCCATTATGCAGTGCCGCACTTCAATATCAATGACCTCGAGTGGACAAAGGCTGTTTTAACAGCAAGTGAGGAGATGAAGTCCCCGGTTATCGTTGGTGTTTCTACCGGTGCCGGTAAGTATATGACAGGCTTTAAGACCGTTGCCGCTATGGTACGCGCGATGCATGATTCTCTCGGCATCACAGTACCGGTTGCCCTCCATCTGGATCATGGTACCTATGAAGCATGCTATGATTGTATCGATGCTGGTTTCACATCGATCATGTTTGATGGCTCTCATTTCGATATAGACGAGAATGTTGCGAAGACAAAGGAGCTTGTTGCTGCTGCTCACAAGGCAGGACTTTCGATCGAGGCAGAGGTAGGCGGTATCGGCGGAACCGAGGATGGTGTTACCTCCGCGGGTGAAAAGGCAGATCCGAAGCAGTGCAAGATGATCGCTGACCTTGGCGTGGATTTCCTCGCTGCAGGCATCGGAAACATTCATGGTATTTATCCGGCTGACTGGCAGGGACTTGATTTTAACGTTCTTGCAGAGATTAAGAAGGAAATCGGTGAGCTTCCGATGGTTCTTCACGGTGGTACTGGTATCCCGGAGGATCAGATCAAGAAAGCTATCTCTCTTGGTGTTTCCAAGATCAATGTAAACACAGAGCTTCAGCTTGTATTTGCTAAGGCTACGAGAGAGTACATCGAGGCCGGTAAAGATAAAGAGGGTAAGGGCTATGATCCTCGTAAGCTCTTAAAGCCGGGCTATGAGGCTATGGTAGAAGAGTGCAAGTATAAGATTAAGGAATTTGGCTCTGAAGGCAAGGCAAACGCATAAGGCGCGTCGCTTTTTGAAAAACTTCCGATTTTGAGAACTCTGTTCTTCAAATCGGAAGTTTTTCTTTTACTTATTTGGAAATCATCGATAGATTGACGAGACTTCTGATATTTGAATCCGCTAATATTCCTATTTTCCGCGGTTCAGCCTGAAAATTTCGCCGAGTCCCTCCATCTGGAGATTTTCATTGAGAAGAATTTTATGTCGGCAGTAGCGGATAACAGTGCCTGCGAGACCGCCCGTGGCAATGATTGAAGCGGCAGGACGACCGAGCTCGTGATCGAAACGGTCTATCACGCCATCGATCGCTCCGGCAGCACCATAGAGGAGTCCCGCCTTCATGGAATCGGCTGTCGAAGTGCAGATCACCTTCTTCGGGTTACTGATCTCGATGGATGGCAGAAGGGAGGTTTCTCTTGCAAGTGCGTGCATGGAAATACTGACACCAGGCATGATCACACCGCCGATGTATGCGCCTGCTTCATTAACGACAGTAATGGTAGTGGCTGTTCCCATGCTGACGATGATCGCCGGCAGAGGACAGCTTTTTTTTGCACCGACTGCCGCAGTGACCAGATCGGCTGCGACCGTACCCGGATCGTCGATCTGCAGCTTCAGTCCTGTTTTCGTACCGACACCGACGACGAGCGCATGCTTCCCTGTGATGAGATGCAACGCGTCCGATAGGATATCCGTGAGTGGCGGCACAACACTCGATAACACGACACCCTCGGTCGAATGAACCGGAATCTTCAGAAGCCGTAGGATCCGGTCGATATCCGAAGCATATTCATACATCGTTTTGTTGAGACTAGTTTCTACCCGGATGATCGGCGCCACGACCTTTCCATCCTCGAGACAACCGATTTTAATGAGCGTATTACCACAGTCGACACATAAAATCATACCATTACCTCCGTTTTTTACAGTATAGCATTCTACAAAAGGCTGTCAATTTTGGACCATGAACATCGTATGGCGCATAAGAAGTGACCTGGCCAGTAACATTTAAATGTCTCTGGCCGGGCAACCTCTGCTACACCATACGATGAAATGGAGATTTACAACATAAAAGCATCTATTTCTGTCTTTTTTTGATGTGAAAACGGGTTTAAGGGACAGAAAAAGTATGGTATACTGACTTTGTTTTGGAGGCAGCATAAGAGGGAGGCATTGACCGGCCTAAGGTTTTCGACGGCGCCATTCTCTTCAGTAAGACAGGGTGATGCGATGAGACTGTACGAATCCATCAGTGATGATAAGGAGCGGCTTCAGGTTGGATTGAACTGGCATGACGATCCTGAGCTTCTGTATTTTAAAAGCGGACAGTTTCGGCTTACTTTGAACCTGAAGGAATATGAAATCACAGATGAACGCATCTGCCTGATTAATGCCGGCCAGATCCGGAAGCTTGAAGCAGAAAGCCGGAAAGCTGTCGAGTATGCCATCCGTATCCCTGTTTCCGAGCTTCTGTTCCAGGATTCGTCTGATCCTGTCAATGAAAAATTGCTGGTTCCTCTGATGGAAGGCCGGCTTCTTTTTAACACGTTCCTTACGGTTTCTGATATTGGCTTCCTTGAAGTCCTACAGGTTTTTAATGAGACGATCCGTCACTTCCGGCGTGTAGCGGCGCGGGAGAAGACCGAGACAGAAAGCTCTCGGGTTTTCGCGGCTTCTTCGGTTTCTGACCAGATGTATCTTCGGGGAACGATGCTGGAGATCATTTCTCTTGCAGATGCCTATGGCATGCTTCGCTTACGGTCAGGACAGGATGTGGAGAAGCAGACAGAGGCTGTTAAGGCTGCAATCCGGTATATACGGGAAAACTACATGAATAAGATCTATATTCATGACTTATCAAATATTGCAGGCCTCAATGAACAATATTTCATACGCTTTTTCGGTAATGTGACCGGCATTTCACCACTTGATTACATTAATCGCTACCGCATCAAAAAGGCAGCGGAGCTCCTGAGAACCACAGATATCAAGGTCTATGAGGTAGCTGAAATGTCCGGCTTCCATAATGTCGGAAACTTTATGAAAATCTTCCGGTCCCAGATCGGGCAAACCCCGATGGTTTACCGGAAAAGCTTTAACCAGACAATTGCCGATACAAAGAATGAGGAACCTTCGATAGTCTATCGGAAAAGCGCTAACCATACCATTGTCGATACAAAGAACAAGGAGAAAAAATGACCTTTTACTATCCCGCAGTGATCAGAAAACACGAGCCCGGTAAAAACTACCATGTCGATTTCCTGGATCTCGACGGCTGCTACGGTGAAGGCGAAACCGAATCAGAAGCCCTCCAGGATGCCCGCGAAGCCGCCCTTGAATGGATCCACATTGAACAGTCCGAAGGAAACGACCTCCCATTACAAACTGTCATGGCCGATTACAACAAACAGCCCGGAGAAAAAGTTACATTAATTCAGATCATCATGCATAATGACTGGCTGGAATAAAGGCTTAAGAAAAACAGGAGGCGGCACCACCAAAAAGCTGACAGGGAGAACCGTCCCCGGTGTCAGCTTGTCCGCTCTGCGAAAACCTCTTGATTCCACCCGCCCGCTATGATATAGTATCGAAGACTTAGGACGGCGTTTGAAAAGGAGGCAGCGTTGAGGACACTTCTTAAAAATGCATCGGTTTTCACAAGAGACGGCTTCATAAGGCATGATATTCTCA
>OMZX01000016.1 GCA_900315665.1 uncultured Eubacteriales bacterium
GTCGGCGCGATCCAGGGCAAGGGTACGGTCGAGGGCGGTGCGTTCTGTCAACTAGACCCGCATACCGCGGTCATCAGCCGATCGGTGCGCATCAATGACGAAGGGATCGAGCAGATGCGGCGGCTTCTTTCCTACCAGGGTGTCGAGCTCATCGTCCTTGATATGCCGGCGTTCTATATTCACCTCGATGAAGCATTTATCCCGGTCGATCGTGACAAGCTTCTCTGCTCGACCTTTATACTGCCATTCTGGTTCCTCGATCTCATGAAGAAGCGAGGCTATCAGATCATCGAGACAGACCGCGATGATCCCTTCCTCACAAACAACTGCCTGTGCTTAGAGCCCGGCAAGGTGCTCTTCTCCGCACGCGGCACACGAACCATCAAAAATCTCGAAGCAGCCGGCATCGAAGTCATCCCTGTCGACATCTCGGAAATCAACAAGCTCGGCGGCGGCATCCACTGCTCGACGCTCCCGATCCTCCGCGATCATATAGACTTTTAGGCTGAAACCTACGGGCATAGAATAGGCTGAGCCCTATGGGCATAGGAATTTCAATGTTCCTATGCCTGTTTTTTATTGGGAAAATATTGTATCGTATAGAGATGAATATCGCGATGCCTCTGAACGCGCTCGCCGCTATGGCATCCCGAAGCCTCGCCGCTCCGCGGCACTCCGGGATTAACCTAAAAACCGCATCGGTGTCATACCGATGCGGTTCATATTTTACATCACATTTTTTACAATGACATAAGACGTTCCAATTATACGAGTCCCTGGGCGAGCATCGCGTCAGCAACCTTTTCGAAACCGGCGATATTTGCACCGGTCACGAAATCACCGGCATGACCGTACTTCTCGGCGGTTGTGGAAACATTTTTATAAATGTTCACCATGATATCCTTCAGTTTCTTGTCAACCTCTTCGAAGCTCCAGCTCAGTCTCTCTGAGTTCTGTGACATTTCGAGTGCGGAAACCGCTACACCACCGGCATTAGCAGCCTTCGCCGGCATAAACAGGAAGCCGGACTCGACTCTTGCCTTCTCATAGCGATCGATCGCGTCTGCATCGGATGGCATGTTAGCGCCTTCAGCGACACACCAGCAGCCGTTCGCAATCAGCTTCTCGGCATCGCTGCCTGTGATCTCATTCTGCGTTGCACACGGAAGCGCAATATCGCACTTCTCACCCCAAGGCTTCTCACCCTCGTGATAAACCGACCCCGGCACACGATCTGCATACACCTTGATTCTTGCTCTTTCCACCTGCTTAATCTGGCAAAGAACCTCGAAGTTGATGCCATTCGGGTCATAGATATAGCCGGCGGAATCCGAAACCGTCACAACCTTTGCGCCGAGCTCCGTCGCCTTCTTAACCGCATACTGTGCGACATTACCGGAGCCGGAAACGAGCACGGTCTTACCAGCAAGTGTCTTACCGGCGCCCTTCACCATCTCATCCGTGATGTACACAAGCCCATAGCCGGTCGCTTCCGTTCTCGCGAGCGAGCCACCGAATGAAAGTCCTTTACCTGTCAGCACACCCTCATAGAGACCGGTAAGCCGCTTATACTGCCCATAGAGGAAGCCTACCTCACGTCCGCCTACGCCAATGTCTCCGGCCGGCACGTCTGTGTCCTTCCCGATATACTTGAAAAGCTCTGTCATAAAGCTCTGGCAGAAGCGCATCACCTCAGCATCGGACTTACCGTGCGGATCAAAATCAGAGCCGCCCTTACCGCCGCCAATCGGGAGACTGGTAAGAGAATTTTTCAGAATCTGCTCCATACCGAGGAACTTGAGAATCGACTGATTCACAGACGGATGAAAACGAAGGCCGCCCTTGTACGGACCGATTGCAGAGTTAAACTGCACACGATAGCCGAGGTTCACATGATTGACACCCTTATCATCTGTCCATGGTACACGAAAGCTGATGATTCGCTCCGGCTCGACGAAGCGCTCAAGAAGTGCGTTCTTCCGATAGACATCCTCATGCGCCTTGACAATCGGATCCAGTGAATCCAGGATCCGCTTCGCTGCCTCCAGGAACTCCGGCTCCGCTGGGTGCTTCTTTTCAAGATTCTGATAGACCTCTTCTACATAAGACATTGGTATACTCCCTTCAGAAACAGCATAAAAGAATAGCGTGGATAACGCATACCGGAAGGCCGCATTATCCCCGCTGTTTCATAAAAGGATGTCCGCTTTGACTTCCCGCTCCACAAATATTTCTTAAAAGGGAATATAGCACACCATGTTTTTCATCACAATAACAGAATATTTAACATGCTAAAATGGCATAGCTTCCGCTTTCAAAATCCTGCCACACATGTAAGCATTAAAAAAATTACATCTTGATCCATCCGAAGACGCTTGCGACGGAAGAGAACAGAATGATCGCGACGAAGAACGGGCAGAGATATTTGATCATGAAGTTGAAGACTGTTCTTTCACGGAAGGGCTTTCCATCGATCATAACTTCCTCAGCGATCTTATCGATATTGATGACGCGGATTACGAGAAGGCAGGTACACATCGCCGCAATCGGCATCATAACAGAGTTCGTAAGGAAATCAAAGAAATCGAGAAACTGCATGCCGATGATCGTGACTGTACTGAGCGGTCCATAGCCAAGCGCAGAAAGTGTGCCCAAAGCGATCATGATGATTCCCATGACGATCGTCGACTTCTGACGAGACCAGTGGAGCTCATCTTCAAAGGTTGATACGGCTGATTCGGTAAGCGCGATTGCAGAGGTCAGGGCTGCAAAAAGCACAAGAACGAAAAACATAAGACCCATGACGCTGCCAAGCCCCATCGACGCGAAAATCTTCGGCATCGTGATGAACATGAGGGACGGGCCGGCATTGAGATTTTCTGCCGCAGATTCACCAGAGAACGCAAACACCGCGGGGATGATCATAAGACCTGCCATGATGGCAATACCGGTATCGAAAAGCTCCACCTGATAGGTCGAATCCTCGATGGAAACCTCCTTCTTCATGTAGGAGCCGAAGGTCACGAGGATACCCATCGCGATGGAAAGGCTGTAAAACATCTGACCCATTGCAGAAACAACTGTCATCCAGGAAAAATTGGCCGCATGCGGAATAAGAAAATATTTCACGCCCTCAAAAGCACCGGGCAGCGTCATCGAATAGATGGCTACGATGATGGCAAGGATAACTAACACCGGCATCATAAACTTAGATACACGCTCGATACCGTTCTGTACGCCAAGATAGATGATGATGAGATTTGCCAGTGAAAATACGAGAAAGCAGATTTCAACCGACGGACCATTGGATATGAATGCGCCAAAATATCCATCCGCCGCGAGATTCTGTGCACCGCCCGGCAGCAAGTACTCCACGAGATAACGGATCACCCATCCGCCGATGACGCTGTAATATGGCACGATCAAAATCGGGATGACAGCATTGATCCAGCCACCGAAGCTGAACTGCCAGCCATGTCCAAAGTGCTGGTAGGCGCCAACCGGTGACTTCTTCGTCATGCGTCCGAGTGCTGTTTCCGCAATGATCATCGTATACCCGAAGGTCACTGCAAGCAGTACATAGATGATGAGGAAAATGCCTCCGCCATATTTCGCTGCAAGATACGGAAAACGCCAGATGTTTCCAAGTCCGACCGAGGCGCCTGCTGCCGACAGCACATAGCCGAGCTTCCCCGTAAAGCTGTTTCTTTTCTTTTCCATTCCTTATACTCCCCTTCTAAAGCCTGATCAATAACTGAAAGTAATTCTTTCAATGAGCAGGCATTATAGAAGATTCTATAGGAGAATAAGGAAATACACAACCCGAAAATTTCCATTTAGAAAAGCCTGAAAATTTTCATATAGAAAAAATCCCCGGCAGACTGTTTCGTCTGTCGGGGACTATATCAACATCTTATTTACTTCCACGGATCTTGCTAAGCACGAGCGCCGCAGATTCCTGCTAAGCACTAGACTGCAGCGCAATATTTTAGCCGAATTCCTGTGCCCAATACCAGACACCATCGGTGCCCTGCACGAGGGAGATTCCAATCGTCGTGAACTGGCTGCTCAGGATATTCGCCTTATGTGTCGGTGATTTCATCCATGCATCCACGACACTTGCCGAACCATTGTAACCTTTCGCAAGGTTCTCACCATATACGAGCGCTTCATTGACTGTGTACCATGCAGATCCGTCCGGTCTCGTATGAGAGAACTTCGTCTGCAGCTCACCTGCACGAACAGACGCAGCTTCTTTAAGTCCCTGGCTCCAGCTGAGCTCCGGCAGTCCTGCAGCAACCCGCTCCTTGTTGACAAGCACCGCTGCATTCATCGCTGCGCTTTCTACGCTTCCATCATCCGGGATGTTCCCGGCAAGCGGTGTCGTAATATCCGGTACCGTGATGAGTCCACCCTCTCCCGCTACCTTCTCACGGGAAGCCGCTTCCTCCGTCAATGTAATCTTATGCCGCTGCGTGTTCACTAAACCGCCCACAACAAGCACAAGCATCAACATCATAGCGATCGCTGCCAGCTTACCTTTTTTTATGGATTTTATTCTATTCTTTTCCATAGGATCACCTTCACAATCTTTTATAGAATATCATCACCACAATCTTGCACTTTTTAGATTTTCGCACTATCTTACTATTAGTATAGTATAAAAACGCGGAATTGTGTCAATGAAATATTAAAATTTCAAAAAAAAATTGATGCCTTATTCTTATATGTACAAGCCTATTTTATGTATTTTAATACTATTTCTAAGTTCCGGGCTTGCTTCCTGTGCCCAGGCTTCCATCAATGGTGCCCAAGCGCAATCATCGGAGACCTCTACGGAGAAGCGGAATCCTGGCACACTTCTGCTGCCCGAATGGTCGGATACGGATATCCGGAAATCACCGGATGGAAGCATTGTTCTGAATCTAAGTCATAGTGAAGATGGTTATATTCTCACAAAGTATGATGGAAGCTCTGATCTCATACAGGCACGCATCACAAACCCGGACGGAAGTATTTACCCATATCCGCTGACGATTGGGACGGAAATCTGTCTTCCACTGACAGGCGGCGCCGGAAATTACGATTTTTCGCTGCTTGAGCATGCCTATGACAGTCTTTATGCCGTAGGTCTTTCTGAAGCCTTCACCCTGTCACAGGATCCTGGTAACCAGCCCTGGCTTTATCCGAATCAATACGTGAATTATCATAAAGACAGTAAGGCCGTAGCGCTCGGAAAGCAGTTGTCCGATGCATCAACTGATGATCTTTCGTATATCGAAAATGTTTTTCAGTATGTGACCACGAATATCACCTATGACGTGGAATTTGCGGAAAATGTTTCCGTCAACTATATCCCGGATCCTGACCGGACACTAAAAAAAAAGACGGGCATCTGCTTTGATTACGCTTCTCTCATGACAGCGATGCTCCGCTCACAGGGAATCCCGACGAAGCTCAATGTCGGCTATGCCGGCACAGCTTACCATGCTTGGATCAGCTGCTGGCTGAAGGAAACGGGCTGGGTTGAGAATATCATCTATTTCGATGGCAAGGAATGGACCCTCATGGACCCGACGCTTGCGGCCAGTGAAACAGACAAGCGGAAGCTAAAGAAGTTCATCGGTGACGGCGATAACTATATCGTGCAGTATGCATACTAAGAAAGAGGCACAGGATGGCGGCATTCTCTACGAAACAAAAGCAGCTTTCAAATATCGAGCTTTCGCATTTTTCCGGGCAGATGGCGATGCTTCTCAGGTCTGGTATGCCGGCGCAGGAGTCACTCTACATTTTGAAGGATGATGACGAGACCGATGGGGGTCAGATGAAGAACATAGCCAGAGCTTCTGCTTCAGTTAGTGTCCCGGACGTTCTGCTCTCCATCATGCAGGATGGTACGGATTTCCCACAGGCGCTGATGAATTCCGGTCTCTTTCCGCCCTACTACTGCGCAGCCGCACGCGTAGGATTTGAGTCTGGAAATCTCGATATGATCATGAAAAATCTTGAAGCGTATTACATCAAGGAGGAAAACACAAAAAAATATCTCCGGAGTTTTCTCTTCTACCCATTTCTTCTCTCCTCGCTTGTGTTCTTTGTCATCGTCATTTTCCTCATGCAGGGCATGCCGATTTATAAAAGCATCTATGAGGATCTCGGGGCTGCACTCACCGGCTTTCCGCTTTTTCTCTTTCATCTAAGCGAAGGTTTGCAGAAATATTTTCTTGTCTTCAGCCTCATTTTCATGGCGCTGCTGTTCTTTTTTATCTTCGTGAATTTTACGGATCGTGGTGCCAGACTGTTTTATCCTGTCGGAAATCACTTCCGTTTCATCCGTGAACAGCGGGAAATTCAGTCGGTCAGCCGTTTTTCCAGCGCAATGTCTACATTACTGAAAAGCGGTATGTATCCGGAACGGGCGGTAGCGCTATGTACCGAACTCAACACAGAACCTCTGCTTCACGAAAAGCTCACATTACTTGATGAGCGACTAGCAGCCGGCGAGAATTTCGCCGTTCTCTTGAAAGAACTTGGCATTTTCAATGGCCCCTATGCAAAGCTTGCTGATATCGGCATAAAAAGTGGCGATATGGACAGCACGTTTTCAAAAATCTCTGATTATTACGAAGAGGAAATGGAACGACGTAGAGAAGCTCTTGTCTCTGTTATGGAGCCGGTTATGGTGGTGATTCTGGCTGTGCTGACCGGTGGAGTTTTACTTTCCGTCATGCTTCCACTTCTATCAATTGTATCTAGTCTGTAACAAGGAAAAGGGATCTATATGTCAGCAAAAGGTTTTCAACATTTTATCGGGCAGCTTCTTCTTTCTGTCCTGATTCCGGTTCTTGTCATCCTTGCCTTCTATTTAGGCATTGGAAATGTATACACCGGATCTGTTTCACATGCCGAAAATGTATTGAAAAATGCGCTAGAGGAGAATATCACTGAATGCTATGCTGAGGAGGGCAGATATCCGGAAAGTCTCTCCTATCTTGAAAAAAATTATGGTCTTCGCTATGACCATGACCTGTTTTACATTGACTACAAGGTGCGTGGAGAAAATATTCGCCCAGAAATCACAGTACTGAGAAAGGATGGCGGTCAAGATTAAAAACAATCCTAATAAAACTGCACATCAAATTTCTCTTATGGCACCGCTTCTCCTTTTTCTGATGCTTTCTTTTCTTGCGATTCTTTCTGTGATCTTCACAGCGAAATTTTATCGAAAAATGTCTCTAATGACGAAAGCGAACGAAAATCTGATGATTTCCTGCGACTACATTCTGCAGAAAATCAGACAACATGACGTGGGCAGCGTGTCTCATGTGCGTTTCCATGGGCAAGATGCTCTTTGTCTTACGACACCAGCCGATCATGAAAGTTCATACGTCACCTACATTTACGCTTCCAATGGCAAACTCAGAGAGCTTTTTGCGAAAAATGGAGACATTGGCACACTGCCTTTATCCGCTGGTGACCCGATTTCTGATATAGCGGATTTTACGATCGAGATTTACGATACAGGCTATGTAAAAATTCATCTGACGGATTCATCGGACCGAACCATAGAAGAAACGATTGCACTTCGTGCAGAAGCTGTCGATTCACTTATAGATACAGCATCACTTCACGCTGAAGCTGTGGAGACATCGACGGAAGCGGACCATACACCTTCTCCGGAGGTTCTGCCATGAATTTCCGTGAAAACCGTTCATTCCTGAATATTACATTTTTAGAGCTGATCTTGTCAGTTCTAATCTTTTCAGTAGTATCCAGCTTCTGCATTTTTCTTAGTTCGAAAGCCTACAAGCTTTCTAAAGAGACCGAGGTCTATGATCTGGCTGTCAATAAAACAGTTTCTGCAGCAGAACTGATACGATCCGCCGAGTCGCTGGATGACCTCTGTACAAAACTTCATAATGAAGCCTATGTTGAACATCCTGAAGAGGCTAATGCTTATATCAGATACTACGACGAAAACAGAAATCCCGCCGAGAATAAAAGCCTTGCTGTCTACCAGCTCTCGATTTCGTATAGCTTTCAGGAAAGCAGTAAGCTCCTTACCGCTCTCGTAGTCTTTGCACCTGTTGAAGGAAAAGGAAAGGTCGATAGTAATACGATTCGTGACACGAATAACACGATTTATCAGCTTGAAATCAAGCGATATCTTCAGAATCAATAAAGGAGACTGCTATGGAGGTCCATCTTCCATCCGAAAATAAAAATGAGAAAATCATACGTGAAACACCGCCTGTCTTCGGTATTTTCCTTATGTTCACAGTATTTATCCTGATTCTTCTCTTCAGCTTTTCCGCCTTTTCATTATCCAGTGCAAAACAAAGCTATGAAAAGAGTTTTCAGCGCGGAGATCGAAGGAAAGCCTATTATGAAGCTGCAAACAAAGCAGAGGTGATCCTTTCGGAGATAAACGAAGACGGTAAGCTTCCCGAAGACAAAACCAGTACTTTTCATTCCACAAAGGCATCGAATCATGATAAGATTGCATCTGGTGATAGAGATACATCTCAAAATATCAGCTACACCGTACCTGTAGATGATAAAAGTGAGCTTTCTGTCACGCTAATGAAAGATAAGAACTCCGATTATCAAGTGACTTCCTTTAAACTTGAGAACATAGATGATTGGAATATCGAACCGCTTAAGCTTTTCGACCCGAATATGAATTAAATCTTAGGAGCAACCTGTATGGATATTGTTGAAGTTTTGAAAAACGCAGTTTGGGAAAACGTCTCTGACGTCTTTATCGTGGCTGGCGGCCCGATCTCCTATCGAAAGAAGGGCATCGTCACGAGAGCTCAGGATGATAAACTGATGCCTGATGATACAGAAGCGATGGTTAAACAAATCTATGCGATTTCAAAGCGCGATCAATTGAGAGATTTGGCCACTGTTGATGACGATGATTTTTCCTTTGCTATTCCTGGTCTCTCTCGTTTTCGTGTCAATATTTATAAGCAAAGAGGCTCCTACTCTGCAGTCATCCGTGTCATTTCCTTCAACATGCCGGATCCCGTGCAGCTTGGTCTTCCGGAAAGCCTGGTAAGGATCGGGGATACGGCAAAGGGGCTCGTACTTGTAACCGGACCGGCTGCCAGTGGCAAAACGACGACTCTCACCTGCATGGTTGACTACATCAACAAAACAAGGTGCGATCATATCATCACACTGGAGGATCCGATTGAATATCTGCACCGGCATGATCAGAGTATCGTGAGTCAGCGAGAAATAGGCATTGACACGCCGGACTATGTCAGAGGCCTCCGCGCAGCGCTTCGTGAAAGCCCGGATGTGATTCTGCTTGGAGAGCTGAGAGATTACGAAACGATCTCCATCGCGATGACTGCAGCGGAAACCGGACATCTTCTGCTCTCGACACTTCACACTTTAGGTGCCTCCAACACGGTCAATCGTATTATCGATGTCTTCCCGGCGAACCAGCAGCATCAGATTGCCGTACAGCTTTCGACGGTACTGCATGCGGTCATCTCTCAGCAGCTTCTGCCGACTATTTCCGGCGGCATGGCGCCGGCCTTTGAGGTTCTGTTTGCGACGACGGCTGTACGAAATATGATCCGGGATGGAAAGGTTTATCAGCTCGATGGCGTAATCTATTCCTCCCAGGACCAGCATATGATATCGATGGATAGCACTATTCTTTCGCTTTATAAGAAAGGTGAAATCACGAAGGAAACAGCCTTGAACTACGCCTTCCATCCAGAAACTCTGGAACGCAGTTTATAAATTCAAAATCTGTTTTATGCATGTCAAATTGATAAGATTGCCTGTCAAGAATATTAGCTAAAAGGTTCGGTATGAAGAAATTCAATATAAAGAAATATATTAATTTCACACATCGGGATCTCATGGATATGGTGCCACGTCTTGTGCTCGGACTCAGCTTTTCTGTCGTGATCCTTTTGATTATATTATTCATGTTTAAGTTTCTTTTCCCGGGACTCTGGCCGCTTCTTAAAGCCGGTGATGAAAAAGGTATTCAGCTATATCTCGAAAGTGAAGGATTCTTATTGGGATGGCTTCTCACTATTCTTCTTAGCGCCCTGCAGGTAATGAGCGTCGTACTCCCGGGTCTCCCGATTCATATTGCAGCCGGTCTCATTTACGGATGGTTCATCGGATCACTGGCGTGTTATCTCGGGTTTGTCCTTGCGAATGCTGTCATGTTTCTTCTCACAAGGCGGCTTGGTTCACGATTTACAAAATTGATTCCCGGTATCGATAAACCAAATTTTCTAACCGAAAAGATCAATTCGATTCACCCGGGACTCGTCGTCGCCATTTCCTGTCTTATGCCTGCTTTCCCAAATGGTATCATTCCGTTGATCGCCGCCGGTTCCCGTATCACCTTTCGGCGCTTCATCATCGCGATTGCTGCGTCTTGCTGGCTACAGTGTGTTCTGAACTGTCTCGCCGGAGATTTTTTGATTCGTGGCCAGTATTTCTTTACTGGGCTTACATTTGTGATTCAGATTGTCGCCGTTTTGTTGGTCACATGGAAACATGACGCAATTCTCAAGCTTTTTGACTGAGTGTCACCTTATCTTTTGTTTGATCCCACTCGTAAAAAGATGTTGCCGGGATAACGCAACGGTTTTCCTTTGCAAGCTCACGAAAGGCCGGTTTTAACAGAAGTGATTCAGCTCTCGCATTGATCAAGAGATTTCCCTCGTCAAATGCCTTAAAACCCCATGCCATGTTGGACAATGTTAAGGAATTCCTACCCTCTTTTGGGGAAGGACGGCCTGATTTGTTTGAAATAGATCCTGCTCTTTCGGCAAGCATACCATCCTCTTCGGACGACTTGACGATCACAGGCGCTGTCTCCGTCGGATGTATATCTCCTGTAACATGATGGACTACAGAACGCTTGAGACCAGGTATTTTATCAACCTCATCATATAAATATTCCTCAACATGATATCGACAGCACATACTTCAACTCCCCTAACTTTATCATTTATAAAATTCCCTATTGCTTTATACCTTAAAAGAGATCTTCGGTTTGGAAGCTTCATCTTCCTTGCCGGCCATAAACTTCTTTCTGGTTTTATTTTTTTCTATTTTTTCCTGCAGGTCTTCATGGCGAATCGTATGATCATCTGTGACTTTCTTGCTAATGGAGGAGTCGCCCGATCCCACTATAGTTAATTTCGTGTTCGTAATATCTGAATCCAAGATGTCTATAGCTTTCCTGGCTGCCTTCTTTACTTTCTCTTCTGCATCGAGTTCTTCTGTACGCTTTGTGGCAGAGTCAACTGTTTCTAAAGTTTTCTTGGGCTTTTCTTTGGCTTCATTTGTAGTAGGATTGGTCTTTTCTGTGGCTTCTTCGATTTTGTCTGCGAGTTCTTCTGCTTTTTCCTTTGTAGCGTCTTCCTTCGCTACGATTTCTTCCGCCTTCTCCTTTGTAGCGTCTTCCTTCGATGCCGTTTCTTCCTTCTTTTCCTGTACTTCCTCTTCTCTTGCCTGTCTTTCTTCCTCGCGGACGATTGCCTCCTCTGCCTCTGTCGGAAGCTTTTCATACTCTCCGCTCTTCACGAACTCTGCTTCGATCTTTTGTCGAATATTTGAATTCCGCATTTCGCGCAGCGCTACAGCAAGCTTATAGCCTTCGGAGATATTTGGATTATTTTCTACACTCTGCACAGTAGCATATGCTCTCAAAGCATGCGCGTTTTTGATGCGGTTTACCTCATCCTTTGTCTTCGCATTTTTGATCTCACGCTCGTAGTTTTCCGCTTCCGCATCCGAATTCCGGATCTCATTATAAAGCTCCGGATTCTTCTTCCGGATAAACTCCTTTTCATCCTCCGTGAGTTTTTCGCCGTTCTGATATTTTGTCGTAATCTCACGAAGCTTCTGCTCCTCCGGATCCGGCGGATCTGGAAGCATTGCTTCAAGCCGCGACTGTTCATCCATATGCTGCACCGTTATGCCGCCCTTTTGAGAGCCCGCACTACTCCCTTTGAGGATCGAATCAAGCGATGTACTGCCGTCCGCCTTATAATCGTTCCGGTCCTTTTTCAGCTTCCATTTTGATTGCATTTCCGTCTGCTTCATAAAAGAAGACAGCGAACTGATCGATCGAAAATCTACCATACCATACTCCCTATCACTACCTACGAACCCACTTATCTAATGCTTATATCGGCGGTATAGCATTAACTTATTATGATTCCGGTATCTAATCCTTATGCCTGTTCTTCTGTGGTTATAGAATAATTAAAGAACGTGCCTTCAACTGATATTTCTCCGCCAAGCTCCGTCACAGACAGACCAGGTTCTGCTTCAAGCTCCGACACTATGACTGGATGAATCCAGTACGCGTTCCCATAGTCGTGACCGTCCATGACAATGCTTCCATCAGCCAGCCGGTCTGTAGGTAACCCGTTTTCGCGAAATTCCGGCTCGAAAATATTATGTCTTAATTTTTCGAAATTTCTTTTTCTATTCATGATTTTTCGATACTTTTCCTCATGGAATTGAAATTTTTCTAGTAATTACATCACCCTTTTACTTCACAAACTCATATATTTGCTTTATCGTAGCCGGTATATTCGTTCCATGAAGATAATCAAACGGTACATTATGCGTTCGCACCTCATGTATGTACTTATAGTACACAGCGTGTGACGTGACAGGCTTCGTTGCCGAAACCGCCTGCGGAGCACTAGTTTCAAACGGTTTATAGCGTCTTTGCTCTTTTTCAATCGAGAACCTGTCTTCACGACCTATCATATAATCGATGCATTCATTTAAAAGACCCAGCTGATCAACCAATGTCGTCCACGATCTATATATCGCTCTGTAAAATTGGATTTCTTCATCAGCGAATTTTCTCTCAGGCCATAATGTTTTTAGCAATGCAATTGTAGTAGTATATTGTTGATCCGTCCTTTCTCTCGTTTCATCGCAAACGCATTCCAGATCAGACGGAACAGCATGATAATCAAACAATTGCGGATCCTTGTAATCATTCTCTATCTCATACATTGCCTGTTCGCAATCATCATCGAGTTCTATCCCCATCGACGGAGCAATCACCAGAATGCGAGCCGCAAGCGTTGAAAAAAGCTCTTCTTCCGAATCAAAGCTTACAAGAAACGCTTAAATCAGATTGCTATTAGTGCTATTACTTTAGAAGCGTTTGCATTCTTTGTATAGTATGGATTGATTTTACGCTTTGTATACGCATATATTGTTTCAGCTGAAATATCCTCCAGATACTTAGTAAAAAATCTCTCCCAACTGATATAGTCAGCACTTTCTATATACTCTTCCGGATTCTCCAGAACTTCTTTTATACCATTCTGCTGAATAACTCCTGATTCCAAAAGTAACCACTCAAAGGATTCTGGCAAACAAATAATGCTTTGATCAGGATGTTCTTCTTGCCACTTATAAATTCTATCAATCTCTGGCCCAAAGGCAGCGCCGTCAGCTATCATGAAAATTTTTTGACCAGAATGCATTTGCAACCAGTTAAAAAGTTTTGTCTTAGATTGTCCACTTTGACATTTTATATCCGTGTTTTGAAACCAGCTCTTAAAAAACTGATATCCTGAATTAGAATCCTCTGTGAGAAATATTTCTATTTTCGATTTCTGGACTTCTGAATTACCTTCCAGCCTATGGTAAGCATCAAATGAATAGATGGGCTTTAAGTAATGCTTCTTTCGGCTTCGCCCAACCATGGCTATTTCATAAATTTCATTCACGCTATATGGTAATTCCTCCAGGCTTTCACGAGTGAAAATTATGAAATAATTATCGTTATGCTGTAACGCCTTTGCAAATGCTTTACTGGAGATAAATCTAGAGCCTTCATCAATAAAGACTATGGAATTCGAAATCTTTTTAAGTTCTGCTTCCCAATCCTGGCTTAAAATCGAAGTGCACGGATGGTTGGACGAAATCCTGATTCCACTTTGATTGCCTCTCCGCACATAATCAACCACCATATCGCACAACGTTGTTTTACCACTGGCACTTTTTCCTCTTACGATAGTAATATTTCTACGAAGTGTGAAATCAAAGCTTGCTTTTGCATTTTCTACATGAACAGTTTGTATACCCTTCATTTTTGATTCCCTTATACCAAATTTCCCGCTTCATTTAATAATTCCAGAGAGGAATGGACTTTCTTTCCTGTATTTATCACATATATGTTGAATGGACCTTTCCCAAAATCCATAAGATGCCTAAGATTAATAACGACTTTTCGTTTCTCAGCCATTTTTAAAATCCATAGAGCGCAATTATCTCCACAGGTAGATGCGTTAAAAATATGCTTTCTATCTTTGTCGATAAGAATCAGCGTTTTGACGCCTCCTGAAAGATCATTTGGTGTGATTGAACCCAAATATGGACTTTCTATTACACTTCCAGACACTACTTTTGATTTGTCCACATCTTTAATCATTTCAACCGCTAAAGGTGATGTAATCCATGATGGTTTGTATACATTACGAAAATAAGTGGCCGTATCATAAATAGCTTCTGGCATATCACCATAGTAAATACTAAGCATTGTAAAACCTCACTGCATTATATCTAGATTCTTTTCTCATCATTGTAACACATGCTTTAATCTGATTATACAAAAAAACGATCCGGAAAAATATTCGTTTCCGAATCGTTTTTCATTGCAAAAGCCGCCTGCAATCAAGCCTATCGGATGACTTCTGGTCAATTGCCTTGGCACCGAACCTTTTCCATGGATTTCGGCATAGTGTTTATGCTTATAGAAAAAAGCCCGTCAAAGAAAACTCTTTGATGGACTTTACTTCGCAGGGGTTGAGGGATTCGAACCCCCATGAGCGGTTTTGGAGACCGATATCTTACCATTGGATGAAACCCCTGTATGGTCACGCTTTTTGAAACGCAAGTGATACTATATCAGAAAGCGTGACAGAAATCAAGCATGAATTTTTACTCGTTGATGACTCTCTCGAGGCGCATATTCTTCGAGGGATCGATCACGAGAAGCTTAGCGCGTTTACCAGCTTCAATTGTTCCGTACTGCGGCAATATACCGATCGCCTTTGCAGGGTTATAGGTGGCAGCACGAACCGCATCCTCCACCGGTATACCGAAGGAGATCGCGTTTACCATGCAGTCATAGACATTGGTCGTACTGCCGGCCAAGGTACCATCCTTCAAAAAAGCAGCATGATCATGCTTAAAGATCGGCTGTCCGCCAAGCTCATATTCACCATCCGGCTTGCCGGTTGCACGCGTGCTGTCACTGATCAGAATCATCTTTTCCGGGCCCATAAGGAAGAACGCTGCCCGCACCGCAGCGGGATGGATATGTACACCATCACTTATTATTTCACAGGTCACCTCCGGCTGCTCCGCGGCTGCTGCAATCGGCCCCGGTGCCCGATGATGGATGCCCGGCATCGCGTTGTACATATGCGTGAGGTGTCTGGCACCGGCTTCGAAGCCCTTTCTGGCCTCTTCATACGTAGCTTCTGTATGCCCGATGGAGAAGCGGATATCATCATGCAAGGCTCTGATACAGGCAATCGCGCCCTTTACCTCCGGTGCGATTGTGATCAGTCTTGGAAAATGCTCTGTCTCAAGAAGAAGATTCCTGAGAAATTCCACATCCGGTTCATGCACATAAGCAGGATTCTGCGCGCCGACACGGCCCAATGCGATGAACGGCCCTTCGAGATTAACCCCGACGAGATCAGCCTCAACAGAAGACCTCTTTTTATGCCGATAGGCCGTCTTCACGATCTGCTCGATCCGCTCCTCAGGGAGCGTCATCGTCGCCGGACAGATCGTCGTGATGCCACAGCCGGCTTCATACTCTGCCATTGCGCTCAGTGCTTCATGCGTCGCATCATTCGTATCAAAACCGACACAGCCATGAAAATGGATATCGGTAAGCCCCGGTATGACCAGTCTGCCTGTCGCGTCGATGATGGCTTCTTCCTTCTCCGGCATAAGCGGCGTATTCGAAACCTCTTCGATTCGTCCGTCCTTCACTCGCACATCGCCCCAGCGGAAACGAAAATCCGGCCGATATACCATACCGTTTCTGATCAGCATACGATGCACCCCTCCTCTGGGAGATTACATTTGGACAGGGCTTCTTCATCAGCGACAACCGTGAGATTATTATGAATCTGCAGGATCGATGCCTGTACCTTCGGTGTCACCGGACCGAACAGGCTTTTTGCGATGGCATCCGCCTTAGCGAGACCACTCGCGATCAGCAGCACTCTCTTGGCCTGCATGATCGACCGGATCCCCATCGTGATGGCATGGCGCGGTACTTCTGCTTCATTATCAAAAAGTCTTGCATTTGCCTCGATCGTACTCTCCGTAAGATCCACGATGTGTGTCCCCTTCTCAAAAGCTTCCTCCGGCTCATTGAAGCCAATATGGCCATTACGTCCGATACCAAGAAGCTGGAGATCGATCCCGCCGAGTGAATGAATCAGTTCATTATAACGCCGGCACTCTGCCTGCATATCAACTGCAAGTCCATTCGGAACATTTGTGTTCGCTATGTCAATGTTTACATGATTGAACAGATTTTCATTCATGAAATAACGATAGCTATGTTCATTGCTGCCCGGTAGTCCGACGTATTCATCGAGGTTCACCGTATGGACTTCTCGGAAATCGAGGTCACCCTTTTTATACCAGTCAATCAACTGCTGATACGTCCCGATCGGTGATGTCCCGGTCGCCAGTCCCAATACGCAGTTCGGTTTCATGATGACCTGCGCCGAAATGATATTTGCAGCCTTTCTGCTAAGATCCTTATAATCCTTTGCTCTATAAATTCTCATACTCCTGCTTTCTGAAATAATATATTGCACCGATCATTCCTGCATCATTTGCAAGTGCTGCAGGTACAATCTGTAGCCCTTGAGAAAACGCCGGCATCACACGATGTAATAAATCTTTTCGAATCGGTTCAAGAAACAGCTCCCCGGCTGCACTCACACCACCACCAATGACCACCATCTCCGGTTCAAAAATGTGAATAAGACTCACGAGTCCATCCGCAATATAACTCTGCCACCTCGCAACCACCCTGTTCAACACATCTTCCTGCATAGAAAGCTTTTCGAAGATTCTTTTACCGTCAACACCCGTTGGAAAGAATCCTCGATCAATATTTCCAGCCTCTATCTCCTGTTCTACCATTCGTATCAGAGCGTTCGTCGACGCATAATGCTCAAGGCAGCCCTGATTCCCACAGGTACACCTTTCGCCATCTTCATTGATGATGATATGACCGATCTCGCCACCGATTCCTCTTTTTCCGGAAATCAAGCTTCCACCGGAAAGGATTCCGCCACCGACACCGGTGCCGATCGTCATCATGATGACATCCGTTCGTCCTACCGCCGCACCGATCCAGCACTCCCCGAGGAGCGCACAGTTGGCGTCATTGGCGACCATGGTTCGCACGCCAATTTCCCTTTCCAAAGTCTCTTTGATACGGCTTCCGATATAATGCGGAATATGCCCTGCTGCCCCGATGACGGCACCGGACCTTTCGTCGATCTGACCGGTGGCGGAAACGCCGATACCAGCCGGCAGGAAAATTTTTTGCGTCATACGTGCGGTATGCTGAGAAGCCTTTTCTGTATGGCCATTGATGTCAGCATTGGCCTGCGTGATAGCCATACGAACTGATAAACCGGATGTAGAAGCATCGCTAAATGCAGAAAGACAGCGCTGCACATCCTCGCTCTGAAGAAAAGACTTCGCGTGGGCAGTCACCGTCTTTAAAATCGGCGTTTCATATCCGTCAAAATCGACCGACACGCTGTCCCGGAGCAGGATCTCACCTTTTTCGGTCACAAGACCGAATTTCGCGCTTGTCCCGCCGATGTCGATGCCAATATAAAGCTTCTCCATATACCCTATGCCTCACAGAGTCCGCGCCCGTCAAACTGAGACAGCAATACGCCCTGCTTCTTTGCCCGTGCAAGCGCCTTACCAGCGCAGTCTGCCACATCCGTCACGGAAGCCTGAACTCGGATGCTGGCCTGTACAAGAAAGGTGGTCGAGATGCACCGCCCGATCGTCAGCATGTTATCGATAACATTATTGACGAGACAGCGATAAGGAATCTCATAATACTCGCCCTTCTTATACTTCTCCAGGTGCACAAGTCCCTTCGTCGCCGAATGAACATCGATATACCAGTCTCCCTTACCAACACTGTCAGAAAAACGCGCACGCTTGACATAATCATCTTCATTCAGCACATATTTTCCGACGATACGATACGATTCGCGAATGCCTACTTCAGCTGCAACGCGTATGAGGAAGCTATGCTGAAAACCAGGCATATCTTTCTGAAGGAACCGGACAAGCCGGTCAACTTTTTCTCTTCCTTCAGAGATTGCCTCTGACCTTGCAAAGGCATCCGTGTTCTTCTTCATATGACTAAGATGCGGACAGTTGAACGCCATACACCCGGGTTCACCCGGTAACGAAAAGCATTGATAATAGACGAGGTCCTCCTCTTTCAAAAGGCCCTCTTCGATGCCTCGTCTGAAAATCGGTTCCAGCTTGAAGCCCTTCCCGGCTACCATAGCCGATTCAAAGAAATAGCCTTCCTTGAGCGGTGAAAATGTGTCATGAAGGCTGAGACAATACGCTCTGTATTGCTCTACGTCGATCCCGCCCATCTCGAATCGGAGAGATGCCATCTGATTATTTCCATCCTCATCACCTGCTTTGACAGGAACACCGGCCATCCTGGACAAAGTCGCATCCCCGGTCGCATCGACGAACTGCGAAGCTTTGATCGCACGAAGTCCATCCACTGACATGACGATGACGGCTGTGATCTTCCTTTCAGCCTTTTTAATGCCGCAGAGTACCGTATCATAGAGTACTTCACCGCCCGCTTCCCGGAACATCTCCTCCAGCACAAGCGCACGTGCTTCCGGTGTCGAATATACATATTCCATGATGCCGTCCCGTGTTTCTATACCCTTTTTCCGAAGTCTATCTTCGATTTCCAGAAACAAAGGTTCATGTGGCACGAAGGATTCCATAACCGGTGTCACAAGCGCCTGCACGGGTGCGCCACCCAGCGCGATGCCCTTTTCTACGATCAGCACCCGGTTGCCTTCTCGTGCCGCACGGATCCCGCAAACCGCGCCGGCAGTACCGCCACCGATGATGACGGTATCATAGCTTCCTGCAACAGGAATCATTTCTGTCTTAAACTCGATATACTCCTCCATCGTAAAGTCTGTCCTCTTTCACCCTTTCTTCCTGATACAGCATCAGGAGATCCGTTGCTTCCGGACTATAAAGAAATCCCGTATAGGTTCTTGCGAAGCTATGGGCTGCAATCTCTGATGGGCTCGTGAGCCTAAGCTTCCTCCGTAATCCCGGAAAGAACTCCCGCGTATATGTGCCGCATTGATCAAAGACTCTTTTCTTCTCAAGAAACTCCAGCGAATGAAAATATTCGTGGCAAAGACAAAGAGAAATCAGATCATCCTCCGTGATATCCATATAATTGGAGAGGAGTTTCAGCTTAAAACGTAGCGGTTGCATCCAAACTTTGATCTGAACATCTCCCGGACGGTACAAAAGCTGTGCTTCCTGCACGGATGCATATGGATTCATGTCCGAAAATGTCTCTTCCCCGGGTTCAATATATCGGACTTTAATGTGTGCATTCTCCAGTCTTTCAAGAATCGGACGATCACGAAGCGCTTCCGCTCTTTCTTTTCCGATTTCGATAGAAGAGCTTACAATCATTTTGACCTCTTCCGCCGTAAGATAGCGGCTATCCTTTTCATCCCGGAGCAGTTCTTCTGCCAGTACAGCTTCCGGGATACGAAGAATTGCTTCTGTCTTTTTATCTTCCCTGAGAATGTTGTTATCCCTTTGTTCCCCGACCATCATTCTAATCCCACGATCCTATATCATGACTCCATACATATACCTTATGATACGCAATCATAGCACGGTCAATCCTTCGCTGCCACAGCGATGATGTCCTCATCATTTTCCGTAAATTCAAGCTCGATCTCAGCAAGATGAAGAAGCTGTTCCTTCGTCTGTACACCACTGAGATCAGACATCTTCTGTGAGAAGAAAAGATATGTTCGTGGCAGAGTTTCTCCGGCATCCGTATAGGATGTCATACTGTCTAAAAACGTGACAAAATCCGTATGCAGATCAGATTTACGAAACACCAGGATCTTCGCTTTATTCTTCTTAAGACGGATGACGCCCTCACTATCCATGACCGAAAGCGTCTTCGAGGTATGCTTCACAAGTCCGAAAAAGCTCTTTCCTGTCACTGCGGCTTCATAAACATGCCATTTGCCGGTCGCTGCAAGAAGTGAAATCTTGTTTTCGTCTGTTCCGGCTCCTTCAGCAGCGATCTTCAGTCGTTCCTGCTCCGATATTTCTGTGACTGCCCGATCCTTCGTACGAAGCTCTGTTGCGCCGGTTGCTGTTGCCCGGAGAATATTCTTCTGGCTATCTACCTCCACTGTGATGTCCACCGTCTTAGGATCCGCGCCTGCTCTTGTGATGATCTCCAGGACATCATGCCGGATCTTCCGGATATCCTCCTCCGATGGATTCGGGACATTTCGTTCGAGTTGTTCCCTTACCATCGCCAGTGATACACCAATCGTCGAGATATATGGCGCATTCTTCGCGATCCGAAACCGAATACCTGTTTTTTTACTAAGATATGGTGTGACCACAGAAGCTGATCCGCCACCTCCTACTAAGAAGATCAGATTTTTGCTGAGCTGATAGTCACTGATGAGCCCCTGCACGATTTCATTCACCTTTGCAATGGCAATATCCATGGCCGTCTGGCAAAGCTCTTCTACGGATATGCCCGTATAGACTGCCAGGGCGCTCCATGCCTTTTCAGCTGCTTCCTTCGAGCCCTTCGCATAATCTCCCTCCGAAACGTAGCCAAGAATGTTTGCGGCGCCACAGAGTGTGAGTGCTACTTTTTCTCCATTTTTTGATATAACAGCAGCATAATCTGCTGCGTCATCGGAACGAGGTGCGATCAGCTGAACCTTCGGATCGATAATATGTTCCGGTTCTGTAAACACTTCATAGTTTAAATCAGCAATATGTGCAGACCGAGGGCCGACATCCACGAGCTTTTTATCCCGTATGACGATCATGCTGCCGCCTGCGATGCCGAGTGTCCGAACATCCAGGGAACTAAGATAGAGCTTATGTCCGCCGACGGTCGCGTTCTTGATCATGACCTTGCCATCTTTGATTGCAGAGATATC
Source organism: uncultured Eubacteriales bacterium (assembly GCA_900315665.1). Lineage (GTDB taxonomy): Bacteria > Bacillota > Clostridia > Lachnospirales > Lachnospiraceae > Oribacterium. The sequence goes on from OMZX01000016.1 coordinate 21,318, forward strand.
TGTACTAGTACCACCGGACTCCAGGAATATACCATCGGTAATCTTCTCATACATGAGTGCACCGGCCACTCCAGCTGCAAGACCTGACAGCATCGTAAGAATCGGACGTTTTCTGACTTCATCTATGCTCATGACACCGCCATCACAGCGCATGATCATCAGTGGCTTACGGATGCCGGCATTCTTGACAGCCTCCTCGGTCATATCTGCCGTTTCCATCATCTTCGGAATCAATGCTGCATTTACGACAGCGGTACGAGTACGTGCCTTCAGACCATAAAGCTGTGAAATTTCGTAACCGCCTGTCGCAGGCAGACCTTCCTTTTGTGCGATGTCAATCACCAGCTTCTCATGCGTCGGATCATCCACAGAATAACTCTCTGACGCTACGATCACTTCACAGCCCTTGCTTTTTAGGTTTCGAATCGCGCTTCGAATGTCTTCTTCCGTGAAGCTCGCCGTATCCAGAAATTCCTGTTCTGTATATAGAAACTTTCCCGGTGCCAGTTCGATATTTCCGACCGTGGTTTCACTCTTTGCACGATCACGCTCAAGTCCTGTGCCCATACCGACGATACCGACCTTTGCGACATCACCCTCAAGAAGTGCATTGGTTGCCTGTGTCGTACCATGTGCAATGAAGATAACATCCTCAGGAGAGATATGATTCTCGGAAAGCACTTCTTCAATTGCCTGTACGATACCTGCAGCAACGCCGGCCTCAGCATGATGTGTCGTCGGCACCTTCTTCTTTGCGATGATCTCAAACGTCTCATGATCTACTACGACAGCATCCGTAAAGGTACCGCCGACATCGATTCCGATTCTTACTTTTCTGTCGCTCATAGAAACCTCATAAAAATCTGTAAAAAAAGAAAAGCCAATCTATTCGGCTTCCCGGATCAAAGTTGTAAAGAAACACCTGCAAGCGTTCCCAGCGGGGTGGTATCAAGCCACCCCGTTAAGGAAAACTCTCTGAAATCTTCGATCAATACATACTATTTTAGAACAGAACCGCTGCAGCATAGATCAGTATGCCAAGCGCCATCACCATCGTGTATGGCAGTGTTGACTTAAGAATGTCATTGACATCTACCTTTGCATAGTCTGCGACGATGACATTCTGTGTATTCGTCGGATCTGATACACACTGTACAACACTTGTCGAACGGAGTGCCATACCCACTGCCGAAGCACTGAGTGTGCCTGCCTGCAGGAAGATATTTGCAAGTCCGCTTCCGAGACCATACATATTCAGCGGGCCTCTGTAAAGTGCAAGCGGAGAAAGGATCGTGAAGAGTACGACATACAGGAATCGTTTCGACGGCAGGATCGCGCTGATGATCGGCTGCATCAGGGCCGATGTATTCTGGGCAGACACACCGTTTAAGAGAATGCCGATTCCCATCATAAGTGCGATAACACCTGCAATATCCTTGATGCCTTCTACTACAGAGCTGGAAATCACCTGCACGATTTCGGATGGTTTCGTGATCAGTGCTGTAACGATGATCGCAATCAGAAGTGCCGTATTTGCATCGAGCTTGAAGATGAAGACAAGCAGTACCGGAACAATCGGCATGAACATAGCTACCGGGCTGACGTTCTTAGCATTAGCCTCGCCAGTCTTCGCTGCCCAGTTTGCAGTCTGTGTCTTCTTTACATTCATGAAGATATACACGATCGTTACAACGATGCAGATGATACCCATAACAAGGGAAGATGTCTTGATGACTTCCATATCCATGCCGATCGTATCTACATAGAGCTGATACTGGGAAACATTGAAAAGAAGTCCGATATTTAGGCCGAACAGCACTAGACTAGCTGCTACAACTGGCGCGATACCTGCTGAAAGCATCAGCGGAATAGCGATCTGCGAAACCATGATGACTGGGCCTGCACCGCTCATGGCTGTAAAGATGATGGCTGTCGCTGCTGTAATAGCCAGTGCGATGGCTGTCGACTTATCACCGGCAAGCTCTGCGGCCTTGCGAATGATCGCATCAGAAATGCCCTCTTTCTGAATCACGCGTGCAAAGATGGCACCAAAGATCGTCACGACGATCGTACCGGAAAGCTTCGCTGCACCTGATGTGATGACAAAGCCCGTAATCGTCTGCACTTCCTTATCGGAAGACATAAACGGCACTCCTGCAAATGCAGCAATCAGGATACCCATAACCGGCAGCGCCAGGATTGCAGGAAGCTTCTTCGTCATCATAAGAACAACACCGGCAATAAACACAGCAAGAATCAAAATAACCTGTAGCGTTTGCATACTTATTCCTCCTTTTTGTCACCCGTTTGATAGTTGATGTAACGGTCTACAAAGGTCTCGACCGATGCATCATAGATCATCTTTCGTTTCTTCTCCCGATTAATATATTCCGCATAGATTCTGTCAATCAGAATCAAAACCGGAAGCTGCGGTGAGATGATGTCACCATATTCTAGATTTTTCTTAACTGCACAGAGAATTACCTCGCTGAACCGCTGATGAAAATGCATTTCATTCCGGGAAGTGATCAGAACCGTTTTAGCACCCTTTCCTGCTGCCTGAATCAGTGCTTCGATTACCTCTCTTGTGGCACCACTGTAGCTGATACCGATCACCAGTGCGTACTCATTAAGGCGAAAACCATTGATTAGAAGCGCATGTGTATCGGTAACTGCTTCAACATCAAGTCCTACCCGGATAAATCGGTTCTTAAACTCCTGTGCTGCCAGTCCGGAGCTTCCGAACCCGTAAACATAGATTCTTTTGTAATGAATCAGGTCGTCTACAAGTCCAGAAATCTGCTCCGGGTTAATGAGACTATAGGTCTTCGATAAAATCTCTTCATAGGTCTCGAACACCTGATCAGTGCTCTTTGTGTCCTTAGCCTCTTCCCCAGCATATTTCTGATATTCAAAGATAAATTCTCTGTAGCCCCGGAAACCCAGCTTCTTTGAAAATCTGGATAGACATGACGGAGACAATGTCAGCTCTTTGCAGATCGCTGCCTGAGAATAATCCCTTTTCTCTTCATAAGGATGATGAAGAAAGAAGTCAGCAACGATCTTTTCACTTTCAGTAAGATTCTGATAATTCGCTTCAATCGTCGGCAGCAGGCTTTTCTCATGTCTCCTCATATCTCAATTTCCTTCAGTGCTGAATTCACCACGTTCATGCCTTGATCGCATCAACAAACTTCCTTGTGATGAGCTGTGGTCTTGTAATTGCACCGCCGACCACGACACTGAAACAGCCGAGATCCAGTACTTCTCTTGCTTTTCCCGGCGTATCAATGTTTCCCTCTGCGATCAAGGGGTGCTTGATTTCCTTTAGAATCGTACGGACGATTCCAAACGTGTCCGCCTCGATTCTGTCGCCCTGCGTATACGAGGTGTAACCAACCATCGTCGTGCCGATAAAATCAAACCCGATTGCATCTGCATGCACGGCTTCCTCAATCGAAGAGCAATCTGCCATGAACATCTGCTCCGGATACTTTTCTCTTACCTGAGAAAAAAATGCATCAAGAGAGACGCCATCCGGTCTTATCCGCTTCGTTGCATCCAGTGCTATGATATCCGGCTGAATGTTCATCAGCGCGTCGACTTCCTTCATTGTCGGCGTGATGTACACTTCAGAATCCGGATACTCGCTCTTGATGATACCGATGACAGGAAGATCTACATTTTTACGAATCTCGCAGATATCCTCGACAGTATTCGCGCGAATGCCGACAGCCCCGCCTTCCTTCGCAGCACGAGCCATCCGTCCCATGATAAAGGACGAGTGTAGCGGCTCATCCTCCAGCGCCTGACAGGACACGATAAGACCGCCCTTTAAGCCTGAAAGCTTTTCCTTCATTTGATTCCCTCCTTCCGCTTTTTTTATATCGCTTTTAGATATTATTTTCAAGAATTGGAGTGAAATCAGATTTTACTTTCAGATAAATGTACAAATTGCCCCTATTACAGGGTAATTTGTACTATTAAATTGTTGATTTTGTTCATACGGAATTTAAAACTTTGAAAGAACTTTACAATTAAGAATTGACAATCGTCTGTCCTTTACCATTCCTCTTCGCCATAAAGCGCCTTATCCGCACTTTTTAGGAGTTCTTCATACGAAAGCCCAGCCTTGATTTCGCTGATACCGACACTTACATGCACGCCCGCTTCCGGATCCGCCTTTGCGATCCGGCTGTTCAGCTGATCCAGGATTTTCTTCGCCTGCGCCGGCTGCACCCGAAGAACACCGACAAACTCATTACCGCCATATCGCGCGACGACACCATAGCGCATAATGAGCTCTGAAAGCTGCTGTCCGACGAGATTCAGCACATGATCGCCATATTCGTGCCCGTGGTCATCATTAAAATGCTTAAAATCATCGACATCCAGCATGAAGACACTGTGCCAGTTCCTGCGAATCTTACCATTTTTTGCCACAAGCTGTTCGAAAAGTGCACGATTCGGTATGCCCGTCAGAAAATCCGTGTTCTGCATACGGATCAGGATATGATTTAGCCCTGTGAAAAGGATGATAGCCATCGCACCGAGCACCAAAAGCAGATTGCCATCTTCATCCTCGACACGATAATTCACGAAAATACTGATGTTATAATTATCCGTCGCATCCCGGTCGATCTGGATGTCATAATCCTGGTTCAGTGCAATAAAATTATAGTACCAGCTGTCAAAATTATCGTCCGGTGATACCTTCCGATTGATGCCATCCTAATAATAATAGTAGCCGCTTTTCGCCGATACAACGAAGACATTATTATAGCCGAAGGCAAGCTGAAAATCGCCGAGATAACCAATGAGCTCTTTCTGCGCATCTGCCGTTTCCTCCGCCTTCAGCCAGTTGATGAGGGATCGATCATGTGCAAGCGTTCTGGCCATCACACACTGCTCCTGGGTTGCCAGACCAATCTTACTCGTGATCTGCTCAGAGATCATATCTACGCTTCTCTGTGCCTGCTCTGTCGAAAGCTCCCGGTAATACCGCACATCCATATTCTGGACAACAAAAAACACCAGACAGATGATCGCGATGATCAAGGCATTGTACATAAACAGAAATCTATTTTGCCGCATAATGCCTCCTTCTGGTGCTTCTCACTTATATTCAGTTTATACTCTCATGAAGATTCCCACAAGAATTTTTTTAGTCAAAAAGGAAGCTGTTCAAATCCTTCACCGTTTTAAAATACCAGTTGCAATTCTGCCGCATAAAATTCTCAATCTCCGGGATATCGTTTGCCCAACCGGCAGCCGCAAAGGGTACACCGGCCACATGTGCCATATCAAATCCCGGCTTCAGATCATCCACCACGAGAAGCTCCTCCGGCTTCAGATCATACTTCTCCATGATTCTTTCAAGCGACCAGGTTTTCGGCTTCCGCTTCTCGACCGGCACCTCCCAGCCGTAGCACAAATCCGGCTCCGGTAGACCGTTTTCCCGGTAATCACGAAGCACATATTCAGAATAGGAATGACTGATGACCGTAATCAGTCCACCTCTTCGCCTCTGCTCCTCGAGAATCTCCTTGATACCCGGGAATGCCTTCGGTACATGATCCTTAACATAATCCCGCCAGAATTTCTGCTCTTCCTCTACGTCTTCCTCCGTTAATCCACAAATATCTGTAAAAAACTCTAAAACGCCCGGATCAAAATTATAGCGAAAATAGTCATCGAGAGAAATATGTACATTCGGGAAATACTTTTCCATATACTCGACGAAGCTCGGATAATGCACCGTCTTTGTCGAATCCACAACAGTATCATCATGATCCATCACCAGGCATTTGTATTTTAATTTCATTTGTTTTACTTCGCCTTTGCTTCCCGATATTTCTTCATGACATCGGCGAGATGTGCCGTCAACTTATCATTCTCACGGTAATCGATTGGACACTCTACAAGCGCCGGACCACCACAGGTAAATGCCTTTTCCAATGTCGGGATAATCTCATCCGTACTTTCTACCTTGAAGCCATGCACATGCATCGATTCTGCCAGCTTCACAAAATCCGGGTTCGAGAAGTTTACATAGAAGTTCTCTCCGAAATGCATATCCTCCTTCCACTTGATAAGACCATAGCTCTGATCCGTCAGGACAAGGAACACAACCGGGATGTTGAGACGTACGGCGGTCTCCAGCTCCTGTACGTTCATCATGAAGCCGCCGTCTCCCGCGATGGCAAGAACTCTACGATCCGGGTAAACCAGCTTCGCTGCAATTGCGCCTGGTACCGCGATACCCATCGTCGCAAAGCCATTCGAAATGATGCAGGTATTCGGCTGATAACATTCATAATGCCGGGAAATCCACATCTTATGTGCGCCGACATCAGAGATCACGATGTCAGCCGGTCCCATGATTTTCCGAACATCATAAAGAAGCTTCTGCGGCTTCACCGGGAAGCCGGTATCCTTCGCGTAGGAGTCCTTCTCTTCGCGGAACATATCTCTTACCTTAAAGAAATCTTCAGGCTCCTTCTTCCCATCACAGCTCAGCATCAGCTGCTCCAGTGAATAGCTGATATCACCGATGACCTCGGTATCCGGCTGATACAGCTTATTCACATCCGCCGGACGTGCATCAATATGAAGAATCTTATGATTATCCTCTTTATTCCACTTTGCCGGTGCAAGCTCAACAATATCATACCCCACACAGATGACAAGATCTGCATGGTCAAACATAATGTTCGGATAGTCCTCCATCGGCATACCGATCGTAGCCATATAATACGGACTATTACAAGGGATAACACCCTTTGCCATCATCGTGTTGACAACCGGAATATGCAGCTTTTCTGCGAACTCCGTGAGTGCCTTTTCCGCATGCTCTGCGACAGCTGTATGCCCGACGAGGATTATCGGGTGCTGTGCCCGATTGATGAGTGCTGAAGCCTCGATCAGACGATTTTCATCCGCATATTCGTGGAGTGGCGTCGGCCGGTTCAGGAGCTTCATCGGTGCTCCCTCCGGCACCTCCATCGAGGAAACATCCTGCGGGATACAAATGTGTGTCGCGCCCGGATGCCGGCCCTCCGCATACTTGAAAGCAAGCCGGACGATTTCATTGGTTGAACCAGGGGCTACGATCATCTTCGTACGACGGGTAATCGGTTGGAACAAAGTTTCTAGATCAAGATACTGATGGCTCGTCAGCGGCATCTTATCGGTGGAAACCTGTGCCGTGATCGCCACCAGCGGTGCGCCGTCACCATTGGCATCTGCTACACCTGTGATAAGATTCGTAGCGCCCGGGCCAAGCGTCGAGAAGCAGACACCGGCACGTCCTGTAAGACGTCCATAAACATCCGCCATAAAGGCTGCACCCTGCTCATGCCGGACGATAACCACCTTGATCTTCCCGGACTCCTTCAGTGCTTTCATGATATACAGATTCTCCTCACCCGGAATGCCGAACATGTACTCCACATGCTCATGCTCCAGTGCCTTAACCAAAACTTCCGCTACGTTCATACCTTTCCTCCATAAAACTGCTATAACTATGCATTGATTGTCAATGCCTACACTCTGTGTAAAAACTTACAGAGTCTATCAACATATATATCATCATGCCACGCATTCCTGCATACCGTTGCAAAAAGCCCACTTCCGTTATGGTACGGAAAAGCAGGCCTCATTACTTGCTCCGTATCAATTTGCCATGAGACATTATAGACACTGTAATCAGCTTACACAAATAAAAAATGGCTATCGCTGATATAAGAGGTTTTCCTGCTACTTCCTAAGCACTGCCATCGCTTCCTTCAATGTACGAACAGACAGGATCTGAACATCCTTCAAATTCCTGGCATCGATCCTGCCGGCATGAAAGGCGGGCATCATGATCCGGTCGAAGCCAAGTCTCGATGCCTCCTCGACACGCTGCTCCGCGTTCGATACAGCGCGAATCTCACCTGACAGACCAACTTCACCGAAAACCATCACATCATCCGGAATTTCAATATCCATATAGGACGAAACCAGCGAGAGCACGATACCAAGATCCATCGACGGCTCTGCAATTCGAAGTCCGCCTGTGATATTGACATAGGCATCATATTTCCCGATATTAAGATTCAATCTTTTTTCTATAATCGCAATCAGCATATTAAGCCGATTATAATCAATACCATTCGCTGTACGCCTGGGCAGATTAAAGGCTGACGGAACCAATAGTCCCTGAATCTCGATGAGAAGCGGTCTAGTGCCCTCCATACCGCAGGTCACGACAGACCCGGAGGCATGTAAAGGGCGCCCGTTCAGAAGCAACTCAGAAGGGTTTAGAACCTCTCTGAGACCATCTCCGGTCATCTCAAACACTGCAATTTCATTCGTTGAACCGAAACGGTTTTTCTGCCCGTGCAGAATACGAAGCGTGCCGCCGTTATCTCCCTCAAAATACAGAACGACATCGACCATATGCTCGAGCACCTTCGGACCTGCTACCGTACCGTCCTTCGTCACATGCCCGACGAGAAAGATTGCAATACCATTTTCCTTCGCAACCCGAAGAAGCTGCGAAGCGGATTCTCTGACCTGACTGACAGAGCCCGGCGCTGCAGTAACTGTTTCTGTATACATCGTCTGGATGGAATCCACGACCACAAAATCAGGCTTCTCTTCTTCGATCGTCTCGATGATATTCTCAATATTAGTTTCCGCCATGAAGCTGATATCACCGGTAATCTCTGTGATACGGTTTGCCCGCATCCGAATCTGCTTCAGGCTTTCCTCACCTGAAATATACAGAACCTTTTTATTACTTTCGGCAGCGAGATTTCTCGATACCTCAAGAAGAATCGTCGATTTTCCGATGCCCGGATCACCACCGAGAAGCACGAGTGAACCTACGACGATTCCACCACCGAGCACACGATCAAGCTCACGAAAGCCTGTCGGCATTCTGTCCTCCTGCTCGAGCTTCACCTCATCGATCTTAACAGGTCGTTGCCGTGGCGGTCTTCCACTGCCGGAAGCTTTTTTTCCACCAAAGCCGGCAACCTTTGACGCCGAGAGCACCGGTTCCTCGACGAAGCTATTCCATGCCCGGCAGGATGGACATTGTCCCATCCATTTAGCGGATTCATAACCGCATTCCTTACAGTAAAATTTTGATGAAGCCTTTGCCATATAAACTCCCGAATATGATCAACCTTTATGGAAATATTCTTAAAAAAGAAACGGCATAGCTTCATGGCTTTTGCCTCATCCACTATACCGTTTCCATCTATGAAACCTTATTTTAGAACCGTTGTCTTGCCCTTTGAACTGTCACTTGATTTCCCTTTATTGTCAGCAACCCTTTCACTTTTTTCTGACAGAGATTTCGGCCTGTTCCTTCCAGCAGCGCTCTTCACCTTATCAGTCTTCAAATTAGACTTTTCGGAGCCCGCCCTCCTACCGGTTTTTCGAACATTAAGCTTTAAGTTCTTGTCCTCACCTACCGTGATATGCACACTTGCATTTTCAGAGACTGTGCCATCCAGTACCTTTTCAGATAAGAGGTCCTCGATTTCCGTCTGAATCGTACGACGGAGCGGTCTTGCACCAAATTTAGGATCGAAGCCCTTGTCAATGAGCCAGTCCTTCGCCTTATCATCGAGAGAAATTCGAAGATTCATCTGGCTTCTTGCGCGCGTCTCGAGCTCCTTCATCATGATGTCAAGGATTGCACGCATATTCTCCTTCGTGATTGGATGGAATACGATGATCTCATCCACACGATTTAAGAACTCCGGCTTAAAAAGGTGTCGCACTTCCTCCATCACACGTGTTTTCATGACATTATAATCATGATCCTTTTCATCGGTTCCCGTATCAAAACCAAGACGCTTCGGTGCAAGAATCTGCTCAGCACCAGCGTTTGAGGTCATGATGATAATCGTGTTCTTAAAGGAAACCTTACGTCCCTGTGCATCCGTGATATGACCATCATCCAATACCTGCAGAAGAATATTCAACACATCCGGATGTGCCTTCTCGATTTCATCAAAAAGGATCACAGAATACGGGTTACGCCGCACCTTTTCACTCAGCTGTCCACCTTCATCATAACCCACATAGCCTGGAGGAGATCCAATCATCTTCGAAACGCTATACTTTTCCATGTACTCTGACATGTCTACACGGATCAGATTATTTTCAGAGCCAAACATTGCTTCCGCAAGTGCTTTAGAAAGCTCCGTCTTGCCGACACCTGTCGGGCCCAGAAACATGAAGGAACCGATAGGACGCTTCGGATCCTTGAGGCCAACACGACCGCGCTTAATCGCTCTGGCAACAGCCGTCACTGCTTCCTCCTGTGATACGATGCGATGATGCAAGGTTTCCTCGAGATGCAGCAGCTTTTCAGATTCTGCCTGCTGTAGTCTCTGTACCGGAATCTTCGTCCATCCGGATACGACATTCGCGAT
>OMZX01000037.1:0-8691 GCA_900315665.1 uncultured Eubacteriales bacterium
CGTCCGGCAGGATGTGTTTTTGCGCGCGGGAAAAGCAGTGGAGTATCTGGATCGGATGAAAACAGACAGAAGCTATTCTGTAACGGACAAAATTCCGGTACAGTTCGTTCCGCGGATGAGCTGTGGAAGAAGATCATATTGAAAGGAATAAAGCCGGCTGCAAAGTGGAATATCGTGGGGACGATGATGGATTTACGGTAAGATTCCACCGTCGCTGCGGAGAAGGCTGGGGGACAGGCTTGAGTGCCAATGTCATTCACGGTGGCACTTACGATGGTACTCACGATGAAGAAAAAATAAGAGAATCCTATGAATCTGGCATTCTCTCAATGGTGAAGTCAAATAACAGAATTACCCGGAAAGAAATGGCGGAAAAGTCTCCGTTCTCTTCGAAGGATAATTAACGAGCTCGAATAGTGCCAGTAAGTCCGGGAACCAGCTTAAATAGCGGGTTCCCGGACTTTTTAAATTATTTATGACCAAAGATTGACCGACGTTTCATATAAATATCTACAATCAAGGCTGAATTAGTTCTGCATTTCGTTCTCGCATGTACCCTTTTCATAGATCGTGACGAGATTTCTGCCGCTGTGCTTCGAATGATACATGGCGAGATCGACTCTTCGAAGCAGTTCTTTTTCTTCCAGCATTTTCTGCACGCCGGCAAGTCCGACACTGACCGTTACACCTGGAACTGGTGAAAAATCAGCATGTTCGATGATAGACCGGAATTTTTCAGCGATTGCAAAATCACTGCCGTTAGATGGATGCTTAAAGAGTACGAGAAATTCATCCCCACCCCACCTGGAAGCGAGGTCTCCATCCGGCAGGCAATCGGAAAGCAGCTCAGCCGCTCTTTTTAAGACCATATCACCCGTCTGATGGCCATATGTATCATTGACATGCTTAAAGCAGTCAATGTCAAACATCATGACGGAAAAGTCAGCATCGGTAAGATGCTTGCGCATTTCTTCGTGCAGTGCATTTTCCATATACATCCGGTTATAGAGACCTGTCAGCTGGTCCCGGGAGGCAAGTTTCTGAAGATCGGCATTGATCCGCTTAAGGTCCTGGGTTGTAGCCTCAAGGAAGGTTACAAGACGATCCGCAAGCGGCATGTAGGCGGATTCCTCCTTTTCTGTGTCAGATTCCTCGATGGTAGAAACCGGAAGCTCTGGCGCCGGTCCTTCTCGTAGTGCTGCGACGACGAGTGTACTGTTAAGAAAACCGCCGCCATCGCTGGTCCTGAGAATTTCTCCATAACCGCAGCCATAGGAGAATGAAGGACAAACTTTACGAAGATAGTCAATTTCCTGATCTGCCTTTTCATTTCCCATAAAAAGCCGTCGGTTGACACATGCAGAGCCGAGCAGCGCCTCGGGAGAAAAGGCTAAAAGCTCATTTGCAAGCTTCAGTGTGCCCTTCAGAAGATAACCGGATTTTGCATAGGAAAGACTCAGCTGATCACCGACTCTCATTTCTGTAGAAAAGCGGATCGAACCATCCGGATAATAGCGGAAAGGAACACGGGAGGTATAGCGATGCCCCTGAAGAATGACCATCGGGAATGCACAGACATTTTCATAAAAGTGCTCATCAAGATGAATCCGGAGGTAATTATAGTATATTTCAGTTGCTTTCTCGTGATCGATGGTCTTGACGATGCCCTCTTCCCCGGTTTCTGTTACTGTCATCATGCTGCCAAGCGGCCGCCAGCCGAAACAGTAATTCGTATCGACAGATAAATCCTCGCCGGAAAACACAACGGTAACGATGGCGCCTCTCAGACATGCATCATGATAGAATACGAAGGAATCATCCTGAAAAAAGTTGGATGCACCCGCCTGTGTACCGAAAACAGGGATATCGGATAAGGTCGAATCCATGGCAGTAAGAAAACGCTCCGGGTTTAATCCAACATTCGAAGAGTAATAGAGGATTCCCTTTGCATCCGGAATATTCTTAAGTTCCTTTGAAAAATTTACAGCTGCCGCTTCCGGAGATAGCTTTTCACAATCATACAGAAAAAACCGAAATTCACTTGTCTCAAAGGAGATCACCGAAAGCTCGGCACCCTTAAATAGAATCATGTCCTTATCCAGAGGACTAATCTGTGTGATGCCAGTAACCATCATGCCGGGCAGTCTGTCCCCGATTGATGTAAGGTGTGCTCTGATCACTGCCTCATCCGTATTGGCTTCATGCAGAATAATGAGGCATCTTTCTCTTTCTTGAAATGCGGGATCTGACGCAATGAGACTAATCACTTCCGCCCATTCGATTTCGTTTTCTGCAAAAAATGTTGCTTGTTTCATCGATTTTCTCCGTGCGATACGTACCAGGGACCTGTAGACCAGGTTTCTTCTATATATTTATATCATACACCGTATGAGTATAAAAAGTACAGCAATGAAACCTAGACGCCGCTTCATTCTTGCTTATTGCGTTTCAATTTCTCCTTTTGATATACTGAAGCTATTACGAGAGGAGGTTTAGTCTGTTGAAGAAAATACTCCGGTCAAAATTACAGGAAGCACTTGTTTCCGTACTGCCTGTTTCAGCGCTCATCCTGATACTTGCACTGACACCGCTCGTTGATATATCAGTTTCAGGGATCGGTGTCTTCTTAATTGCATCACTTCTTTTGATCTTAGGCATCGGACTTTTCAATCTCGGCGCGGACCTCGCGATGACTCCGATGGGCCAATATGTCGGTGAAGGTCTCACGGCGACCGGAAGATCCGGGCTGCTCCTTTCTGTCTGCTGTCTCATGGGTGTGCTGATTACCGTCGCAGAACCGGATCTATCTGTTCTCGCAGATCAGGTGGCAGCGGTCATCCCTGCCGGACGTCTCATCATCACTGTCGGCATCGGCGTGGGTCTTTTTCTGGGTCTTTCGGTTCTGAAAATTCTCATGAAGCGGGACCTGGTGCCGATCCTTCTTTACAGCTATCTTGTGTTGTTCACGGTAACAGCGCTTCTCATTGAACGTGGCAATGCCGGCTTCCTGCCGCTGGCCTTCGACTCGGGCGGCGTGACGACCGGTCCGATCACGGTTCCCTTCATCATGGCGCTCGGTGTAGGCATTGCGATGTCCATCGGCGGCAGCCATTCAAGTGAAAACAGCTTTGGTCTCGTCGCTTTATGCTCAATCGGCCCGGTACTTATGGTGCTGTTACTATCGCTTGGCATCAATGGAAATATCACCTATGAGGTGCCGGATTACACGATCCCGGAGCATTTCGGTGATGCATTTTTCGAAGAGCTTCCCGAGGTCATCGTGGATGTTGCACAGGCGCTTCTTCTGATCGTCGGCTTTTTCCTGATCCTACAGTGTACGATTCTAAAGCTCCCTAAGCGGAAACTGTACATCATCGCAATCGGCATCGGCTATACCTTTGTCGGACTCGTCATCTTCCTCTGCGCTGTGAATATCGGCTATATGCCGGTCGGCTTTGCCGTCGGGAAAGGCCTTGCTGCATTTAGTGAAGATCTCCTGCTTTTTGTTGCCTTCATCCTCGGTATGGTGGTCGTGCTGGCAGAACCGGCAATCCATGTACTGACCGAACAGGTTGAAGATATCACACACGGTGGTGTCACCCGTCGTCAAATGTTGTCAGCGCTGTCTCTCGGCGTAGGTGTTTCGTTGGGACTTACGATCATCCGCATGATCCGGGGCTTTTCAATCCTCTACTATCTGATTCCCGGTTATCTAATCGCGCTAGGTTTATCCTTTTTCGTGCCGAAGATTTATACGGCGATTGCCTTTGATTCTGGCGGCGTCGCAAGCGGTCCGTTGACCTCCGGCTTCATTCTGCCGCTTATGACCGGCGCCTGCGTCGCGCTTCGCGGAGAGGAGTCTGTACTTGCGCTTGCATTCGGTACCGTCGCCATGGTTGCGATGACACCGCTCATTTCGATTCAGTGCCTTGGCTTCCGCGCTGTCATGTCGAAGCACATCCGGACGAGACAGGCGATGCGTCATATTCTGTCGCAGGATGATGAGCAGATTATCTATTTTGCCTAAGGAGGTCTCATGGAGAACAGAACGATCGCCCCGGTGAAGCCGGAACTCATTATTACCGTCGTCGAGCGGGATGAGGCAAGATTCTATGAGGATCTCATTCAGTCTCTCGGCGCGAATGTGCAGATGACAGTCGACGGACATGGCACAGCAAATGAAAAGATTCTACGGCGTCTCGGCATCGCGGAAACAGAAAAAGCAGTCCTCTTCAGTCTGGTTCGGAAGGACCGTATGGAGACTGTCCTTGCGACCTTGAAGGAGAAGTTCCGAGCCCTTCGCGGCGGTAACGGCATCGCGATGGCTGTGCCTCTTAACAGTATGATTGGGACACTTTTATACCAGTTCCTGATCGATGACCGGTCGAATACAGGTGCGAAGCCGGCAGGATCTTCGCAAGGCAGCTGATGAACTGCCATAGGATGAAAATCGATTTATATTCTGAAACAGGAGAAAATCATGAATGAAAAAGACTATAAAATCATCTTCTGTATCGTTAATGCAGGCTTTTCCGATGAAGTCATGGATGCTGCCCGCAGCGCGGGCGCTACCGGCGGTACGGTAATCCGCGGCAGAGGTACAGCAAATCGGGAAGCGGAGGATTTCTTCCACATCCAGTTTCAGCCGGATAAAGAAATCATTATGATACTCGTACCGGAGGAAATCAGAGAAGCTGTGCTTCATGCGCTGTATCGCGGCGTTGGTCTCGATACGCCCGGACAGGGCATCGCGTTCTGCCTGCCGGTGGATGAGGTCGTCGGTCTGCCGGATGCAGAGAAGAAGCAGGACTAGAATCGGATTCATTAATGCAGTTATCAGACTGATATCTATGTGAAGCGTCGCATTCTATCAGATGTCAGCATGACAGAGAGAACCGTCCCCGGTGTCAACTTTTGGGATTTCTTGATCATATTGGAGGAGAATGATGAAGGTGACGCTGATTTATCACAGTGGATTTCTCGTGGAAACGGGAGAGGCGTATTTCCTTTTTGACTGGTTCACCGGCGCGATTCCGCCGATGCTGCCGGGTAAGCCATTGTTTGTTTTCGTGAGCCATGCGCATGGGGATCATTTCTCGAAGAAGATTTTTGACCTTCCGGCGGATAGGTTTATCCTGTCCGATGACATCTCGATGATAAGTTGCCCACATACAGCAGACATAAGAGACAAAATCATCCGGCTTGGTGCGCATGAGGCAGCAGAGCTTCCGCTGGCTGAAACGGGAGATTTTCTCACCATAAAGACGTTAAAATCAAACGATCTTGGCATCGCGTTCGTCCTCTCGACACCCGAAGGAAGCATTTATCATGCGGGCGATCTCAACAACTGGTGGTGGGATGGCGACGCAGAGGATAAGGCGCTTGAGAAAAGCTATCACGATGAACTGGAAAGAATCAAGGGCATGCACTTTGCGGTGGCGATGATTCCTTATGATCTACGGCTCAAGGAGCCCGGCAGAGGCATTGGCGATTTCCTCAAATACTGTACTGCCGACAGAATATATGGTATGCACTTAAACGGAAGTCGCACAGAAGGCCTGCAAAGGCTCGCTTCCGATCCGATTTTAAGGGATAACGTCATCCTGTAAATTACGGTATAATGGATATGATTCTTACGTGATGAACAGGACAGGAAGCGGGTAGACTATGCATAACTACTACATCACAGAAAGCGGACATGTATCAGAAATCGAAGAGTACCAGGACAACTGCTGGCTCATGCTTACCAATCCGACGGACAAGGAGTGCCGTGACACGAGTCAGCACTTCGGTATCGAGCTGGATGACGTCCGGGCCGCACTCGACCAGGATGAGTCATCCCGTGTAGACATTGAAGATAACTATACGCTGATCCTCATCGATATCCCGACGCGGGAAGCAGTTAACGTCGCCATCAGCTATACCACCATCCCGCTTGGCATCATCCTTACGAAAAGCTGCATCATCACCGTCTGCTCGAAGGAAACGATCATTCTTAAGGACATGATTTTCCGGAAGATGCGTGGGCTTTCCATCCGGAAGATGAAACGCTTCTGCTGCCAGATCCTGTATCATAACTGCACGGTGTATCAAAATCTCCTGAAATCGATCGACCGGAGCCGTGGCGACATCGAGAAAAAGATCAATGACGACATGGAGGATACCGATCTCATTAACCTTCATTACCTCGAGTCGAACCTTGTGTATTTCGCCACCTCCCTTCGTGCCAATGCCTCCGTGCTTGATAAAATCAAACGCTACGGCATCCTTAAAGAGCATGCGGAGGACGAAGAACTTCTCGATGATACCATCATTGAGAACATGCAGGCGATCGAAACGACGAAGATCTATCAGGACATCATCAAGAGCACGAGCGAACTGTTCTCTACTGTGACCAATAACCGACTGAATGACGTCATGAAGCTGCTCACGTCGATCACCGTCGTCATGGCACTTCCGACGATCATTTCCGGCATCTGGGGCATGAATGTGCCACTGCCGTTCCAAAACAGCTTCTTCGGCTTCCCGATCGTTATCCTCATTACGGTATTCGTCTGCGCCCTCACTGTTTGGCTGCTGAGGAAATGGAAGATGCTGTAGCTTTTTTGTGCATGAAGGAAGCATTTGCCTATTGTAATTTTGCTGAAAGTAATACTTAAAAAACTTTGAAATGATAAAAAATAACAATTATTGCACAAAAATTTCGTAGATTTACAGAAAAATATTGCAAATTTACCAAAACGGGTGTAACATAAAGCTATCAATTAAAGAATTGCCCGTGAGATGAGAGAATGTGGTTATCGTGAGAGGAATCTCTCCGTATGTCCACATTCTTTTTTTGTGGCAAGAGATGGAAGACATTTCTTTCGTAAGCAAATTCAGGGAAACAGACGTTTTCCGTGAGAGCTCATTAGAAGGAGGAGTATCAGTTGATGCGTTCAGCGTTTTTGGACAGGATCGAGATGCATCCGATCATCGCTGCGGTGAAGGATGACGAAGGCCTGAGTCATGCGATTGAAACAGAGTGTGAGATCATTTTCATACTTTATGGGGATGTCTGCAGGATTCCCGCGATCGTCGACAAGGTCAAGTCCTCCGGTAAGCTTGCGATGGTGCATATCGATCTCATCACTGGCCTCAACACCTCGAAGGATATCGCTGTTGACTTCATTAAGGAAAACACAAGAGCGGACGGTATCATCACTACAAAGGGAAATCTCATAGGACGGGCAAGAGAGCTTGGCTTGTACACTGTACTTCGCTATTTCGTGATCGATAGTATGGCACTGAAAAACATTGCGAAGCAGGACATGCGCGGGATGCTGAGACCGGATGTGATTGAGATCCTTCCGGGCATCGTGCTCCCGAAGGTCATCAAGAAAATCCGTGAGGTCAGCCGCGTACCGGTACTCGCCGGCGGCCTGATTTCGGACCGTGAGGATGTGATGAACGCCCTGAACAACGGCATCCTCGCCATCTCGACGACGAACGAGGATGTGTGGAAGCTGTAGAACATGATTCCAATGCTTCCGCCGTGAAGCCGATGGCTGCCCGAAAATCATAGAAACACCGGCAGGACAAGCTGATCGCACAGCAGGCAACTGCCCGGAGTAAGCATTGGATCGATGAGACCAAGTCATAACAAGGAAACTATTTTAAAAGGAGGATTTATATGGCAAAGTATGTAATGGCACTCGACGCGGGTACAACCAGTAACCGGTGTATCCTGTTCAACGAGAAGGGTGAGATGTGCTCCGTGGCACAGAAGGAGTTCACACAGTATTTCCCGCAGCCGGGCTGGGTAGAGCATGATGCCAATGAAATCTGGCAGACACAGCTCTCGGTCGCACGTCAGGCGATGGCGAAGGTTGGTGCAGCGGCGACGGATATTGCAGCGATCGGTATCACCAACCAGCGTGAGACGGTCATCGTATGGGATCGTGCGACAGGGCAGCCGATTTACCACGCAATCGTATGGCAGTGCCGCCGTACCGCTGACTTCGCAGAGAAGATGAAGGCAGAGATTCCTGGTATCGTCGAGAAGTTCCAGAAGAAGACCGGCCTTAAGTTTGACCCGTATTTTTCCGGCACGAAGATCCGCTGGATCCTTGATAACGTCGAAGGCGCACGTGAGAAGGCCGATAAGGGTGAGCTCTGCTTCGGTACTGTCGATTCCTGGCTGATCTATAAGCTCACAAAGGGCCGCGTTCATGTGACGGATTATTCCAATGCTTCGAGAACGTTACTCTTCAACATCAACACACTCGAGTGGGATCCGGAGCTTTGCCAGATTCTGGACATCCCGATGAGCATGCTGCCGGAGGTAAAGCCGTCAAGCTTTATCTATGGCGAGTCCGATCCTGAGTTCTTCGGCGGCCCGATCCGTATCGCAGGCGCAGCAGGTGACCAGCAGTCCGCGCTATTCGGACAGACCTGCTTTAATGAAGGTGATGCAAAGAACACCTATGGTACCGGCTGCTTCATGCTCATGAACACCGGTGAGAAGCCGATCTTCTCGAAGAATGACCTCCTGACGACGATCGCCTGGGGCTTAGACGGCAAGGTTTACTATGCACTTGAAGGTTCTGTATATGTAGCCGGCGCTGCGATCCAGTGGCTTCGTGATGAGCTTCGTATCGTTGATACGTCGCCGGATTCTGAATATTTCGCAACCCGTGTCAAGGATACAAA
>OMZX01000037.1:8751-37112 GCA_900315665.1 uncultured Eubacteriales bacterium
GGCGCGATCACCGGTCTTACAAGAGGTGTTAACAAGTATCATATCATTCGTGCAACCCTCGAGTCGCTCGCATACCAGACCTATGATGTACTGCATGCGATGGAGCTTGATTCCGGTAGACATCTCACGGCTCTTAAGGTCGATGGCGGCGCTTCGAAGAACAATTTCCTCATGCAGTTCCAGTCCGATATCATCAATACAAATGTTGTACGGCCGAGCTGTGTAGAGACAACCGCAATGGGCGCCTCCTATCTTGCAGGTCTTGCGGTAGGCTACTGGTCCAGCAAGGAAGACGTCATCAAGAACTGGTCTGTTGATAAGGAATTTAAGCCGGATATGACCGATGAGGCACGTGTCAAGGCACTGAAGGGCTGGAGCCAGGCAGTAGCAGCAACCCGCGGCTGGGCAAAGGAGTAATACCAGTGCAAGGCCTACATCATGGGGCTAAACTGTAGTAATTGGCATCCGGACGATAAAGTGGTTCGAAAACCTGTCCGGTTTTGATATACCCGCGCTGCGCTTGTAAAAAGGTGCAGTGCGGGATCGTTGGAAAATTTGATCAGGAGGATCAACATGAGTAAATATCTAGCAGAGTTCATTGGAACGATGATGCTTGTAATTTTAGGTGATGGTGTCTGTTGTAACGTAAGTCTGAACAAGTCCGGTATGAAGGGTGGCAATTCCGTTCATATCCTCATCGGCTGGGGTCTCGCGGTAATGCTTCCGGCTTACTGCTTCGGCGCTGTATCCGGTGCACATTATAATCCGGCAGTAACGATCGGTGCGGCAGTCCGTGGTGCGATGCCTTGGAGCGAGGTACCGGGTTATATCATTTGCCAGCTTCTCGGCGGCTTCGTCGGTGCAGCGATCCTGATGGTGCTCTACGGTGACCAGATCAAGGCCACCAATGACGATGCGACGATCCGCGGCTGCTTCTGCACCTCCCCGTCCGTTCGTCACACAAGCCTCAACTTCTTCTCGGAGTTCCTGGCAACCCTGTTCCTCGTTTTCACACTGGCAGCGATTCCTGGCAATGCCGGCGAATCCGCAGTTTCATGGGGTCTCGTATACGGCGTCATCGTATCGATGGGCGCTTCCTTCGGCGGTCTCACAGGCTATGCGATGAACGCAGCGAGAGACACAGCACCGCGTCTTGCCTATGCTTGCTTTGCACCGAACAAGGGTCATAAGGATCCTGATTTTGCCTATGGCTGGATTCCGCTCGTAGCTCCGATCTTAGGCGGCATCTGTGGTTCCCTCCTTTACATGGCACTGTTCTAAGTGGTAGGATAGAGAAAATCGAAACAATTTATATCGTGTATACGGAGAATCGGAGTCGGTGTATACAGAGCGCACGAGAGTGCGTTCTGTTCACGGACTCTATTTTTTCGGAAGGAGACAAAAACGTTATGATGTATGATGTGATCATTGTAGGCGCAGGCGTTACGGGCAGTGCGATTGCACGACAGCTTTCCCGCTACGATGTGAATACTTGCGTACTCGAAAAGAATGAGGATGTCTGTGAGGGCACCTCGAAGGCAAACTCGGCGATCATCCATGCCGGCTTCGATGCTGCCGAGGGCTCGCTGATGGCAAAGATGAATGTCCGCGGCAACGAGATGATGGATGACCTCTGCCGCGATCTCGACATTCCGTTCAAGCGGAACGGTTCGATGGTTGTTTGCATTCACAAGGAAGAACTGCCGGGCCTCAAGGTACTTTACGACCGTGGCATCGCAAACGGCGTAAAGGATATGCAGCTTCTGACCCGGGAGGAGGCCCTGGCACTCGAACCCAACCTGTCGGATAAGGTGGAGGGTGCGCTGCTTGCAAAGACCGGCGGCATCATCTGCCCGTTTAAGCTGACGATCGCGATGGCAGAAAATGCAAATGTCAACGGCGTTGATTTCCGTTTCAACACGGCAGTCGAAGCCATCACATTTGTCAAAAGAGAGGATGCGCCGGCAGGTGTTTTAGCACAGCTCACAGCGGAAGATAATGGCTACTGGAAGCTGCGGACGTCGAACGGCGAGTACTTAACGAAATATGTGGTCAATGCTGCCGGCGTATACGCTGACTCGCTCCACAACATGGTGAGCGCCGATAAGATGAAGATCATTCCGCGCCGCGGCGATTACTGTCTTCTCGATAAGGAGGTCGGCAATCTCGTATCGCATACGATCTTCCCGCAGCCGACGAAGCTTGGTAAGGGCGTGCTCGTATCCCCGACGATTCATGGAAACCTGATCGTAGGGCCGACAGCTGTAGACATTGATGATAAGGAAGGGACGAATACGACAGCGGATGGCATCGCAGATCTCATCGCAAAGGCCAATGACCATGTGAAGAATCTCCCGATGCGGAAGGTGATTACGAGCTTCGCAGGTCTTCGTGCGCATGAAGAGCACCACGAATTTATCATTGGCGAGGTGAAGGATGCGCCGCACTTTATCGATGTGGCGGGTATCGAATCACCTGGTCTTTCCTCGAGCCCGGCAATCGGCGAGATGGTCGGCAATATGCTCCGCGATAGGATGAACTTGAAGGAAAAGGAGAGCTGGATCGCGACCAGAAAGGATATCCTGAATCCGCAGGAGCTCTCCATTGATGAGAGAAATGAACTCATTAAGAAGAATCCGGCGTACGGTCAGATCATCTGCCGCTGTGAGTCGATCTCCGAAGGTGAGATCCTCGATGCGATTCATCGTCCGCTCGGTGCACGGCCGGTATGGGCCGCTGCCAGGCTGGCTTCTGCAGTCCGCGCGTCATGGAAATCCTCCATAGAGAGCTCGGTCTCCCATATGAAGAAATCACGAAGGCAGGTGGCAAGAGCCAGATTGTCATGGAACGGACGAAGGGTCGCATAGAGTGACGTCAGGATCTAGCAGAGGCGGACAGGCGAGGAAAATGAGATCGCACATCCGCTGAAGTGAAAATCAATCGTGTTGAAAGCATTGAAATGAACATATCGGAGGAAATGATATGAGTGAATATAAAGCATATGACGTCGTGATCGTCGGCGGCGGCCCGGCAGGTCTTGCAGCAGCGATTGCGGCACGGAAAGCCGGCATCGAAAAGATTTTGATTCTCGAGCGTGACAAGGAGCTCGGCGGAATCCTCAATCAGTGTATCCACAATGGCTTCGGTCTTCACACCTTCAAGGAGGAGCTGACCGGTCCGGAGTACGCATGGCGTTTCATCGAGCAGGTGCTCGCAGAAAAGATAGAGTATAAGCTGAACACGATGGTCATGGACATCTCCGAAGACCGCGTCGTGACCGCGATGAGCCGAGAGGACGGCATGTATCAGATTAAGGCAGGCTCTGTGATCCTCGCGATGGGCTGTCGGGAGCGTCCGCGCGGCGCGCTGAATATCCCGGGTTATCGTCCGGCTGGCATCTTCTCAGCCGGCACCGCGCAGCGTCTTGTCAATATCGAGGGCTACATGCCCGGCCGCGAGGTCGTGATCCTCGGGTCCGGAGACATTGGCCTCATCATGGCGCGCCGTATGACGCTCGAGGGCGCGAAGGTAAAGGTCGTCGCCGAGCTAATGCCTTATTCAGGCGGCTTAAAGCGGAACATCGTGCAGTGCCTGGACGATTTCGGGATTCCCCTGAAGCTAAGCCACACCGTCGTAGACATTGAGGGCAAGGAGCATCTTTCGGCAGTGACGATCGCGGCGGTTGACAACCACGGGAAGCCGATTCCGGGGACGGAAGAGCGCTACACCTGCGACACACTGCTTCTTAGCTGCGGCCTGATTCCGGAGAATGAGCTCTCGCGGAAGGCGGGTGTTCAGATGTCGCCGGTCACGAACGGGCCGGTCGTCAATGAGTCGCTCGAGACGAATATCCCGGGTGTGTTCGCCTGCGGCAATGTGCTTCATGTGCACGACCTCGTCGACTACGTGTCCGAGGAAGCTGCCCGCGCTGGTGCGAACGCCGCGAAGTTTGTGAAGGACGAGCTGGATATCGCCAATGCTTCCGGCGGGCAGGTAGGTGGCGCTGCGGGTGCTGATGTGGCTTCGGCAGCAGGCGGAAATGAGATTCAGCTGGTTGCCACCGAAGGCGCACGTTATACCGTGCCGTCGACGATCAACGTGTCTCGTATGGACGATCTTCTGACCGTTCGTTTCCGTGTCGGTGCCGTCTACAAGAACTCGTATGTGAGTGTCTACTTCGATGACGAGCGCGTGATGCATAACAAGAAGCGTATCATCGCACCGGGCGAGATGGAGCAGGTGATCCTTCAGAAGAAAAAACTGGAGGAGCGTCCGGACCTTAAGAAGATTACGGTAAAGATTGAGGCAGAATAAAGGGAGGCAAATATGGAAAAGAAAGAATTAACCTGTATCGGCTGCCCGATGGGCTGCCAGATCACGGTGGAGCTGGAGAACGGCGAAATCAAGTCCGTTACCGGCAACACCTGCGCGATCGGGGATAAATACGCAAGAAATGAAGTGACGCATCCGGAGCGGACCGTCACAAGTACCGTCGTGATCGACGGCGGAGATAAGCCGCGCATCTCCGTAAAAACAAAGGGCAATGTCCCGAAGGACAAGATCTTCGATGTCATGAAGGAGATTGACCACGCAGAGGTCAAGGCCCCGATGCACATCGGTGATGTAGTGATTCACGATGTCTGCGGCACTGGTGTCGATGTTGTTGCCACCCGCGAAATCGCCGCGGTGTAAGTATTAAAGTAAAAATATCAGCGTAGACCACGGTACCGGAGATTTCCTGCACCGTGGTATTTTTTCTTTGAGAAGCACGATACATGAATGCCACTAAATCAAATATGCAACTAAATATAGTTGCAAGAATTGGAAACCTATGATATTCTCGTCAAAAGGAGATTTCCATGGGTAAGAAGGAAAAACTTATTGAAAGGTTAAAATCGAAGCCGAAGGATTATACGTTTGATGAGGCGGAGACATTACTCGGATATTTGTCTTATCACAGGTCAAATAAAGGGAAGACGAGCGGATCCAGAGTTATTTTTACGAGTACGGAGCACAAGACACAAATCTTACTTCATAGACCGCATCCAAGAAAAGAACTTCTAAGTTATCAGGTTCAGCAGTTGATGGAGGCATTGGAACAGGAGGGACTGATATGAGCAATACGATGCTTTACAAGAATTATGCTGGAAGTGTTGAATTTTCAGAAGAAGATGGTCTCTTCTATGGAAAGGTACTAGGAATAAGATCTCTGATTTCTTTTGAGGGCACTACAGCGAAGGAACTTGTGGAGGATTTTCACGGAGCGGTAGATGACTATATTGAGACATGTCGTGCGGAAGGTATTGAGCCGGAAACTGCTTTTAAGGGGAGCTTCAATGTCAGAACTACGCCAGAGATTCATAGAAAAGCAGCTATTTATGCTATCAATCATCATGAATCTTTGAACAGCTTTGTGACGGAAGCGCTGAAAGAAAAGCTTGCGGAAACAGAATAATTTACGGTTGCAAGTAGATTTATTTAATAGAAATGAGAATGCCTGTCGCTGGTTCTGCGACAGGCATTTTAGCGAACTACCCGACTAAGAAGATCATAGACAAGATTTTCGCCTTTATGAACGCGCATCAGTTTAAGTCGAAGTCTGGCGCGGTCTATGACTTCAACCACATCCGCGATGCCTGCATCGCATTTGACCGCGGTAAGGTGAACGGCAAGATCGTGATGAAGGTATAAGTGGCAACGTATGTCAGCCGACGATCGGGAGGCTTAGGGAAACCGGTTTAGATAGAATAATCATGAGATGATTCCTCCTTTTCTAGTATTCTAACACATCAATAGGAACTTCGAAATCGATGTGATTCTTCATTCTTTATTGACATATGTCAGGAATAACGATATATTTATTTTGACAAATGTCGGAAATACTTAGAGGCAGTACACTATTACTGAGATGATGATCATAGTGATTTAGGCGATTGAATTCTGTCATATGCCAGGAACAGGAGGAGCTATGCCGAGACAGCCGAGATACCGATGCATCAGAAATTTTCCGGCTTACTGGAGCTTTTCACCGGACGATCCGACGGAGCAGCCGGTCATAATGCTTACACTTGATGAGTACGAGACGATTCGTCTTCTTGACCGCGAGGGGCTCACGCAGGAGCAGTGCGCGGGGAGGATGCAGATTGCGCGGACTACAGTGACGGCCATTTATGAGAGTGCGCGGCAAAAGCTTGCGACGGCGCTGGTGGACGGTTGTCCGCTGCATATCGCGGGCGGATTTTACCGGATGTCTCCTGATTCGTATGCCTCTCTAAAACCTATTTCGAAAGGAAAGAATATCATGAGAATTGCAGCGACGTATGAGAATGGTGAGATTTTCCAACACTTCGGAAGGACCGGGCAGTTTAAGTTCTATGATGTAGAGGACGGAAAGATCGTGTCCAGCGCAGTGGTCGGCACCAATGGCATGGGGCACGGCGCACTGGCTGGATTTTTACAGCAGTATCAGGTCGACGCTCTGATCTGTGGTGGCATGGGACCAGGTGCCCAGATGGCGATGGCTGAAGCAGGCATTAAGATCTACCCGGGTGTGAGCGGCAGCGCGGATGAGGCGGCGAAGGCACTGGCGGAGGGCAATCTCCAGTACGATCCGAACGCGCACTGCGATCATCATGAGCATGAGGAAGGTCATGAGTGCGGCCACGGCGAGGGCGGACACTGCTGCCACTGATAATCACGATGCTGGTGTGTCACCGGTAACGGTTCTTGTTGAAAAGTTGTCAGCAAGACCCGTTACCGGTGACACTTTTTTAATGGAAAAAATAAAATGCCAAAATATTTTATTTTATAAAGTCAAACCGTCATAAAAACAAATAATTAAACGATTTCCATTAATTTTCTTTACCGGAATCGATTTCGGTGCTAAACTCCCGCTCATAAGAAAGCAACGGAACATCCAAACAGAACGTACGACTTTTAAACGTACTGATTTCATACAAATGAAACTGAATGGTTTGACACCTTGCTTTTTTGTTTTGAAGGAAACCAAAGCGAATGAAATGAAAAGAGATATTTTGCTGAGGAAGCCTTCAGAGGAAAATGAAAAGAGATTCAGGTAAACATGAGAGGGGAAAAATCATGGCAAAGCGGATGGAAGCAGATTCAATCGGAGTTCTGGAAGTACCTGTTGATGTGTATTATGGTGTGCAGGCGGAACGTGCCCAGCGAAATTTTCAAATCACAGGCCATCAGATGAATCCGGCCTTCATTCGGAATCTGGCGCTCATTAAGGAAGCAGCGGCGCTCGTGAATCACGAGGCGGGGCTTCTCACAGCGGACCGGACAAACGCGATCGTGAAGGCGTGTCGCGAGGTGATTGACGGCGGCCTGATGGAGGCATTCATCGTGGATCCGATTCAGGGCGGTGCCGGCACCAGCGCAAACATGAACATGAACGAGGTCATCGCGAACCGCGCGAACGAGATTCTTGGTGGCAAAAAGGGTGCTTATGACCGCGTGCATCCGAACGATCACGTCAACATGGCACAGTCCACAAATGACACGATCCCGACGGCCGGAAAGCTCACCGTCATCACACTGATGAAGCCGCTTCTGGACGAGCTTCGGCACCTTGAGACAGCACTCTTCAGAAAATCGATCGAGTTTGCGGACGTCCGGAAGATGGGCCGCACGCAGCTGCAGGATGCGGTGCCGATGACGCTGGGCGATACCTTCCACGGCTACGGGATGCTGGTGCGCCGCTGCCGTAAGCGGCTTGAGAAGTCGACCGAGGAGATGCATGTCATAAACCTCGGCGCGACGGCGATCGGTTCCGGGATCAATGCCTCCGACTACTACGAGGAGCATATCGCGGAGAAGCTTTCCGGACTTTTTGGGGAGACAATCACACAGGCAGAGGATCTTTTTGATGCAACCGAGAACCTCGATGGGTTCGTCGCGGTGTCCGGTGCGCTGAAGGCCTGCGCGGTCAGCCTGTCGAAGATGTGTAACGATCTAAGACTTCTCTCGTCCGGTCCGCGCTGCGGTCTCCACGAGATTAACCTCCCGGCGATGCAGAATGGTTCCTCCATCATGCCGGGCAAGGTAAATCCGGTCATTCCGGAGGTTGTGACGCAGGTTGCGTTCCTCGTTGCCGGTCACGACACGACGATCATGATGGCGGCAGAAGCCGGGCAGATGGAACGACGATCATGATGGCGGCAGAAGCCGGGCAGATGGAGCTGAATGCCTTCGAGCCGGTTGTGTTCTATGATCTTTTTGAGTCCATCACTGCCATGACGGGTGCCGTGAAGACACTGACCGAGAACTGCGTGATCGGGATTACAGCGAATGCTGAGCATTGCCTCGAGCTTGAGGAGTCCAGCACAGGTATCGCGACAGCGCTTTGCCCGACGCTCGGCTATAAGAAGTCCGCGGAGATCGCGAAGAAGGCACTGAAGGAGGGCACAACCGTCCGCGCGATCGTGCTTCGCGAGGGACTCATGGCACAACCGTCCGCGCGATCGTGCTTCGCGAGGGACTCATGGATGAAGCTGCGCTCGACGCGCTTTTCGCCGCGAATGGTGTGGATAACGAGGTTATGCCGTCGGATTCAGGTATGACAGATACTGAGGTAGAGCATAAGGTTGCGAAGATCGCGTGATTTCCGCTTTATTCCAATGCTTACGTCAGTCTGCGACGCGGAAATGTTATAGGATCAATAAGTAAATATTTGCACGATACCACAAGACGTGACGAAGTGGGAGGCATGTGAAAAGAGATAGCATGTCGCTTGTGCTTTTAGGGTGTCGGTTCCGAGAGGAGCCGGCACCTTTTTTGTTTAGGCGACGAGCCACGTAGCCGTCGTGCATGCTTGCATGCAAAGACGGCTCTGTGGCGACCGCGGGCATCGAAAGTCCGAAGGACTTGAGATGGAAGCGGCGTAGCCGGTGCCACATCAATCTAAAACTATGTTATAATTTTGACGAAAAACTCTACAACGCGTATAGGGTTTTTCAAAATATGAAAAAATCCGGAGAGTATAAATGGACGAGGAGCTGAATGAGCGTTTTATCCCGATCGGGAAGATGGCGGAGATCAATCATGTATCGATTGCGACGTTGCGACATTATGACAAGCTTGGACTTTTGAAGCCGAAGTATTTGAACGTGCAGACCGGATATCGCTATTATGATATTCAGCAGAACGCGCGGCTTGATATGATCGCCTATATGAAGGAGCTCGGGATGAGTCTTTGAGTCTTTACCCTGATGTATCCGACCATCTTTGCAATCATTGCATTTCTTGCGGTTCTTCTCGGCAGTGAAGCAATCGGCGCTATGGTCAATAACATTCCACCGGTCGTTCTGACAGCCCTGAAGACAGCCGGTAATGTCCTTCCGGCACTCGGCTTTGCAATCCTTCTCAAAACAATGTGGAGAGCAGATATCGCTGCGTTCTATTTCATTGGCTTTATCGCCGCGGCGTATCTCGGACTTGGTACCGTACCGGTTGCCATCATTGGCGTTTCTATCGCCGTGATCGTTTGCCTCAATGATTATAAGCACATCCAGGAGATCAGAGAACTGAAATCCACTGGAGTAAAGGAAAAATCAGAAACGGAGGACTTCTTCAATGAGTGAGAATAATACAGCCGTAGTATCCGGCAAAGAAGGTACGGAAAAGATTCAGTTGGATGAAAAGAAGGTCTTTAAGACGATTTTCTGGCGTCAGTTTCAGCTTCTCGGCTGTATGAGCCATACCCGCATGCAGGGTATTGGCTATGGCTGGACACTGGCTCCGGTTCTTAAGATGATCTATAAGGACGAGGATGATTACCTGACGGCGCTGAAGCGGGAATCCATGTTCTTCAACACGACACAGGCACTGGCGCCGTTCATCATGGGCCTTACTGTTTCGATGGAAAAGGAAAATGCTGAAAACAAGGATTTCGATGTCGACACGATCAATGGTATCAAATGTGGTCTGATAAATATGCAATGGCACATGAGCATCAATATGGTAAAACGGAAATGTGGTATATTCTGGATACAGAGCCTGGCGCACAGATTTATTATGGCTTTTCTAAATCGATCTCCGAAATAGAATTCAGGCAACGAATTCAGGATAACACCCTGACGGAGGTTTTGAATGCAGTTCCTGTTAAAATGCGGTGAGGAGCAGTATCAGGTAAAAAAGGGAGATAGCTTTTTCCTGCCCGCAGGAATCGGAGAATATTTCATGGATGGAAGTACGCTTTCGGTTTTATGCACTCGTGTAGGTACGATATGAATTTAAGCGGATAAGCGTAAAGAGGAAATTCGTGCGGATGTTTATAAGAGAACCGCAACTAAACTAAATCGCTATTCTTCTTGCCAAATCCGATATTTCCCATTAATATAGACGAAATTTGGAAAGAAGGATAAAGATGGAAGAAAAAATTAAAGAAAACAAGATGGGCGTCATGCCGGTGAAGAAGCTGGTCATCGACATGTCACTCCCGATCATGATCTCGATGCTCGTGCAGGCGCTGTACAATGTTGTCGATTCGATCTTCGTCTCGATGCTCGGGGAAGCAGCGCTCACGGCAGTGACCGTGGCGTTTCCGCTCCAGAATCTCGTGATATCGATTGCGTCCGGCACCGGTGTCGGCACGAATGCGATCCTGTCAAGATCGCTTGGTGAGAAGAATCAGGACAAGGCGGATCAAGCCGCTGGCAGGTGAATGAAAACGGAAATCATTTTCATATTGACAATTGAATAGGAAGCTGATATAGTATGCTCTGCTGTTTGAAATTGAAATCGGTTTTCATTTTCAAACAGCAGAGTTCTTTTTATTATGTAATTTTTGAGATTCTTGAATATGACTTACTATAGTACGCATATATGCGTATGCATAGAGGCACATATTCTTTAACCTGGAGGTGAGCGGGATGGCTGGTTCCCGTGGAAATTATAAATCGAAGCATTATGATGAGCTGGTTTCGTGGTTTCAGACGATTCCAGGGCAGCATGTGACGGTGCAGGAAATTTACGCGCATTTTGTCGAACGTGGCACGAACATCGGGATGACGACGCTGTACCGGTTGCTCGACCGCTTGACGGAGGAAGGCGCGGTCGCGAAATATACGATTGATTCGACATCACCGGCATGCTATGAGTTTATTCCATATAATATGAATTCCGGAATCGGTGATGGAAACGCAAATGGCAATGGCACGCAAGCAGGTTTGAATCGTAGAAGTGCTAGCAACAACCCCAATGGTGGAAATATCATTGCGGGAAGCATTGAGCCGTCCTGCTATCACTGTAAATGTGAAGTCTGCGGAAAGCTGATCCATCTTCATTGTGAGGAAATCAAGGAGCTGCAGGCACATCTCTTCCGCGAGCATCATTTCCAGCTGAACCCGATGCGGACGGTGATGTATGGCATCTGCGAGGACTGCCTGAAGGCACAGACCGTAAAGAAGATTGTGCCTTAACACTTCAGTGTAAGCCACATGCGTGGCGGCACGAAGCATTGGAATCATCAGAATTTGGTAGAACCTAAGCCCAGGAGGGGCCTACGATATGGAGCTTTTCATTACATTTTTTGCCGGGATTTCTATCCTGTTCGGCGCGGCGTTTATTCGTCTTTCACATAATACGGAGAAAATCGAGCATCTGTCCATCGCGATGGCGCTTAGTGCGCTTCTGTCTCTTATGATTTTTGATCTGCTTCCGGATGTTGCAGAGTCAGCGGAGGGCATCGGCTGGGTCGTGAGCCTCATTTTCGTCGTGGGCGGTGTGGCGCTTCTCAAGTTCCTGGACCATCTGGTTCCGGATCATGACGATAATGAGAAAAACCATGACACGGAGAACGCGGTGCACATCGGACTCATCTCGGCGCTGGCGGTCATCCTTCATAACATCGTAGAAGGGATGACAGTGTACAGCGTTTCGCTGGCCGATCCACGGCAGGGCTTCATCTTTGCTGTAGGCATTGCACTTCACAACATCCCAATGGGTATGCTCATCGAGTCGACGATGGAGAAGGAGACGAAGACCGCACACACGCTGGTGCTCAGTTCCGTCACGCTGTCGACCCTGTTCGGCGGACTCCTCATGCGCTCGATCAGCGGCTATCTTTCCGAGACGGTCATCGGTATCCTCGTCTGCGTCGCGACCGGCATGATCATCTACATCGTATTTTTAGAACTCCTCCCGCATGTGCTGAAGACGAAGGAGACTGTGCTGAATCTCATCGGCGCCGCGATGGGCTTCCTGCTTGTTTTCGCGAGTAGCATGATTGGCTAATCGAGTGAGTTTATAAGCCAGTACATATAAGAAATCACATCGCAAAAGGCTGTCGCGGATCCTGCGGCAGCCTTTTTCAATACCTACATCATTTAGCGAACCGCCGGATTTGTTAATTTATGTGCGGCACAGAAAGTGCGGAGTTCATCACGCGGCGATGACCGGAACATCGTGCTTTTGTGTACGGTAGAAAGATGTGGATGAAGTCATCATGCAGCAATCACGGCGACGTCGTGCTTCGTATACGGCAGGAAGGTATGCAGGATATCATCCGTCGCGACCTTTAGATAGGTTGTCGTCGTGCCGTCGCTGCAGCCGTAATATTTTTCCTTCAGCACATCTTCATCGAACACGATGTGCACATTGCGGTCCGGATCGACGAGTGCGCTGAATACGGTTGCGGCGCCGATTTTCGTTTCCAGCATCGACTGCATGAGCTCGGCCGGCGCGAACGACACATGAGAAACACCAAGCGCCTTCGAAAAATCCTTTCCTCGAAACGGCTTATCCCCGCAGGTGATGAAAAGGAAGAAATCGCTCTTCTGGTGATTGCAGAGAAACAGCGTCTTTACCATCTTCATGTCAAGCTTTTCATCGATCGCCGTACAGTCCTCCAACGAGTGCCTTACCGTATCAAAATGCTTCCACTTTCGACATCGCTCACGAGAAACATCGGCTTGATATTAAAGAGCAGCAAGGACGCCTCCATCGCGACGAAGACCTTTCTTCTGTATCTAAAATTCAGGGATGATGGTGCAATTACAGATTCTTTAACCGGCATCTTGAAAGAGAATGATATTGAGGACTGCAAGGCAGTAGCATTGGATCACAGATTCAATAAAGGCATCTGAAGTAGCTAAAAGAAGCCGTAAATGCTAGAATGAAAAGAGATTAAAAGAAGAACACAGCTTGTGTATCAAGTATCGTGAGATAGACGAGCTATGTAAGGTGAGTTGTACAAAAATTCCGCTGGGAAAGTTGGAGGGCTTCAGGTTGAAAAAGAAAATTTCCACTTCCACATACTCATTTGAAGATTTACGTCAGAATAATTGTATTTATGTCGACAAGACAAAATATTTATATGAGATGATTATGGCGCCTAAGGGGCAGTTTTTCTGTGCTCGCCCTAGAAGATTTGGAAAAAGTCTGATGATCTCGATGTTGGAGACATTGTTCCAGGGGAAGCGGTCGCTCTTTAAAGATCTTTTTATTGAAAAAGGATTTGATATCGATGGCAAGCCGATCGACTATGATTGGGAACAATTTCCAGTGATTCATATCAATCTTGCTAAATGTGACAGTTCTTCTCCGGAAAAGCTTGAAGCATGGCTGAAATACACACTTCGAAAAATAGCAAAAAGTTATGACATTGAACCGGAAAGCGATTATGCATCGATCATGTTTGAAAGTTTGATCGATCAGCTGGTCGAGAAAACGGGTAAAAAGGTTGTTCTCTTACTTGATGAATATGATAAACCGCTAACAGACAATATAAGAAACGGCAAAATCGAAGCAATTCGTACTGAACTCGAAGGTTTTTATAGTGTAATTAAGGGAGAAGAAGAAAATCTTCGTTTCACATTCATTACAGGTATCACGAAATTCAGTCAGGTGTCAATCTTCAGCAAATTGAATAACCTGACGGATATCAGCCGTGATAAAAAATATGCGGAGATGTTCGGCTATACGGAAGATGAGCTGCTTCAGTATTTTGGTGAATATATTGAAGAGGCACTTGCTTCTGATGTAAAGGATACAGAAGGAATTTCACTTGATAGAAAAGGCCTTCTTGACAGACTCAAATCGCAATATGATGGTTTTTGCTTTTTCCCTGGAACAGAGACTCTGTATAATCCTGTATCTGTTGGAAAATTTTTTAATGAAGGATGTCTTTTTAAGAATTATTGGTATGATACCGCAACGCCTGCTTTCCTTGTTGAACTGGCAAGAGAAAAGCCGCTTTATCTTAGTGATTCCGCCAATTTGATTGTTTCAGAATCAGCTATTTCTGCATTTAATGTAGTAGATTTCCAGAAATCGTCCTTCAGCAAGATTCAACTGATGGTGCTTTTGCTTCAGACAGGATACCTTACGATCGATGCCTGGGAGCCCGGTCATGGGGCCAAGGATCTTTTTTACAGATTACGGTTCCCAAATGATGAAGTAGCACTTTCGTTTGATCGGCTTTTGGTCCGTGCCTACACTGGATTAGATGAAGGTGATTCCATGCAGTATGTGCAGCGGATCACAAGTGCAGCATTTTCAGGAAATACACCGCAGATGATAGAACTGCTGAAAACGTTCTTTGCCGGATTTTCCTATCAAATCGATCAGCCAGATGAAGGACATTATCAAACCATCGTGTATTGCATTTTTAAGCTGTGCGGTATGCATATTGATATGGAGCATGCGACTAATATTGGAAGGATTGATGCAGCTCTTCATACAGGAAAACATCTTTACATCATAGAGTTCAAGTTTCAAAAGACAGCTGGTTTGGCAATCGAACAGATCGAGGAAAAGAAATATGCAGAGAAGTTTATCCTTCCTGCGCGCGAAAAGGGATGTCGGATTCATCTGCTCGGAATCAATTTCTCTGTCGAGGACAGAAATATCATTGATGATTATGTGGAAAAGTTGATATAGAGAATCTCGGTGTGACGACCATCGATTGAGCTTCTGCAGGAGGAAACGAGCATGAAGGTTTTACTGGTAAATGGCAGCTCGCACCCGGATGGATGTACGAACAGGGCACTTCAGGAGATCGCGAAGTCACTGAAGGAGGAGGGCATTGATTCCGAAGTTTATTTCATCGGAAACAAGCCACTGACAGACTGTATCGCGTGTCATAAATGCACAGAGCTTGGTAAGTGCGTTTTCGATGACTGCGTCAATGAATTTGCGGAGAAGGCGAAGGAAGCGGACGGCTTCGTGTTCGGCTCGCCGGTGTACTATGCGCATCCGTCAGGACGGCTCATCAGCTTTATGGATCGTCTGTTCTATTCATCCGGCGAGAATCTCGCGTTTAAGCCGGCAGCAGCGATCTTCTCCGCGAGAAGAAACGGCCAGGTCTGCTCGATGGATGTCATCAACAAATACTTCTCCATCAACCAGATGCCAATCGTGAGCGCCACCTATTGGAACCACGTTTTTGGTGCGAAGAAGGAAGATGTAGAAGAAGACGTAGAGGGTCTCAACACGATGTACAATCTTGGCAAGAACATGGCCTGGATGCTGAAGCTCATCGAACTCGGCAAGAAAAACGGCCTTCCGCACCCGGAGAACGTACATCTTTTCACGAACTTCGTGCGGTAATATCAAATAACACATCAAAGATCAAAACAATGGTGGATCGACACAATGGTCGATCCACCATTGTTATTTATTCATAATCAAATTTCCCGTCGTTTTTCTCTTCAAGCGCATGAATCATATGGAGAGTGAATTCATTATAGGGTGTTGGGATCCCGAGTGCCTGTCCCATGCGGACGACAGCACCCGAAAACATCTCAATTTCTGTATGTCGATGCGCATCGAGGTCCTGCAATGTAGAATATCTGGCACTCGCACGAACCTTTGAACCAAATGCTTGATTTTCCTTTGATTTCGAGAGGTCGATGCCCTTCGCTGCAGCAATCTCGATGACTTCTTCACGAAGCTTAAGACGAAGGAAATTAACATGTTCGCTATCCCGATAGGCCCCGACGCCGCAGCCGATCATCGCCTGCGGGAGATTGTTCCCGACATTAAGAAGGAACTTGCTCCACATTTCCACCATGATCTCCGGACTTTCCCGATAGTGAAGACCGGTGCCACTGAAAAGCTGGTCCAATGCCTCCATCCGCGCACGACCGCTGGTTGCTGTTCTTACTGCCATTTGTGGGCAACCGGTAGACGAATTCGATTCTGCCGTTTGACCGTAACCAGGCTCCCCATAAATGATGCCGATGGTCGTTTCCGGGTCAAAATGGACGCTATGTTCCTTCCGCTCGGACGCAACCTTAATGAGAGAATACACGATCTGCTCCTTCGGCACGACTTCGCTGATGATCTCTTCACTGTCGATTCCGTTCATGAGACTGATGATTGTAGTGTGGTCATCGGCAACCGTTCTGATATCCTGCAGTGCCGGACGCAATGCCCCATATTTTAGTGTCACGATCAGAAGATCTGCACCATGTGCCTCATCCGGTGTTAAGACCTCCGGCTTATAAATTCGATCATTGATCATCAAGCCCTCTTTAGCCAGCCTTTCTTTTCTTGTTCCATCTGCCACAACGTAAAGCGCAATATCCTTTTTCTCAGAAAGCCCCCAGATCACATAAGATCCGACCGCGCCGGCTCCTAAGACTGCCACTCTTTTAAATTCCATTTGTCGTTGCCTCCTTTTACGATCCACATCATCGTGATTTAGTGCAATATTCGCTTTGTGATAATCATGAAATGCGTCATGTTATTTGTCAAACTGGTAGATCAGCCAGTCGACGGCTTCCTTGAGCCACTTTGCAACATGCGGATCGGGAAGCCGTCGCTTCTCAGGCTGCGATACCTCCTCCGTCGCGAGACTAAGACCATGCACGCCCTTCGGATAGATATGATATTCGACCGGAATATGCTTTCTGATCATTTCAGAGACAAACAGCATGGAATTTTCAACCGGTACCGCGTCATCCGTCTCCGTCTGCCAGATAAAGCAGGGCGGTATTTCCGACTCTTTTTGTGACAGCGCCTTTTCTAGTGAAAGCCAGCGTTTTGCCCGCTCGTATTCTTCTTCACTGCCGAAATTTTTCACAGCATCTTCACGTCTTCCGATGAGCCGCCGAATGCTTCCTTCATGCGCATGTTCATAGGCTGTCACGACCGGATAGGCAGCGATGATGCCATCCGGACGGATCAGAGATGATGGATTGTCGAACCAATTCTTTCCATTCCAGTCCGGGCCATCGTAATGCACTCCTAGACTGAGCGCGAGGTGTGCGCCGGCAGAAAACCCCATGAGATACACCGGCTCGCCCGGATATCGTTTCCTCGTTTCTGCAACTGCCCAGCTAAGCTGCTTGAGCGGCCGAAGCTTAAGCACTGGTGTGGTCACATCATATCGGAAAACAAGACTCCGAAAGCCGTACGTCCGGAACGCATTTGCGACGGGTTCTGATTCCCGCGGACTTAGATGCTCATACCCGCCACCCGGGATCACAAGAACTGTGCCTGGATGAGCCCAGGTGTAGGCATTGAGCGAATCATCCGAGAGTGTTGCATCGAAAATACCATGGATCGTCATGTCGAGAAAACCTCCTAATTGCGTTATTCACTAACATATCATATATAAATCACACACGAAATATTTCGTAAAAAACCGATAAAATTTAGCGGGCAAAATATGCGCAGAGGACGAAGAAAATCACGATGACGACAGCGAGTAGAAAAATATGTCGGTCAAACCAGAGGCGGAGATCTCGAAGCTTATTCTCGACCGAGACACTTCGCTCTTCAAAACGAAAATATATATCATCGTGAAGCCGGGCCTTGATCTCGTCGTCAGGCTGAATCAACTCAATTAAAGATCCATGGCCTCCTGTCTCTTCCGCTGTGAATCCACGCACATGGCTGAGATAGTAGGCTTCTTTTTCTGCACGCGGTTTCTTAAGCAATGAATACAGCTCGTTGCTGACCGGAAAGGTGACACTGGATGCCACAGCTTCCTTCGATTTAATCCGACGCATCCCACGATAAAAGTAGTCATCGGTGGTTTTCTTTGCAAAGGATAAAAGTGATGATATAATATCAAAATTTGTTTCATCTTCTGCTGCCGGTTCTGCCCCGAAATAGAGAAACGTCTGCATCGTGATTTCTTCGGCGGCTGTACCATTCCCTGCCACTAGGAAAGCATATTGATAGACATTTATAAAACATTTGTCGAATATTGCATCGAAATCATTTCGAATATGCATAAATTTACACCTTTTTCACACGGATATATCTAATTATTTTAATACATATCATAAATTGCTTCTTGCCAAGGGTATCCCTAATTTGTATAATTTTATCATAGTTTTATCTATTGCAGGATGCAACCAGTAGAAGGAATAAGGCATTCAGCTGCCTTCGATGGTTCTTTGTTTCACACATCGCTTTCACTAGTTTTACAACTTAACAGAAGACCAAAGAAGGTTTGAAGGAGACTCCATATTATTAAACCAGGGAGACTCTTTGAAGCTTACTTTCTTTTACGTCTGCATCAGCAAATCAAGGAACCTGTAAACTTTTTATACACGGGGAGGAAAACAAATGAAAAAACGAGCATTGTCACTTGCAATGGCTGCGATCATGACACTGTCACTGGCAGCCTGCGGTGGTTCATCCACGTCGACGACGACAGCTGCAGCGGCTGCGGAGACTACGGCAGCAGGCGGATCTGGCGAAACACAGCCGGCTGAGACGGTTTCAACAGACGCAGGAGAGAAGGATAATGTCGCCACAACCGGCACAGACCTTGCAGCACTTGCAAGATCCGAAACGACGAATCCGAATGCAGGACAGGGCCTGTATCCTGGTACCGCAAAGAAGGGATCGATTACGGCGGAAGTTACGACGATGACCCAGATGAACACGATCCTCATGACCTATAACAATGAGTTCTCGATTGCACGTCACGGCTGGGATTGCCTCGTCAAGCTGAACGCAAAGAATGAGATCGTGCCGGCAGCCGCCGAATCCTGGGAGAAGTCGGATGATGGTATGAAGTGGACCTTCCACCTTCGTAAGGGCGCAAAGTGGGTCGATTCCACCGGCAAGGAAATCGGCGAAGTTAAGGCCAGTGATTTCGTTTTTGCCTGGTCCGAGCTTCTGAATCCGGACAATGCCGCCGAATATTATGCTTTTGCAACCATCTTCAAGAACGCACAGAAGTACTATGATTACAAGTCCGGTGCGTCTACAGAAGAAGTAAAGCTCGAGGATGTCGGCATGAAGGCCGTCGATGATTATACCCTCGAGATCGAGCTTGAGAATTACCTTCCGTACCTCCTTCAGTATCTGAAGTTTGAGGTTATGTCTCCGATCTGCCAGTCCTTCTACGAGCAGGTAGGCGCTGACAAGTACGGCACAAGCCCGGAGAACCTTGCGTTCAATGGTCCTTTCTATATGACCGAGTGGGTAACCGAGAACCGCGTCACCATGGCGAAGAACCCGACCTGGTGGGATGCAGATAATGTAGAGGTTGAGGAGCTTAACTTCGTGAAGTATTCCGATACCAACACCAAGTATAACGCATTCCTTGGCGGTGAACTCGATATGATGGATGTTACCGGTGAGCAGAGAGCAACCTTCGAAAGCGAAGGCTACAAGGTAACAAGCTACATCGGCGGCTACAGCTACTTCGCTTGGGTGAACAATACAGATGCTTCTGATTTCCGTTCGGCAAATCTTCGCCATGCGGTATCCGAGGCACTCGACAGACAGCAGCTTATCGACACCGTATTTAAGAATGAAAACGAGGTTCCGAAGTGCCTGACACTCGGTATCTCCGGCGTGAAGACAGAGACCTTCGCCGATGCAGTTGTTGCTGCGAATGGCGGCGAGAAGCTGTATCCGGATCATGCGGATCCTGCTAAGGCAAAGGAATATCTCGATGCGGCTCTTAAGGATCTCGGCTACACCGATCCGTCTCAGATCAACATTACGCTCATGACCTCCGAGGGCACACAGAATGAGCTCCTTTCCCAGGTGATGCAGGAGCAGATTCGCCAGAACCTCGGCGTCGAGATCAAGATCGAAGTCCTCACCATCACCGAGTGGCGTGCACGTCGTAACGCCCTTCAGTTCGACTTCTGTATGGGTGGCTGGGGCCCCGACTACAACGACCCTCTGACCGACCTCGAGCTTCTCGAATCCACAAACGGTAACAACCACACAGGTTATTCCAATGCTGATTACGACGCGCTCATTGCTTCCACGAAGGAAGAGAAGGACGCCGAGAAGCGTGAGCAGATCTTCATCGACTGCGAAAAGAAGATCCAGGAAGATATGCCGGTCATCCCGGTATACTGGAGACACGAAGATTATGTAGCAAGTGAAAAGCTGCTCGGCGGCTTCGTCAGAAAGCCGTTCCAGGCATATTATTTCACATATACTGATTTAGCAGACTAATAGATTTGTAAATCCCGGGGCTGCCGTTTTCGGCAGCCCTTTGTTCTTAAGGAGATGGTTATAC
The DNA here is from genome assembly GCA_900315665.1 of uncultured Eubacteriales bacterium. Lineage (GTDB taxonomy): Bacteria > Bacillota > Clostridia > Lachnospirales > Lachnospiraceae > Oribacterium. The sequence goes on from OMZX01000037.1 coordinate 29,219, forward strand.
ATGCTGAAATACACCCTGAAGCGTATCGGCTATGCAGTCCTCACGCTGTTCGTGCTGATCACGCTCACCTTCTTTATGATGCGGATGCTCCCGGGCGATCCCTTCCTCGGTGATAAGACCGTAACCGGCACCGCACTCGAAAACATGAAGGCAAAATACGGCCTCGACAAGCCCGTGATCGTGCAGTACTTCATGTACATCGGAAACGTCTGCCGCGGCGACCTCGGCACCTCGATCACGTATTCGAAGCCGGTCAGAGACATCATCAATGAAGCCTTCGTGGTTTCTGCAGACCTTGGTATCCGGGCGCTGCTTTTCGCCGTCATTTTCGGCGTGCTGCTCGGCATGGTGGCAGCGGTAAAGCGTGGCTCAGGCTGGGACACATTTTCCATGTTTGTCGCGATGATCGGCGTCTCGGTCCCGAGCTTTATCATGGGTGCGCTGCTCCAGTATTTCCTGGCACTGCAGCTTCGGAAGGTGTTCGGCGTAACCATTTTCCCTGTCCAGGGCTGGGGCACGTTCTCAAGGACTCTGCTCCCATCCTTTGCGCTTGGCTTGAGCTCTCTCGCGACTGTGTCCCGTCTCATGCGTACCAGTATGCTGGACGTTCTCAACCAGGACTACATCAAAACCGCGAAGGCAAAGGGCCTCTCCGGCACCCAGATCCTCTGGCGTCATACCGTCCGTAATGCGATCATGCCGGTACTCACGATCCTCGGCCCGACGGTTGCCTCCGTCTTGACCGGTACCTTCGTCATCGAGAGTATCTTTAACATCCCGGGCCTCGGCAAATATTTCGTGATGAGCATCAAGGACCTCGATTACACGATGATTTCCGGTACCACGATCTTCTATGGCGGCCTGCTCGTCGTCTGTACGCTCGTCGTTGACCTTCTCTACGGTGTCATTGACCCGCGTGTCAAGCTGGAGGGATAAGTATGGCAGAATATACATCTATTCCTAAGGAAAAATTTAAGCATATCGGTGCCAATGCCTCCGAGCGGGAGGCCATCACGCGCCCGAGCCTCACCTTCTTCCAGGACGCGATGCGGCGGCTCCGTAAAAATAAAGTCGCATTTGTGTGCATTATCATCCTTCTCATCATGGTGATCATGTCTGTATTTGCGCCGATGCTGAGTCCTTTTGACTATCGGGAGCAGCATTATACGCATACGAATGCCGGCATGTGGACCGTCTGCAATGAGTCCGGTGTCCCCGGTGAGGGCCATATCCATATCTTTGGCACCGATACACTCGGACGTGACCTGTTCACGCGTGTCTGGATGGGTGGCCGTGTATCGCTCACGATCGCGCTCGTCAGCGCCATCGTCGATCTCGTGCTCGGTGCAGTATACGGCGGTATCTCCGGTTACTTCGGCGGAACGTGCGATATCATCATGATGCGTATCCTTGAGATCATCAATGGTATCCCGTACCTTATCCTTGTCATCCTCCTCATGATGGTTCTAAGACCAGGTATGATGACGATCATCGTGGCGTATTCACTCGTCGGGTGGATTCCGATGGCGCGTCTCGTCCGAGGGCAGATCGTCGCACTCAAGGAGCAGGAGTTCATCACGGCAGCGAAGGCACTCGGGGCAACGCCTGCCAGGATCATCGCGAAGCATCTGATCCCGAATACGCTGTCCGTCATGATCGTCCGTGTGACACTTGCGATTCCGGCAGCGATTTTCTCCGAGGCATACTTAAGCTATGTGGGCTTAGGTGTACAGCTTCCGATGTGCTCCTGGGGCTCGCTTGCCCAGCTCGGTATCGAGAACTTCCGGATCTATCCGTATCAGCTGATGATCCCGGCCATCTGCATTTCCCTGACCATGCTTGCCTTTAACCTGTTTGGTGATGGTCTCCGCGATGCGTTTGATCCGAAGCTCAGGAGGTGATCATGAATATGCGTTTATTGAATGATTTCAAATCGTCCTGTGCTCGCCGGAGAACGTTCGCAGGACTGTACTTCAGGAGGTGATCATATGGGAGAACGTTTACTGGATATAAAGGATTTAAAGGTCTCCTTCTTCACCTATGCCGGTGAGGTACAGGCTGTCCGCGGCGTCACGCTGCATGTGGATGAAGGCGAGGTGCTCGCTATCGTCGGTGAGTCCGGCTGCGGTAAATCCGTGACGGCACAGACCATCATGAAGCTGAATCCGATGCCGCCGGCGAAGATCATGAACGGCGAGATCACTTTGGGTGGCAAGGATATCGTTGCGGCCTCCGAAAAGGACATGCAGAAGATTCGTGGACAGGACGTCGCGATGATCTTCCAGGATCCGATGACCTGTATGAATCCGACGATGCAGGTCGGGAAGCAGATCGTCGAGACCGTACAGCAGCATCGGCATTTGAGCCGTGAAGAGGCGAAGAAGGAAGCCATCAAGTGCCTCGAGCAGGTGAATATTCCAAATGCAGCCGAGCGTGCGAAGCAGTATCCGCATGAGTTTTCCGGCGGTATGCGACAGCGTGCGATGATCGCGATGGCCCTTAGCTGTAACCCGAAGCTTCTTATCGCGGATGAACCAACGACGGCGCTTGACGTGACAATCCAGGCACAGATCATGGATCTTCTCAAGGACCTGCAGAAAAAGCTCAACATGGCGATTATTCTCATCACGCACGACCTTGGCGTCGTGGCAGGATCTGCTGATCGTGTTGCTGTCATGTATGCCGGCAAGGTCGTAGAGACCGGCTCAACGCGGCAGATCTTCTATAACCCGCAGCATCCGTATACGAAGGCACTTCTTAAGTCGCTGCCGTCCCCGGAAACAACGAGAGAAGAGGACCTCGTCGCGATTCCCGGTACGCCGCCGGATCTTCTCGACCCGCCGAAGGGCTGTGCCTTTGCCGCGAGATGTAAGCATTGTATGGAGATTTGTAAGGAGGCGGAGCCTGGTCAGTTCGACATCGAGACCGGACACGTCGCAAACTGCTGGCTCCTGCACCCGGATTGCCCGGAAGAAGAAAGGAGGGAAGACTGATGGAAGCTACGATGAAAAAAACGGAAGACAGGATGACTTCCGAGCAATCTTCTGCCTTGTCTTCTGGAGATGAAAGGGTGATGGGAAAAACAGAAGCTTCTTCCGGAAGAGAGGTTGAAAGCCCGATCGATGAGGTTTCGAAGGAAGAACAAAAGGACGAACGGTCTAAGGATCCTGTGAAGGAAAAGCAGGGAACAAAGACTGAAAGTAAGGAAGTTCTCTTGAAGGCGGAGCACATCTCAAAATATTTCCGTGTGAGCGGAGGACGTGCGTTGCATGCCGTTGAGGATGTGAACCTCGAAATTTATCGTGGCGAAACGCTTGGCCTCGTCGGTGAGTCGGGCTGCGGTAAGTCGACGCTCGGGCGGACGCTTATGGGCATCTACAAGCCGACGAAGGGAAAGCTCTACTATGACGGAAAGGAGCTTGATCTTCATTCGACGAAGGCACGATTTGACTTCACGAAGAAGGCGCAGATTGTCTTCCAGGATCCGTATGCCTCGCTGGATTCCCGTATGACGGTCGGTTCGATCATCGAAGAGGGCATGGAAATTCATAACATGTATGACACTGCAGGGCGGAAAAAACGCGTCGCAGAGCTCCTGCACACGGTTGGCTTAAATAGTGAGCATGCAAGCCGTTTTCCGCATGAATTCTCCGGCGGACAGCGGCAGAGAATCGGTATCGCCCGGGCACTTGCCATCGAACCGGAGTTCATCGTCTGCGATGAGCCGATTTCCGCGCTTGATGTGTCGATCCAGGCGCAGGTTATCAATCTGCTTCGGGATTTGCAGAAGGATATGCACCTCACCTATCTTTTTATCGCGCATGACCTTAACATCGTGAAATATATTTCCGATCGTATTGCGGTCATGTATTTAGGCTCCATCATGGAGCTTGCCTCGAGTGAGGATCTCTATAAGGAAACACTCCATCCTTATTCACAGGCGCTTCTCTCCGCGGTGCCGATTCCGGATCCGGATAAGGAGACAACGAAGCAGCGGGAGATCATTTCCGGCGATGTGCCGAGCCCGATCAACCGCCCGAAGGGCTGTCCCTTCTCGACACGTTGCCCGAAGGCGACCGAGCGTTGCAAGCAGGAGATGCCGGTACTCCGCGAGGTTCGCCCGAACCACTTCTGTGCTTGCCATATCGTATAATAGATGAAAATCATGACGGGACTGCCGCACGAAGCAAGCGGAGACCGTCACGCCGGGAGAGGGCGCTCTACGGCACCTACACGGGAACCACCTTCGATGAGAAGAAGTTCCGCGACGCCTTCCGTGCACCGGAGAAGACATTGGCACCCCATATCGAGGTGCTCGGTGCCCGCATGGGCGATATGGTGTCGGAAGCCATGCCGATGCCCGTCAAAAATGCCTCCTGCGTACACAACCGCTCTGTCGGTGCTGTGAAGCCGCCCGAGAATTTTCCAGATGCCAATGCCTCTGCCACTACATTGTCTCAAGTACTCGAGACTTCACAAACAGATGAAAATAAGGCGGCAAAAAATGGCAGCGATAATAAACAAAGGATACATGCTCTTATGGACTGGTATGCCGGCGAGCTTCTCGCACAGGTGCCGTGCATGCGGATGATGGATAAGACCGGGCGGAAGCAGCTGTATAATGATCCATCGATCAAAGAACATGTCCGTACCGATTCTGAAGATCGAATCGGACTATACGGTGCAGTCGTCCGGACAGCTGCGGACGAGACTCGAGGCATTTGCCGAAAGCTTCGAAACAGAAGATGAGCTTATTAAGGGGAAGAAAATGGGAAAGGGTTATGTAGCAGGCATCGACAGCGGTTCGACAAGTACCGATGTCGTGATCCTCGATAAAGAGAGAAACATGATCGCAGGCATCATCCTGCCGACAGGCGCCGGTGCCGGAAACAGTGCGGAAAAGGCGCTGGAGGAGGCATTGACACAGACAGCGCTTACGAAGGAGGACATCGATGCGGTTGTGACGACAGGCTATGGCCGTGATGCCATCAAGACCGGTGACAAATCGATCACTGAGATCACCTGCCATGCCCGTGGTGCGCATTTCCTGGAGCCATCGGTCAGGACGGTCATCGACATCGGCGGACAGGACTCGAAGGTCATCCGGATGGACGAGGAAGGCAACGTCGTGAACTTCGTCATGAATGATAAATGCGCCGCCGGCACCGGCCGCTTCCTCGAGATGATGGCGCACACACTCCAGATGTCGCTCGATGATATGTCAAAGCATGGTCTCACCTGGGACGAAGACATCTCCATCTCCTCGATGTGCACTGTCTTCGCCGAATCCGAGGTCGTCTCCCTCATCGCCCAGAACAAAAAGGTCGACGACATCGTCCACGGCCTCAACAAATCCGTTGCGGTAAAGACCAACGCACTCGTGAAGCGCGTCGGCGGCGAAGAAAAATACATGATGACCGGCGGCGTTTCGAAAAACGAAGGCCTCGTGAAGACCCTCTCAAAAACAGTAGGCTCCGACATCATCATCCGCCCCGAAGCCCAGCTCTGTGGTGCCCTGGGCGCCGCCCTGTACGCCGCTGACATGCTACAGTAAGCTGGTCGGCTGATGGAAGTGGCCAAATTGGTCAGCCATCAGCCCATCAGCTGTCGGGGAGGTAAAGCTTGCGGGTGGCAGCAGATGGATGGAAACATTACCCTATTCCATCAGTCCCGGTCAAAGTAGAACTTCAATTAATCGAAAAAACCATCAGATTTGTTAAATTTTCAACAAATCTGTCTGCGGTGCTTTTAAAAAGTTCCGCCTCGCGTTATAATAGAAGCCGTCTGGGGATTGACCCCGAGCGGCTTTTCTTTTGGTAAACTTGCATAAGCAGTACAGGAAGCCGGAATCAAACAAATATTGGAGAGGGTACAGTATGCTGAATTGGAAGAATTTCGATGAACTTTCTTCGTATCAGGCACTTAAGGATGCGAAGCGTGTGGATGTGAAGACTGTGATGTCCGGGGACAGCGGTGCGGAGCGCGTGAAGAAGTACCATGTGCCGATGGCTGAGGGCCTGGATTATAATTATGCAGCAAAGGCTGTGGATGATGATATTCTTGGGAAGCTCGCTGATCTTGCAAAGGAGGCGCAGCTCGCAGAGAAGTTCGAAGAGCTTTATGATGGCGCTGTCATCAATACGGGTGAGAAGCGTCTCGTGCTGCATCATCTGACGCGCGGTCAGCTTGGCAAGGATGTCATCGCAGATGGCGTCAACAAGCGCGATTTCTATGTCGAGCAGCAGAAGCGTATCGCTGAATTTGCGAACAAGGTGCATGCCGGAGAAATCTTAAATGAGAAGGGTGAGAAGTTCACAACCGTTGTCCAGATCGGTATCGGCGGCTCGGATCTCGGCCCTCGCGCGATGTATCTTGCGCTCGAGAACTGGGCTAAGGTCAACAAGACACTGAAGATGACCGCGAAGTTTATTTCCAATGTTGACCCCGATGATGCTGCGGCTGTCCTCGAGTCTACCGATGTCGCACATGCGATTTTCGTGCTGGTTTCCAAGTCCGGTACGACGCTGGAGACTCTGACGAACCAGACCTTCGTCATGAATGCACTCCGCCGTGACGGTCTCGATCCGTCGAAGCATATGATCGCTGTTACCTCTGAGACTTCACCGCTTGCACATTCCGATGAATATCTCGCAGCGTTCTTTATGGATGATTACATCGGTGGCCGGTATTCTTCAACCTCCGCAGTCGGCGGTGCGATTCTTTCACTTGCGTTCGGACCAGAGGTATTTGCACAGTTCCTGGAGGGCGCTGCAGCGGAGGATAAGCTTGCGACGGAGAAGGATCCACTCAAGAATCCGTCCATGCTCGATGCACTGATCGGTGTTTATGAGAGAAACTTCCTCGGCTACGAGTCGACGGCAGTGCTTCCGTATTCTCAGGCGCTGAACCGCTTCCCGGCACATCTTCAGCAGCTTGACATGGAGTCAAACGGCAAGTCTGTGAACCGCTTTGGCGATCCGGTATCCTATGTGACCGGACCGGTCATCTTCGGTGAGCCGGGTACGAACGGTCAGCACAGCTTCTATCAGCTTCTTCATCAGGGCACGAATATCATCCCGCTTCAGTTTGTCGGCTTCCGTCACAACCAGATCGGTATGGATGATACGATTCAGGGCTCCACAAGCCAGCAGAAGCTTTGTGCCAATGTTGCCGCCCAGATCGTTGCGTTCGCCTGCGGCAAGGAGGATGAAAACCTCAATAAGAACTTTAAGGGCGGCCGTCCTTCTTCAATCATCATCGGTGATCAGGTAAATCCGAAGACACTCGGTGCACTGCTTGCTCACTTCGAGAACAAGGTAATGTTCCAGGGCTTCGTATGGAATCTGAACAGCTTCGACCAGGAGGGCGTACAGCTCGGCAAGGTTCTCGCAAAGCGCGTGCTCGCCCATGACACCGAGGGAGCACTCAAGGTTTACAGTGATCTCCTGAACATCTGATCATTCACGGCTGGTGTATGTCAGTCGATGAAATGAAAGGCGTTTTCGCATCAGAACAGAATGGCTTTTCAGTTATGACTGATATAGCAATTTAGCACTTGAAAGTGCTATTCGGATTGAATAGTATATATGAGAAAGAGGGCAACGGTGTCCAAATGCCGTCGCCCTCTTTTTGTATGATGAAATGAATAGAAAATGAATATAATCTGAGGTTATGCTCGTATAAATATGCATGAAAAATCAAAGAAAATGCAACTTTAAATTGATTTTCTTCATTTTGGCTGTATAATCTGTTCATTGATCATCAAAAGTATGTAAGCATTATGAATATTTATAATGTTTGCAATAAAAGGGAGGAAGATTATGAAAAAGAAGTTAGGCCTTGTGATGGCGGGTGTGCTGATGGCTTCATCCTTAGCAGCCTGTGGTGGTTCTTC
>OMZX01000037.1:37134-43073 GCA_900315665.1 uncultured Eubacteriales bacterium
CGGCAGCAGCTGAGGAGACAACAGCAGCTTCTGACACGAAGGAGGGCGCTGCTGAGGGTTCTGGTACGATCGTGGATATTCCGAAGGATGGTCTTACGACGATCAAGGAGGGAACGCTGACGATCGGTACTTCGCCGGATTTCGCGCCGTATGAGTTTTATCATGTTGAGAATGGTACACCGACACTGGCCGGCTTCGATGTAGCACTTGGTCAGAGAATCGCTGATGATCTTGGGCTTGAGCTTGCTGTGGTACCGATTGACTTTGATGGTATCCTGATGGAGCTTCAGAATGGAAACATTGATCTCGGTATTTCTGGTTTCTCACCGAGCCCTGAAAGAAAGGAAAGCTTCGATTTCTCCGATATCTATTATACCGGCGGACAGAGCTTCGTGATCCGTGCAGCGGATAAGGATAAGTATAAGGATTATGCGGCGTTCAAGGGTCTTCCGGTTGGCGCACAGACGGGCTCTATCCAGATGGGACTTGCCGAGGAGAATACGCCGGATGCGAACATCATTGGTCTTGCGAAGGTAACCGATCTTATTTCCGAGCTTGTATCGAATAAGCTTGAGGGCGCATTTATCGAGACAGCGGTTGCAAAGCAGTACATCAAGAACTATCCGGAGCTCATGATCGCGTGGGATGTTCCATACGATTCCGAGGGCTCTGCAATCGCCATCAAGAAGGGTAATGATGCGATGACTGCTGCTGTCAATGCTGTCATCAACAACGCGCTTTCTGATGGTTCGATGGACCAGTACATCGCCGAGGCACAGGAGCTTGCTTCTGATGAGGGCAATGTTTACGAGGGCCAGCTTGATGCAAATGGTCAGGAGACCACGGCTGCTTCGAACTAATATCGATTGACAAATATGAAAATTTATAAGAGTGCCCGAAAGGACTGATTTATGGACCGGGCAGATGGGGCTGCCGCACCGGGCGTGCGACGGCCCTTCTCTTGTGAAAGATGGCGAATTCCATGTAAATTGCCATCGGATGGCTCTATGTGAAGGATGAAGTCGTTCATCCGGATCAATCATGAAAAACCTTCTTGAAAGGCGGGAAATGCTATGACAATTAGCGCTGCAAACTTTTCAAAGCTATGGCAGTACCTACCGATGCTTGGACAGGGCCTTTTGGTTACTGTCCTTCTTGCGGCCTTGACCGTGGCATGCGGCTTCGTGCTCGCACTCGGTCTTGCTTTAATGCTTCTTTCGGATGTCCGTCCCCTGAGACGCTACGAAAGAATCAAGACCGACGACATCAAGAAAAAGAAGCACTATGACCGGATCGCACGGTTCAATCCGGTGAAACTCCTTGCGAGCATTTATGTGGCGTTCGTGCGTTGTACGCCGTCACTGGTGCAGATTTTCCTCATTTATTATGTTGTGTTTGGCTTTATCTCGCTTCCGAAGTTTACCTTCTTCGGCTTCATTCAGTTCGAGCGGTTCGTCCCGGCTGCGGTTGCACTGGCACTGAATTCCGGTGGCTACATGAGTGATGTCATTCGTGGAGGCATTGAAGGCGTCGACAAGGGACAGACCGAAGCAGCAAGATCGCTCGGCATGAGTAAGTCAGAGACGATGAAGGAAATTATTTTCCCGCAGGCGATTAAGAACGTGCTGCCCGCTTTCGCCAATGAGTTCGTGACGATCATCAAGGAGTCGTCGGTCTGCTATACGATCGGTGTGCAGGATATCATGTTCAACGTGAAGTCGATCCAGTCGGCGACCTTTATCATCGCAGAGCCGCTTCTCATGGCGACCTTCCTGTATTTCTGCCTCTGCTATCCGACATCAAAGGCAATTTCCATCGTAGAGAGGAGGATGCGTCAAAGTGACCAGCGATAATATGAAGAACGATACCGCCAATGCCTACATCGGCGAGAAAACCGGATTGGAAACGATGAACGCGACTTCCGGCAAGGTGATGATCAAGGTCCAGGGCCTCAAAAAATACTACAAGTATGGTGTGGTAAAGGCACTCGATGGCATCGACATCGAGATCAATAAGGGTGACTGTATGGTCGTGATCGGGCCGTCAGGCTCGGGAAAATCGACGTTCCTCCGGAGCCTTAACCTCCTCGAGGAGCCGACCGATGGAAGCATTATCTTCGATGGCACGGATATCACGGATGAGAAGATAGACGTCGACAAGTTCAGACAGCGGATGGGCATGGTGTTCCAGCATTTTAACCTGTTCCCGCATAAGACGATTCTCGAGAATCTGACACTGGCGCCGATGATCGTGAAGCATAAGACGAAGGAGGAGGCGGAAGCACAGGCCCACGAGATGCTGAAGCGTGTCGGCCTCGATGATCGTGCAGATGCTTACCCGGTACAGCTTTCCGGCGGCCAGAAGCAGCGTGTCGCGATCGTGCGGGCACTCTGTATGGAACCGGAGGTCATGCTCTTTGATGAACCGACGTCTGCGCTTGACCCGGAGATGGTCGGTGAGGTGCTTGATGTTATGCGAGAGCTCGCCCAGCAGGGCATGACAATGGTCTGCGTGACCCATGAGATGGGCTTTGCACGCGAAGTGGGAAACCGCGTTGTCTTCATGGCGGACGGAAAGCTCGTCGAACAGGGCACACCGCAGGAAATCTTCGGCGCGCCAAAGAGCGAACGGCTCCGCGATTTCCTCAGCAAGGTATTATAACGAATATAATTATTAAGAGCGCCCTCTCCAGGGGCCATCCCCGCATCACGTTGAGTGGAAATCGCGTATGGGAGGTTTTCTATGACTGAAGTAAAAGAGAATATCAAAAAATATATTGATGACAATGCGAAGCTGTTCACGGGTGTGGCGGATGAGATCTGGGAGAATCCGGAGTTGTCACTAAAGGAATTTAAGTCGGCAGCGCTGTATGAGAAGGTGCTTCGTGAGGGTGGTTTTGCGGTCGAGAAGGGAATCTCCGGGATGGAGACGGCGTTTTCCGGTACTTACGGTCATGGGAAGCCGGTGATCGGGATACTTGGGGAGTTTGACGCGCTGTCAGGGCTTAGTCAGCAGCGTGCGTGTCCGGAGCATTCGCCGATTGTAGAGGGTGCGCCGGGGCATGGCTGCGGGCATAATATGCTTGGTGCAGGCAGCTTAGCGGCTGCGTTTGCCATCAAAAATTATCTTGAGACGACGGGACGTGAGGGTACGGTGATTTTCTTCGGCTGTCCCGGTGAAGAGGGCGGTGCCGGCAAGGCGTTCATGGCGCGGGATGGCGTGTGGAAGAAGCTGGATGCGGCGCTTACCTGGCATCCGGAGGATGTGAATGAGGTGGCAAGTGGCACGAATAATTCGTCGATTCAGATTCTTTATACGTTCCATGGGAAGTCCGCACATGCGGCCGGGGATCCGGAGGATGGGCGGTCGGCGCTTGACGCGGTGGAGCTCATGAACACAGGCGTACAGTATTTGAGAGAGCACATGACCAGTGACTGTAGGGTGCATTATGCGATTTTGGATGCCGGCGGTGTGTCACCGAATGTCGTGCAGGATCATGCGAAGGTACTTTATATGGTGCGGGCGAATAAGGTCGTCGATTCCATCAAGCTTTTGAAGCGGGTGGATAAGATCGCGGGCGGTGCAGCAATGATGACCGAGACGACCTATGACCGGCTGTTTATCGACGGCACAGCGGAGCTTGTACCGAATTTCGTGCTGGAGACGGCGCTCTATGATAACTTCGTTGAAAATGGTGTGCCGACCTATACGGAGGAGGAGCTGGCACTTGCGACGGAGATTCACAAGCAGTGTCCGGTCGTGCCTGCGCCGGGCTATGGTGCGATGTTTGATGAGGACATCCGTGAGCGGGCGGAGGAGCTTAGTGAGAATGGCACGAAGCCGATGAATGATTTCCTGCTTCCACTGTATCATTCGACAGCGTTTTCGGCAGGCTCGACGGATGTCGGCGATGTGTCCTGGGAGACGCCGACGGCGCAGATTCATGTCGCAGGCTTTGTGTCGGGTGCACCTGGTCACAGCTGGCAGAATGTTTCCTCCGGCGGCTCCACGATCGGCTACAAAGCCCTTCTTACGGCTGGCAAGGTGCTCGCAGTGACAGCGGTCGATCTCTATGAGAAGCCGGAGGTTCTTGCGGCCGCGAAAGCTGAATTTGAGAAGCGGACGAAATCCGGCTATGTCTGCCCGATCGAGCCGGATGCAAAGCCGATTGCACTGTAACACGAAAAAAGGCATAGTATAGAGATTTTTGGCTATATTCTATGCCTTATGAAAATGGCCAAATGCTGTAAAGGCATAGTATGAGAGGTGTTGTCCTCCATACTATGCCTCATTTTAGTTCAAAAATTTTAAACCGGCATAGGATTTATGAAAAATATGGTTTTACTATGCCACTGGCGAAAAAGTGGGTTTGAAACTGGCATAGAATATCAAGAGAGTGCATAAATCCTATGCCATCTTCCAAAATTGAACTTTAGAGATGGCATAGTTTATTACTAGTTTGCTTGATTACGATGCCTAGGGTGAGAAAATAAAAAATTTTTGATTTCAGCGTCGCTTCAGCAAGCCTTGCAATGGCAGCAGGCCTCGCAATCGGCATGGGCTATCCGGGACTTGCGATTTTCTTTACCATTCTCATCGGTGCAGTCATGCTGCTTCTTTCACAGCTTCCATGGATCCGTGGCGATGCGTCAAAGCGGCTCCTGAAGATCACGATTCCAGAGAATCTTGATTATCAGGACGCATTTACAGATATTTTTAATGAATACACCGACGGCGCCGCACTTGACAAGGTGCGGACCGTCAATATGGGCTCGATGTACCAGCTCATCTACAAGGTGACGCTCAAGGATGGTATCCGGGAGAAGGCGATGATCGATGCGATCCGCACCCGTAACGGAAACCTCGAAATTTCCCTAGGCCATATGCCCGAGCGGACGGAGCAACTGTAATATTCGTCAACAATGAATCGGCTGGACCCTGAGGAAGCCGTAGCAAAAAAACAGGAGAAGAAAAATGAAACGGAAATATATGACAATTGTAACAATGTTATCGGCCATAAGCCTCGCAGCATGCGGACAGACTACGACAACAAGCGTATCTAACAGCACGGCAAATGCACAGACAGAAAACAGTACGGCGACGGACGAAAAGCCATCGTCTGACGACGATGCATCTGGCGTCAATGCCGATACCGACCAAGATCGCGTTGCTGACAAAGATAACAACGACGAAGAGGACGCCACCTCCGGAGAAGAAACCACCATCACCGTGCAGGATGGAAGCATTAAGACAAAGGGCGACGGGGTCGAGGTTGATGGCTCTACGATCACGATCACAGAGGCAGGCACGTATCGCTTCAGCGGCACGATCGAGGATGGCAAGATCGTTATCGATGCGAAGAAAAAGGAAGTGGTTGTCATCAACGGCGGAACACTCAAGATCAATGCGGATGGCGATGGCATCGATTCAAACGGCGACCTCACAATCAATGGCGGTTCAATCATCGTCTATGGACCGGAAAACAGTGGCAATAGTGCAATCGATTACAATGGCACCGGCGTCATTACGGGTGGCGAAATTTTAACAACCGGCATGTCCGGCAGAATGGCGGATACCTTCTCGGAAGGATCTACGCAGAGCTACATCGTATACTACACGACAAGTACAGAGGATGCCGGGACCTCCATCGAGATTGTGGATGCCGACGGAAATACCATCTATGAAGATGACGGTACTGAAAAGAAATTCAACATGGTGATCTATTCCTCCGATGATCTCAAGACCGGCAATACATATACCGTGAAGGTCGGCGACAGCAGCGAAAGTGTGGAGATATCTGATATTGAAAGTACAATTGGCACGGCGTCTCAGGACACGATGGGAGGCGGAATGAGAAACCACTTCAATTGATAACCACTGGGTAGTAAAGGACGAAAAAGAAGCCTTGTGTGGGTCTCCACACAGGGCTCTTTTTATAA
>OMZX01000027.1 GCA_900315665.1 uncultured Eubacteriales bacterium
AATGAAAAGTCTAATCCCCCAGCTATGCTGGGGAGAATGAAGTAAGTGGAAACGTTAAGGATGTCATAAGAAAGCCTCCTGTGATAGGATAAAAATGGTGTCGCAAGCCAAATTTATTCAAAACAGGAGGCGGTCCAAATGGACAACTTAAGTTTATCACATACGAAATATCGATGCCAATATCATATTGTTTTCATACCGAAATACCGCAAGAGAGTACTTTACGGACAACTAAGGAAAGATGTTCGGGAAATCATAACAGCGTTATGTAAGTATAAAGGCGTAACAATTATTTCAGGAGCGGTTTGCATCGATCATATACATTTGAGCGTAATAATTCCGCCAAAGATAAGCATTTCAAATTTTATGGGATACTTGAAGGGGAAAAGCACTCTGATGATATATGACAGATATCCAAATATGCAAAGTAAGTGGGACAAAGCGTTCTGGGCGAGAGGATATTACGTGGAGACAATTGGTAATGTAACAGAGGCTGCAATCAAGAAGTATATTGAAGAGCAAAGCGAGGATTCTAAAAAAGAGGATTCGAGAGATACCTCTTTGTAGAGGACCAGTAATACGCTTGCGACATCCCGCCTTATGGCGGTGCAGCAATCGGCCCTTTTTAGGGCCTGAACAAACCACCAGCTGAGCTGGTGGTCGGTGACTTAGAGTGAAAGCGTAAGCAGAGCAAGGCTGTTCGAAAGAGCGGCGGTGATGGACTCGAAGAGCACCCGTACGAACATAAAGCCGAAGGTCTTCGCTAGCTTAGGACCGCTGGCGGAAAATTTCTTCAGAAATTTTCCAGAATCGGTCCGACCCAGTTCGATGTGGCTGGATAGCGATTAGACCTTCGAGCGTGAGTTAGGGTGCCCTTCGAGTCCATCACCGCCGCTCTTTTGGACGGCCTTGCTCTGCGCAGGTTAGGCAGAAAGATAATCCCGCGCATCCTTCATAAAGGAGGCAATAATCAGCACGATGACAATCCCGATCGGGAAGGCCGCGATGATCGACACAGACTGCAGATTCGCCATCGAACTATCGGAGAAAATCAGTGCAACCGGCAGCAGGATGAGAAGGATACTCCAGAAGCTCTTGAGCCTTCCGGACGGCTCGGCACCCTCAGGCAGGGCATGATAGCTGTACTGCGAAGCCACCAGTGCAATCGAGTCGAAGGACGTCGCATAGAACGCGATCATCGTAACGATCAAAAGCACAAGCACAAATGTAGACATTGGAAGCGTCCGAATGATTTCGATGATCGTCGTGTAGAGATTCTCGGTCTCGCGGTAAAGCCCGACGATATCAAGGATACCCTTTGACTGCAGCCCGAGCCCATAATTTCCGAGCACGATAAAGCTAACAAACGTGCTGCCAAGACCGAACACATACCCGCCGAGAATCGTCTGCCGGACCGTACGCCCCTCAGAGATCGAACCGATGAAAAACGGCGCGGCAACACACCAAACCATCCAGTATGCCCAGTAGAAAACCGTCCAGTTCTGTGCGAAGCCTGTCTCGCGAAGCGGATCCGTGTATGTGGAAAGCGACGGAAAATATTGCGTGAGCCGACCGATCGCAGAGAGCCCGGTCTCGAGGATAAACTTCGCCTGCCCACCGAAAAAGAGCACATACAGAAGAAGACCGTAGAAGCACAGTGTGCAGACATTGGCAAGACTCGAAATGCCGCCCATGCCCTTCATGACAGAATAGGTATAAATCACGCACGTCACGATGAGAATCGCAATTGTGATGCTTTTATCGCTAATGCCTACACCGGTGATGGCGCGGATGGCTTCTGAAAGAAGTGGTGTTGCGACAGAGAAGGTCGTCGCGGTCCCGGCGAGCAGTGCGAAAACCGCGAGAAGATCGATGAGTCGTCCGGCGAGTCCGTCGGTATATTTTCCGAGGATAGGCCGACAAGCTTCCGAATACTTCTGCCGTGTCCGCTTTCTCACATGCAGCATAAATCCGAACGCAACCGCCAGCACCAGATAAAAGCTCCAGACCGTCGGACCCCAGTGAAACAGCGTAAACGTGCTTGCCCAATCCATATTGCGACCAAGCTCTAAGGTATGCGGATCATCCCAGTACAGCACCCATTCACAGAAAGAATAGAACACGATATCCGCAGCAAGCCCTGCCGTGAACATCATCGAGCCCCATGCCCAGAAGCTGTATTTCGGTTTAGCCCCTTTATCTCCGAGTACAATGTCTCCATATTTCGAAAAGGACAGATACAGAGAAATCACGACGCAGCCGATACCAATCAAAAGATAATACACGGAGAAGCTATCCCCGAGGAAGGTACGAATGCTCGTTAAGACAGCATTGGAGCTATCCGGAAAACAGAAAAAGAAAATACAAAGTATCAGGATCAGAAAAAAAGGAACCAGCGTGATCATCCAGTCGATGGTTTGCTTTTCAGTGGATTTCGTATTCATATGCCCTCTCCATTTCTTGTTCATTTATTCGGATAAAAAACTAAGTTGTGAACATTATAATTGGTAAATGCCAAATGTCAACCTCATTTATTTATGGTAGAATAAAACTTAAATATCATGCGTTAGGAATGGACAAAAATGCTATTAAAAACAAATAAAACAGTGGACGAAACGGCATACCTCGAGAACTGGCCAGCACACTATTATGAAATAAAGGACATTGACCTCCGCGAAAAACTCTTGAAGGAGAAGCTAGTAGATAATCAGGAAAGCACTGATGACAAACGTCGTTTGGAAATTCTGGAGCGACGCTACGCCGGGAGAATCTCCGGTGGTAAGCGCCCTGACCACTTCGTCGGTGCCTGGATGAACATCCTCATCGATGGCCGTCCCGCCACAACCTTTTTTAATAAAAAGCGGATTGAGAGAAAGCTCATCCAGTACTACACAGACCTTGGCGTTCTACATGACGAGCACGACGACATTCTGCTCGCCGAGTGGAAGGACTTCTCCGAGCTCTGGATCAAAATGTGCGCAAATGATCGCACCTACAACTCCCAGTTCATGGGCTTCATGAAGCTCTCCGACCGCTCCCTCGCCCAGAAAATCGCCCTCGAGATGTTCGACGTAACCCGCAATATCCCGAAACGCCTCGGCATTGAAAAAGAAGCCGAAGACCTGTACCACATCTTCTTCGAGACCTATAGAAACTCGATCGAAGACGCCGATCAGATTCTTCGGAGTGATCCAAGATTTTTGCACTAATGTAAGCATTATGGAAAAGAAATATACAGTACTTCTGGTGGATGACGAGGAAGAGGTCATCCAGGTTATCATGAACAAAATTGACTGGGAGGGCCTCGGCTTCCACATCGTCGGTTACGCACATAACGGCGTGAAGGCCCTCGAGCTCGCGGAGGAATATGAGCCGGACATCGTCATGACCGACATCAAGATGCCCTACATGGACGGCCTCACACTGTCAAGGCAGTTGAAGAAGGAGTTCCCATCCATCCGGATCCTCCTCTTCACCGGCTTCGACGAGTTCGAATACGCCCGCGAAGCGATTCACCTCGAGGTCGAGGAATACATCTCGAAGCCGATCAGCGCACCCGAGCTCACGAAGATCTTCGAAAAGCTGAAGCATGAGCTTGATGAAGAATACAGCGAAAAACGAAACGTCGAGAGGCTTCGGAAATATTATGAAGAAAGCCTTCCGGTGCTGCAGGCGAACTTCTACATCGCACTTATCGAAGGAACTGCCGGTAAGAACAATGTAGAAACCGATATGCGGGACTACCAGATCACATTGGATGGTCCTTTCTTTTGCTGTGTCATCCTGCACACCTCCTCGCATCGCGTCCCGGACGGTATGAACCCGATGCTCCTATCTCTCTCCGTGCAGCATGAAGCCGAAGACTATGTGGGCAAGCATTGGGGGTGCCATTTCTTTACGTACCTTGGTGACACCGTCGTCATCATGCAGATGAATACAGAAGAAAAGGTCAAGGTCGTGACAGACCTTTGGAACAGCTTTGCCCGCGACATTCAGAAGTCGATCGGCGCTGTCGTGACCGCCGGTGTCGGCATCCCGGTCGATGACCTCACGAAGCTGTCGAAGTCCTATCAGGGCGCCCGTGAAGCCGTGTCCTACCGTGTGCTCTACGGCACAAGCCGTGCCATCAACATCCGTGAGATTGCGCCGAAGGAAAACACGACGGCAGAGCAGAATGGAGAAGATTACCTTCAGGAGCTGCAAAAAAGAATCCTGCTCGGCACAGAGGACGAATTGCACACCGCCGTCGACCAGTACGTCGACCATGTGCTCATTCCATCCGGCACGATTCATCAGTACCGGACGACGGTCATGGAGCTCGCCGGCTTCCTCTACCATTTTTCACAGAAAAATGCCATCGACCTGAACACTGTTCTCGGAAAACAGATCGACCTTTATCGGGAGCTGCCCGAGATGACCTCTGACGTTATCCGCCCGTGGCTTCAGGATACCGCCTTCGCTCTTCAGAAGGCAGTCGCCGAAAACCGCTCCCAGACCACCCAGTCCTTCGTCGGAAAAGCCATTGACTACATCGAAGCCGAATACAAAGATCCCGACCTCTCTGTCGACACCATGTGTTCTGTGCTCAATGTCTCCAGCTCCTACTTCTCGGCAGTCTTCAAACGAGAGACCGGCAAAGCCTTCGTCCAGTACCTCACCGAATACCGCATGAAAGAAGCCATACGCCTCCTCACCGAAACCGAAGACAAAAACTACTTAATCGCTGAAAAAGTCGGCTACACCGACGCCAACTACTTTAGTTATGTCTTCAAAAAGCAGTACGGCGTCTCCCCATCGAAATACAGATCGGAGCTGAAAAATCGTGAAGCTACGTGACCGGCTGAAGAAGCTCTACCCAAACAAAATCCAGTGGATCCTGATGACTACCTTCACCGTCGTCTCTGTAAGCATTATGCTGATCCTCGGCGTCACCCTCTACGTACGTTTCAGCGGCGTCTTCCAGGGCGCGACGATCGCAAGCACCGAGCAGCTCATGGAGCAGAGTGCGACAAATCTTGAGACCTACCTCTCAAACATGCGGCAGATCTCCGATGCCATCTATTACGATACAATCCGCGAGGTTGATATCTCGAGTCAGAACATCGGGAAGGAAATGAACCTTCTGTACGAGGCAAACAAAAACAACCTCGTGAGCATCGCACTCTATGACCGATCCGGACGCCTAATCGCAGCAGAGCCGATCGCACAGGAGAAGGACAATGCTGACGTCACGTCACAATCGTGGTTCAGCCTGGCCATTTCACAGCCGGAAAACCTCCATTTTTCGACGCCGCATGTTCAGAGCCTCTTTGATGATACGACCGGCCGCTACTACTGGGTGATCTCGCTGTCCCGTTCCGTCGACCTCACGGACGGCGGCGTACCGAAGACGGGTGTACTTCTCGTCGACATGAACTACTACACGATCATGCAGATGATGACCGAGAACAACAGCCTCCGGACCGGGCAGTACTATTATTTGTCTGACAGCGACGGGAAGATCATCTACCATCCGCATCTTATGGAGATCATGTCCGGAAAGTATGAGGAGAACAGCACGGCGGCTGCACAGTATGCAGACGGCGTCTACGACGAGACCTTTCTAGGTATCCACCGGAAGGTCGTCGTCCGGACAATCGGCTACACGGGCTGGAAGCTTGTCAGTGTGATCCCGTACAGCACCTTCAGCCTCGGCACTTTGAACATCCGTTACTTCGTGATTCTCGTGATCCTCCTCATCGCGATGACCCTTATGCTGGTCAACCGTCTCATCGCACGGCGGGTTTCTCTCCCGATCACACGTCTCAATGAATCCGTGAAGGCCTATGAGGCCGGCGAAAAGCCGTCTATCTACATCGGCGGTTCGGACGAGGTGCGGCACCTCGGGCATTCCATTCAGGCAAGCTATGAAAAGATTGACGACCTCATGGCAGATATTGTGCGGCAGCAGGAGGAAAAGCGCCGCAATGAGATCGCTGCGCTCCAGTCGCAGATCAACCCGCATTTTCTTTATAACACGCTTGATTCCATCACCTGGATGATCGAGGGCGGTAAAAATGATGACGCCGTCTACATGATCTCCCAGCTTGCGAAGCTTCTCCGCATCAGTCTTTCGAAGGGCCGGAATATCATTTCCGTCCAGGACGAATTTCGCCACGCTGAGAGCTATATGAACATCCAGAAGGTCCGCTACAAGGACACCTTTACGGTTTCCTTCGACCTGCCGGACGATGTGGCTCAGTGCTGCACCATCAAGCTCATCATTCAGCCGATTCTTGAAAATGCGATCTACTACGGTGTCGAGGGTATGGATGGCGACGGTGAAATTATCGTGAAAGCCACCCGCGACGGACAAGATGTAAGCATTAGCATCTCGGACAATGGTACCGGTATGCCTGAGGAAACGGCGGCGATGGTACTGACCGACTCGAACCATGTGCATAAGCACGGCTCCGGGGTCGGGCTCGTCAATGTCAACAACCGGATCCGTCTTCTCTTCGGCGAGCAGTACGGGCTGACGGTTAAGAGTGAGCCGGATGAAGGCACGACCGTGACGATTCATATCCCGGCGATTCCGTTCACTGAGGAGAATCGTGTGGCGCTCGAAAGCGGCAAGCTTCCGGAAATGCCGGCGGCGCCGGCTTCGCAGACGGAAATTTCAGAGCACGAAGCAGAAAGCGGGTCTATAAATCGAGATAAAAGTGAAGCAATGCGTTCGGAAGGGGGAAATCAGTAATGAAAAAGAAACATCTTTCCCCTTTCATCATCGCAGAGGCAGAGCTGGCGCTTGCTGTCATCATCACGATGCTGTCACTCAGCCAGAGCCGGCAGACAAAGAAAATGCGGAAGGTTGCGGTGATCATCGAAAATTCGGGTGATGATGACTGGAACAGTCTCCGCTATGGCATCCGTCAGGCGGTGCTGGAGAAAAACATCACACCGGTCATCATGAACACGGCAGATATTCCGGACGCGGCGGGGCAGGATCGCCTGATCGATGAGGCACTCGCCGGCGGTGCGGAAGCAGTGATCGTGAAACCTGCACCTGGCATAAATACAAAGTCTATGCTGGAAGGCTATGCGATGCGCATTCCCGTCATGTTGATCGAATCTGACAGCCTCGCGGAAAATCCGATGGAGCAGAGCGGTCCTGATCTGATTCCGGTCGTAGAGCCTGATCAACAGGC
The DNA here is from genome assembly GCA_900315665.1 of uncultured Eubacteriales bacterium. Taxonomy (GTDB): domain Bacteria; phylum Bacillota; class Clostridia; order Lachnospirales; family Lachnospiraceae; genus Oribacterium. The sequence continues at coordinate 7,188 of OMZX01000027.1, forward strand.
ACTCGGCGCGGCACTTGCCGATGCGGTGCTCGAGGATTATGACGGGTCGCTCAATGGGCGTAAGCTCGGCATCATCGAGGATACGCCGGATACAAGTCGTGCGAAGCTTCGACGGCAGGGCTTCATCGAAGCGCTTGCGGAACAGGACTATAACGTAGCGTTTGATCTAACCGTGACGGATCCGCAGTGGATCACAGATCACATTAAGCATCAGAGTGATGTGGATATCATCGTCTGTCTCAATGCTAAAGGCCTTGAGGCAGCTGGCCAGGCGGCGAAGAATGGTGCCGTCGGCAGCGCGCTGGTATATGGCATTGCAAACTCGGAAAGGGCAGCGTTTTATCTTGACCAGAATGCAGTACAGTGTCTCGTGGTACCGGATGAGATGAGTGTTGGCTACGAAAGCATGCAGGAGATGGCAGCGCGGCTCCAGAATCCTTTCCATGAATTAAAGAGCACAACGACAGAGTTCACGGTCGTCCGGCGGGATACGATGTTTTCCGAGCAGAACCAGTTCCTGCTGTTCTCCCAGACATCGTCGTGAGGAAAATATGAATAATCAGAAAATAAATGTAAAAAAACTGATATGGCAGCTGGTTCTGCTGACGCTTTTGATTGCATCGGTGTTTGGGTGCGGGCAGACTGTAGCGGAGGCACCGAAGAATATCAATGTCGGGGTCGTGGTCTATGACCAGAATGATACGTTTTTAAGTGAAATGCTTGCGAAGTTTAAGGATGATCTGAAGGCGAAGACGCCGGAAGGTGTGACGTTTACCTGCACGGTGCGGGATGCGGCGAATGCGCAGCAGACGGAGGACAATGCGGTTTCAGAGCTTCTTGATGGCGGATGTAATGTGCTCTGCATCAATCTTGTGGACAGGACAGCGCCGTCGGATATCATCCAACTGGCAAAGGAAGCCAATGTGCCGGTCATTTTCTTTAATCGTGAACCGGTAGAGGAGGATCTCATGCGCTGGGACCGGCTCTACTATATCGGTGCAGATGCGAAGCAGTCGGGTGTGTATCAGGGAGAGCTGGCAGCGGAGTTTTGTGCGGCACATGAGGGTGTAGACAGAAATCGGGATGGAAAAATCCAATATGTCGTGCTGGAGGGGCAGCCTGGGCATCAGGATGCCATCCTTCGTACGGACAATGCTGTGAACACGATGCTGGATCAGGGCGTTTCTCTTGATAAGTTAGGCTATCGTATCGCGAACTGGAATCGTGCACAGGCTACAAATCAGGTTTCACAGCTGATCGATCAGTTTGGAAGTGCAATCGAACTGATTCTCGCAAACAATGATGAAATGGCACTCGGTGCCATCGCGGCCTATGATCAGAAGAATATCACGGCGACAGACTATCCTGTCTTTTTCGGCATCGATGGTACAACCCCCGGGCTCGAAGCAGTCGTGAACGGCTCGATGGCTGGCACTGTCTACAACGACCAAAAAGGACAGGCCGACGCCATGGCCGCTCTCACCATCCGTCTAGCACTTGGTCAAGATCTCTCCGACTTCGGCCTCATCAATGGAAAATACATCTACAAGGACTACTACAAAATCACCAGACAAAACGTGAAAAACTTCACCTCTTGAAAAGCTGACACCGGGGACGGTTCTCTCTGTCAGCTTTTTAGGCACATTTTGTTTGTGCCGACTTTCTTGACAAAAAAGCTGACAGAGAGAACCGTCCCCGGTGTCACAAATTCCTGTTTAAAAGGGAGGAGGCCGGGTAATCTTCCGATCCCCGGCCGAGTATTATGAAAAAAATCTGTTTCAAAGATAACTGTTTTCTTTTGTTATCATGGCTATATAGTAAAAGTCAATCGTGAATAATCTATGTTTTTCCTGTAAACGTTTTTTAAACAAATTATGAACGAGATGTGAACTGAAATTTCGTGAAACGTACTTGTTAAATATATGGCAGATGTGTTATACTGTGAGTCGTGTGAAAACGCTTACACAAATTTCGAATAACCTCCGGGCGGCCGCCTGATGTCGGCATTGGACCGATAAGCGTACCGGTTTACCGGATGTGTATATTTTTAAGTATGGAGGGTACTATGGATTTAAATTTAAGACCAGCAAGTGAGTGCAAGTACGATGCCGCTTCTCTCGGCGAGGTTATGCTTCGTCTGGATCCGGGTGAGGGCAGAATCAGAACCGCAAGACAGTTCCGTGCATGGGAAGGCGGCGGAGAGTATAACGTCGTTCGTGGTCTCCGGAAATGCTTCGGCCTTCACACCGCAGTTATCACGGCGCTTGCTGATAATGAGGTTGGTCATCTCGTAGAGGATTTCATGATGCAGGGCGGTGTTGATACCGATCTTGTCAAGTGGTTCCCGACCGATGGTATCGGCCGTGTATGCAGAAACGGTCTTAACTTCACAGAGCGCGGCTTCGGTATCCGTGGCGCGAAAGGCTGCTCTGACCGTGCAAACACTGCGATTTCAAAGGCAAAGCCTGAGGATTTCAACTTCGATTATATCTTCGGTGAGCTTGGTGTTCGCTGGCTCCATACGGGCGGCATCTATGCGGCTCTTTCCGAGCAGGCATCCGAGACCGTCATCGAAGCCATCAAGACGGCTAAGAAGTATGGCACAGTTGTTTCCTATGATCTGAACTATCGTCCTTCCATGTGGTCTGCAATCGGCGGCCAGGCAAAGGCACAGGAGGTTAACAAGGAAATCGCAAAGTATGTCGATGTCATGATCGGTAACGAGGAAGACTTCACAGCGTGCCTTGGCTTCCAGATTGAGGGACAGGACGCATCTCTTAAGAAGCTTAATGTCGAGGGCTATAAGAAGATGATCGAAGAGGTTGTGAAGACCTATCCGAATTTCAAGGCTGTTGCTACGACACTTCGTACCGTTCATACCGCAACGGTAAACGACTGGTCCGCACTCTGCTGGGCAGACGGCGAGATTCACAAGGCACATGATTACAACGGTCTCGAAATCATGGATCGTGTCGGTGGCGGCGATTCCTTCGCATCCGGTTTGATCTATGGCCTCATGACCACAGGTGATGCCGAGAAGGCAGTGAACTATGGTGCTGCACACGGTGCTCTCGCAATGACTACACCGGGCGATACCTCCATGGCAACAAAGAAGGAAGTAGAAGCACTCATGGCCGGCGCAGGCGCTAGAGTACAGAGATAATCTTTAGAATGCATTTATAACAGGGGCTGCCGCACGTTTGTGCGGCAGCTTCTTTTTTAAAAAATAATATTGTTGACAGATAAGTGCCAATAAAGTATCATAAAAGTACCATTAAGACATTAAAGACAAATATGGTATGAACGATAGACAGAGTGAAGCTCTTACCCGGAGGAAAACATCATGACCCTGGAAGAAATGAAACAGAAAAAGAAGGAATATGGCTATTCGCTTGAAACACTTTCGAAGCTTTCTGATGTTCCGCTCAGCACCTTGAAAAAGCTTTTCAGTGGAGCGACAGATAGTCCCCGTCAGGTAACGATCGAGAAGTTGACTGCTGTATTAGATAGAAAGCCTCAGAAGCATGACTATGCTGCAGGCACTTCTGGTACGGAGCTAAAAGAAAAAAGCATCACTTATGGCAGCAATGCACTGAAGCCAGATGAATCCTTCAGCGGCAAAAAGCAGGGAGAGTATACGATCGAGGATTACTTTGCGCTGCCGGAGGATGAGAGATATGAGCTGATTGACGGCGTACTGTTCAAGATGGATAGTCCCGGAAGCATGCATCAGGATGTCGTTTCGTATCTATGTTATCGCTTGATGGCCTGCGCGCTTGAGCATGGTATGCCTTGTCATCCCTTCGTTGCGCCCTTTGATGTTCAGCTTGATAAGGACATGAAAACTATGGTGCAGCCGGATGTGCTGGTTTGCTGTGATCATGATCAGATCAGTGGCGGAGGTCGTGTTTTCGGTGCTCCGGAGTTTGTCGCGGAGGTGATCTCACCATCCTCGAGACAAAAGGATGCGTTTCTAAAGCTTAACAAGTATCGGGCAGCAGGCGTGAAAGAATACTGGCTGATCGATCCGAAGAAGCAATCGGTGATCGTCTATTTATTCTATAAAGATGATGACATCACGACATATCACTTCGATGATACGATTCCGGTTTCCATCTCGGACGGACTTTGCGAGATCTGCTTCACACCGATTAAAGGATGGCTGGAGGAAGACCAGAAACAGAAGAAGGAATAGCCATACTGCCAAGTCCTCGGTCGGGAGCTTTGCATACTTGCCGCTCTTCACGAATTCCGCTTCGATCCGGTCACGAATATTGGAATTTCTCATCTCCCGAAGACAAACTCCTATCGCTATTTTTTGCCGGATTATCGTACTGAAAACTTATGCTGAAAAGTTATTGAAGAAATTTCCGGTAAATGGCTTGTATTATAGTGAATATATGATAATATATTCATATGATGAATGATTCATGCGACCATCTTGATATTACAGATACAAGCAATGCTTACATTACGTAAAAATAGAAGGACTGCATGAATCACGTAGCATGATGAAATGTCAGTGGAAGGAGGTCATGATGCCGGACAAGGTATACGACAAAAACAGAATCGATCATATCATCGAGAACGTTTCGGAGGATGAGCTTTGTGACCTGGCGGAGCTCTTTAAGATCTTCGGAGATTCGACGAGAATTAAGATTCTCTATGATTTGTTTGAGGGTGAGAAGAATGTGACGGAGATCTGCGAGGATCTTGAGATGAATCAGTCGGCGATTTCTCATCAGCTTAAGATTTTACGAAGCTCAAAGCTCATCAGCGCTAGGCGTGATGGAAAAGCCATGTATTACGGACTTGCCGATAATCATGTGAAGACGATCATCGCGATGGGCAAGGAGCATATTGAAGAGTAAAGCTGCTCCGGGAGATGTGAAGTCCCGGAAATGTTATCCGGGAGATTGCAAAGGTATAGCCTGCAGCTGACGTTCGGATGGACAAAAGATGTAGGCATTGGCAGGAAGCCGGCGGAAAAGGAGAAGATTATGAAGAAGAAGTTTAAGTGTGACATTGATTGTGCAGCATGTGCAGCGAAGGTGGAGGATGCGATCAAGAAGCTAGACGGCGTAAATGATGCGAAGGTGAATTTCATGATGCAGAAGTTTACACTTGACGCCGCAGATGACCGGTTTGATGCGATCTTGAAGGAATCCATCGAGACCGGTAAGAAGATCGAGCCGGACTTTTCAGTGGAAGTTTGAAAGCAAATGTGAACGACTTGCCATATTAATTGGTATCCGATAAGCAAGTAATAGTGAACAAGCAGACTCGGACTTGGTGAATGTATCTACAGTCAGATTAAAAAGTTAACTGCGCAAAGCTTCTGAGATGGAGCAGAGCACATAAATTTCTAAAAGGAACGGACGAAAAGAGGAACAGGAAATATGGAACCAAAGCTTCGGAAAGAGCTGAACAGAATCATTGCATCGATTATCGTGTTTTTTGCAATGATGATCATCGATAAGACGGGCATGCTGCCGGTAGTATTTGAAAACCGGCTGGTGAGCTTCATCGTGTATCTCGTTCCGTATTTCATGTGCGGGTACGATGTGGTGAGAAAGGCGCTACTCGGCATCAAAAATCGGCAGCCGTTTGATGAATCCTTCCTCATGTTCGTCGCAACGATCGGTGCGTTTGTGACCGGTGAAAATTCCGAGGCAGTCGCCGTCATGGCCTTCTATCAGGTCGGTGAATGGTTCCAGAAATACGCGCTCGGGAAGTCCCGGAAGTCAATCAAGGACCTCATGGATATCGTGCCGGAGACCGCAAATGTGGAGCGGGAGGATGGTACCGTCGAGGAGGTTGATCCGGATGACGTCGAGGTCGGCGATACGCTGATCGTGAAGCCGGGCGAAAAGGTTCCGGTTGATGGCGTGGTGCTGAGCGGTGATTCGATGGTGAACACGGCGGCACTTACCGGCGAATCGGTACCGCGGTCCGTACATGCCGGCGACCAGATCATTTCCGGCTGCATCAATGGCGAAGGACTGCTTCGCGTGCGGGCGGAGAAAGCATTTGAAGATTCCACGGTCTCGAAGATTCTCGAGCTTGTGGAGAATGCCTCCGAAGTGAAATCGAAGACCGAGAATTTCATCACACGGTTTGCTCGCTATTACACGCCGATAGTCGTCTACGCGGCGCTAGCTTTGGCCATCATTCCATCGATTATCACGCGGGATCCCCAAACGTGGGTTTACCGGGCCTGCACCTTCCTTGTCATCAGCTGCCCGTGCGCACTCGTGATTTCCGTACCGCTTGCCTTTTTCGGCGGCATCGGCGCGGCCTCCCGCAATGGCGTGCTTGTGAAGGGCTCGAACTATCTTGAACTGATGGCAAGCCTCGATACTGTCGTATCGGACAAGACCGGCACGATGACAGAAGGCAATTTCGTCGTATCAGCGGTCAATCCGGTTGATGGCGTTTCCAGTCAGGAGCTGTTGCATGCGGCCGCAATCGCTGAAGGCATGTCGACCCATCCAATCGCGGTATCCATCCGAAACGAACTGAAAATAGAGTTCCCGGACGAGAAGATCGGTGAAACCGCGGTGGACACGGACAATGTCTCCGGCCAGGGCATCATCGCGAGGGCGGATGGGCATACCATCCTTGCGGGGAACAGCAAGCTCATGGAAGCGCAGGGAATCACTTATCAAGATAGCTTGAAGCAAACAGCAGATGAAGCTTCAATGGGCGTAGCTGAGAATGAAATGCCGGATACGGATACACATCAAATAAGTGCAAGAACTGTGGCAGATGATGGACTTGTACAAAGAGAGTGGATGCAATCGGAAAATCAAGCAGCGACGGTTGTGTATATCGCAGTGGATGGCCACTTTTATGGAAGCATTTTTATCCGGGATATGGTGAAGAAGGATGCAGCACAGGCAATCCGCGAGATGAAGCAGGAGGGCGTCCGGGAAATCGTCATGCTGACCGGCGACCGAAAGCAGGTTGGTGAAGCTGTCGCAAAAGAGCTCGGCATCGACACAGTATATTCAGAGCTTCTGCCGCAGGACAAGGTATCGAAGGTAGACGGATTGATCAAGCAGCTAGAAACTGGAGGTAATCGGAAGAAATTCCTAGCTTTCGTCGGTGACGGTATCAACGACGCTCCTGTGCTTCGGCGCGCTGATGTAGGCATTGCGATGGGATCCATGGGATCCGATGCCGCAATCGAAGCCGCCGATATCGTCATCATGGACGATGATCTTTTGAGAATCCCGATGGTAATCCGCATTGCCAGAAAAACCGTCGGCATCTCCACCCAGAACATCGTGTTCGCTCTCTTCGTAAAAGCCCTCATCCTCATACTCGGTGCCATTGGCCTCGCCAACATGTGGGCCGCCGTCTTTGCCGATGTAGGCGTCGCCGTCCTCTGCATCCTGAACTCGATGCGGCTGATCGCAATCAAGAGGACGATTTGAAGTCGATGTCGCGGCACTGTGCATCATAAAGCCGATGCGGTTGCTCGCAATCAAGCGCACGATCTGAATTATTACGAAATTAACCAGGATTTAATGTAGACGGCATAGAAATTTGGGGTACCTGCAAATTTCTATGCCGCTCATTTTTTGATTTTTTTGATGAGGCATAGTATTAAGCCATTTAGGTTCAATACTATGCCTCATTTTTGCTTCAATTTTTGGACAAGGCATAGTACAAGAAAGAGACTCTCAATTACTATGCCAAATGAATGTCTAATTGAATATTAGCATTGCGAATATATTTATACATTGGCATAGAAATATGGACAACCAGGCAAATTCTATGCCAATGCAAAAAAACGACTATTAAAATTGGCATAGAAAATGAGACCTGGTGGAAAATTCTATGCTTTGCCTGAAAATAATGAATTTTCAGAGCATAGAATTGAGACCAGACCAATATTTCTATGCCGATGATCAATTGTAAGGAAGGAACTATATAGCTTTGGCTATAAGTAGATGTACATAAACGGCTAGGATCTCCGAAAACCTCGAAAGCCCACGGTTTTACTGGGATTAATTGTATTTTTAAAGTGCACGGAAAAGCATGTGAAAAGTTTGACAAATACCACTAGGCGCGATAGACTTCATGCTGAACACAAAGTTAAAAATTTAACATTCTCAATTTGTTGACACAGGCTCTGTATTTTCTTTAAAGATTCGATACATAAGCAAACTATTCTAATGAAACAGAAGATGAATTGCTTTGTATGGTGTTGATAGAAAAGAGAGAATAGAAGCATTCGTCAATAAATAAGAGAAACAGATTTGTTTTTGCAGGAGGAAACAAAGATGGAGTATCGCGTTGAGCATGATTCGATGGGCGAGGTCAGGGTCCCGGCGGATCATAAATGGGGTGCGCAGACTGAGCGCAGCCACGAGAACTTTCAGATCGGCGTCGGGATCGAAACGATGCCAAAGGAAATCATCCATGCCTTCGGCATCCTCAAGAAGGCAGCAGCCCTTGCTAACCACGAACTGAAGCCAGAGAAGATGACCGACGAAAAGCTCGAAGCCATCAGCTTCGCAGCCGACCAGGTCATCGCGGGTGAGCTTAATGCTGAGTTCCCGCTTGTCGTATGGCAGACCGGTTCCGGTACACAGTCCAACATGAATGCAAACGAGGTCATTGCGAACGTTGCCAATGAGCACGCCCAAAAGAAGCTCTGCCATCCGAATGACGACATTAACATGTCCCAGTCTTCCAATGACACCTTCCCGACCGCGATGCATATTTCCGCTGTCATTGCCCTCGAGGATAAGCTCATCCCGGCAGCAGAGACCCTCATCGAAACCTTCAAGAAGCTTGAAAAAGAGAACGAAGGCATCGTAAAGTCCGGCCGTACCCATCTCCAGGATGCTGTCCCGATCTCCTTCTCACAGGAAATCAGCGGCTGGCGCACATCTCTTGAAAGAGATGTCCAGCTCGTAAAGCTAAGTCTTGATCCGCTTAAGCACCTCGCACTCGGCGGTACTGCTGTCGGCACAGGCCTGAACGCTCCGAAGGGCTTCGATACTCTCGTCGCCGCAAAGGTTTCCGAGCTCACCGGCAAGGACTTCAAGACCGCAGAAAACAAATTCCATGCCCTCACATCGAAGGACGAAATCGTCTTCGCGCACGGCGCTGTAAAGGCCATGGCAGCCGATATGATGAAGATTGCAAACGATGTCCGCTGGCTTGCCTCCGGACCACGCGACGGCCTCGGCGAAATCACCATCCCGGCCAATGAGCCCGGCTCCTCCATCATGCCCGGCAAGGTCAACCCGACCCAGTGCGAACAGGTCACCATGGTAGCCGTTCAGATCCTTGGAAACGACGCCGCCATTGGTGCAGCCGCCACCCAGGGCAACTTCGAGCTGAACGTCTTCATGCCCGTCATCGCCTACAACTTCCAGCAGTCCGTAAGACTCCTTGCAGAATCCATCCTCTCCTTCAATGCAAAGTGTGCCGTAGGCATCACCGCCAACAAGGAAAAGATGCACCACAACCTCTACAACTCCCTGATGCTCGTAACCGCGCTCAACCCATACATTGGATATGAAAATGCGGCAAAGACATCACAGCTAGCTTTCAGAGAGAATATTTCTCTCAAAGAAGCTTGTGTAAAGCTTGGCTTCCTGACACCGGAAAAGTTCGATGAGGTATTTCATCCTGAAAAGATGATTTAAACTAAGGACGATATCGAAGGAAAATTATCAATCCACTTTTTCAATATCAGAATATCGAAGATTAGTTCAGTGAGTTTATTACACGTTCAAAAGGCTTTTATCGTAAAGTAAGCCAAAACCTCCTTGCGGGGGCTGGCTGAAAGCGCGGATGCACGACGCCGGAAGGCGAAGGGGCATCCGTACGAACATAAAGCCGAAAGTCTCAGCTAGCCGGGTGATCCAGTCGAGGTAGAAAATCCGGGTTACAACCCCGGATTTTCTAGGCCCATTGAAGGAAAAGCCCGTTCAAGGCTTTTCCTGAATTGGGCCGGCCCGACTGGAGCACCCGGATAGCGCTAAGACTTTCGAGCGTGAGCTAGGATGCCCCTTCGCCTTCCGGCGTCGTGCATCCGCGTTTTCGGCCAGCTCCCGCAAGGGCCAGCCAAAACAGAAAGGTCATAGACATGACATACAACTATTTTCCAGGCTGTACGCTGAAGAACAAAGCAAAGGATCTCGACCAGTACGGCCGCGACGTGGCAGCCGCACTCGGTGTGCCCCTCACGGAAATCCCGGAGTGGCAGTGCTGTGGCGGCGTATACCCGCTCTCCCGCGATGAAATCGCGATCCGCCTTTCCAGTATCCGCGCACTCGCCTACGCAAAGGACAACGGCGGCACACTCGTGACGCTCTGCTCCGCATGCCACAACGTCATCAAGCAGGTGAACCACGACATGCAGACCGACGAGAACATCATCTCGAAGGCCAACAATTATCTCAAGGCCGATGGCATCGAATACCACGGCGAGACAAACGTTATCCATTACCTTGAGCTCCTCCGCGACGTCGTCGGCTACGACAAGCTGAAGGCCGCCGTCAAGAAGCCGCTGAAAGACCAGAAGATCGGCGCCTACTATGGCTGCCTGCTCCTCCGCCCGTCAAAGGTGATGGCGATGGACAACCCCGAGAAGCCGACTATCATGGAGGACCTGATCGCCGCGATCGGTGCAACCCCGGTTGTGTACGCACAGCGTAATGAATGCTGCGGCGGGTACCTCACGATGGAGGACGATACGATCCCCGAGAAGCGCGTGAAGGCGATCCTTTCAAATGCTAAAGCCCAGGGCGCTGATGTCGTCATTACGGCATGCCCGCTCTGCTATTACAATCTAAAAAAGCATGCAGAGGGCACCGGTGTTCAGGTTAAGTACTTTACAGAGCTTCTTGCAGAAGCGCTGGACGTCAAAGAGGAAGCCGACAAAGCACTTGCTGAAGCCGGATTTACCAGAAGAGAAGCTGGTTTCGGCACGAAGGAAGCAGCATGTGCTTGTGAACAGAAGGCGACCGGAAAGGAGGCAGGCTGATGGCATCGAATTATAAAGTCACGAAGGACGAGATTCTCGCGATCAGCGGCGTGAACCCGCGGAAGTGCATGAAGTGCGGACGCTGCAGCGCGACCTGCCCGAACTACGATGCGATGGAATACCATCCGCACCAGTTCGTCTCGATGGTGGAGAACGGTGAGATCGAGAAGCTCATGGCTTCGAAATCCATCTACATGTGCTTAAGCTGCATGGCCTGCATCGAGCGGTGCCCGAGACAGGTAGAGCCGGCAAAGCTCGTCGAGGCGATTCGTCTCGCGGTGGAGCGGCAGCAGGATATGAACCACTTAAAGCCTGATGATGTACCGGCGAAGCTTGATCCGGATCTGCCGCAGCAGGCGATCGTCAGTGCATTCAGAAAGTATACGAAGTAAGGGAAAGGAGAAGAGAATATGCAGAAAATCGGTGTATTTGTCTGCCACTGCGGTACGAACATCGCAGCCACTGTCGATGTGGAAGCCGTAGCAGAAGCAGCCCGCCATGTGCCGGG